>NZ_CP102268.1:319000-638000 GCF_025148285.1 Marvinbryantia formatexigens DSM 14469 | reverse complement strand
AAATCCGACGGTGGAGGAATTAAAGGCGTGGCATGAAAAAAGCGGACAGCCGCTGAAGAAATTTTTCAATACCAGCGGAATGCTGTACCGCGAGCTGGGGCTGAAGGACAAGCTTGCTTCGATGAGTGAGGAAGAACAGTTTGCCCTGCTTGCTTCCGACGGGATGCTGGTAAAACGGCCGCTTGTGGTTCTGGAGGACGGCGTTTTGCTTGGCTTCCGGGAGAAGGAGTGGGAAGAAAAACTGTAACATAAAACATATGCAAAGATTTCCGGCAAGGGCGCCGGAAGGGCTCCTTGCACGGCAAAGCCGTGGGGAGCTTTTTGCGCGTGAAAAGACAGGAGAAAATAACAATGAAAATGTTGCTGGTAGTGGATATGCAGAAGGATTTTATTGACGGGGCGCTCGGCACGAAAGAGGCGCAGGCGATTGTACCGGCTGTGGTGGAGAAAATACGCAGCTATCAGAAGGACAGAGAACGGATTGTATTCACGATGGATACGCACGGAGAAAATTATCTGGAAACCCAGGAAGGAAAAAATCTTCCGGTGCCGCACTGCATAAAGGGGACGGCTGGCTGGGAGCTCTGCGAGCAGATTCGCGGGACGGTGAATCTGTCGGAAATGAAGATTTATCAAAAAGAGACATTTGGTTCCAGTGAATATGCTCTGGACTGGGAAAAGGGCTGTTATGCAGACGTTACCGAGGTGGAAATCATTGGACTGTGCACAGATATTTGTGTGATTTCAAACGCGATGCTGACAAAAGCATTTGCTCCGGAAATAAAGGTGACAGTCGACGCATCCTGCTGTGCGGGCGTTACGCCGCAGAGCCACGAAAATGCGCTGGCAGCCATGAAAATGTGCCAGATTTATGTGAAGCCATAAATGCTTATCAGAGCTGCTTATCGCAGTATTTTGCTGTATAAATGCTCAAAGTGGATATATATTGCAACCATTTTGCTGCATAAATGCTCACAGGGGATATATATTGCAACTCTTTTGCTGCGTAAATGCTTACGGGGGATATATATTGCAACTCTTTTGCTGCATAAATGCTTACGGGGGATATATATTGCAATCCTTTTGCGGGCGGAATGATAAAACAGATTACCCAAAATGCCGGGAAGAAAACAGGAGAGGATATATGAAATATTTAGTGATTGGTGCAGGTGGAACGGGCGGATGCATCGGCGCCTATATGACCGAAGCGGGAAAGGATGTAACATTGATTGCGCGCGGCGCGCATCTGGAAGCGATGCAGAAAAACGGAATTCAGATGGAGACGACCAGAAAAGGAAATTATACAGTCAGTCCGGTGAAAGCGGCGGATATGGAGCATTACAATGAGCAGCCGGATGTGATATTTGTCTGTGTGAAGGGCTATTCTCTGGAAGAAACGGTGCCCTTCATTCAAAAAGTGGCAAAACCGGAAACGGTGGTAATTCCGATACTGAATATATACGGAACGGGTGGACGCCTGCAGGAAAAGCTGCCGCAGCTTCTTGTAACAGACGGCTGTATTTATATTGCGGCGGAGATTAAACGACCGGGCTGTCTCTGGCAGAACGGAAATATTTTCCGGGTAGTTTTTGGTGTGCGCGAGCCGTCACAGTATCGTCCGGTGCTTGAAGATGTGAAAAAAGACCTGGAGGATTCCGGCATTGAGGCGGTGCTGTCTGATAATATCCGGCGGGATGCCCTTCAGAAATTTTCTTATGTATCCCCGGCAGCGGCATGTGGACAGTATTACGATGCAAAGGCGGGAGAAATGCAGAAGGAAGGGGAAATCCGCGATACCTTTGCGGCTTTGATACGGGAGATTGATGCGCTGGCGACAGCAATGGGAATCCCCTTTCATGTGGATATTGTAAAAACAAATCTTGACATTCTGGACAGTCTGACGCCGGAAGCGTCTACCTCCATGCAGCGGGATATCCGGCAGGGAAAGTCTTCTGAGATTGACGGACTGGTATATGAAGTGGTGCGTATGGGACAAAAGTGGGGAGTTCCCATGCCGGTCTATGAGAAGATTGCCGATGCATTGCGGGAACGCAACATACTGTAATATGGAACATGAAAGAGAATATGAGAGGGAACGGTAATGAAATTTGATGTAAAAGAAGATGGAAAGAGAATTGTCGTAATCTGCCTGATGTCTTTGCTGATGGCAGTGAATATTAAATCCTTTGTACGTACCGGGGGACTTTATCCGGGCGGAGCGACCGGGCTTACGATTCTTCTGCAGCGGATAGCACAGATGCTCTGGAATGTGGAGCTTCCGTATACCCTGGTGAACGTGCTGCTGAATGCCCTTCCGGTGTACATAGGCTTCCGCTATATCGGAAAAAAATTTACGCTGTATTCCTGCCTGATGATTTTTCTTACCGGTATTTTCACGGACCTGGTACCGGGCTATAAAATCACATATGATTTGCTGCTGATCAGTATTTTCGGCGGCATGATAAATGGTTTTGTTATCAGCGTATGTTTCTCGATGAATGCGACGACGGGCGGAACGGATTTTATTGCCATCTTCCTGTCAGAGAAAAAAGGAATGGAATCCTTTAATCTTGTGCTTGGACTGAACATTGTGATTCTTTCTGCGGCGGGGCTGCTGTTTGGATGGGACAAGGCGCTGTATTCTATCATTTTCCAGTATACGTCCACGCAGGTTCTGCATAGCATGTATAAGAAATACCAGAGACAGACCCTGTTTGTCGTTACCAATAAGCCGCAGGAAATCAGCGACGCGATTGCGCAGGTGAGCCATCACGGTGCGACGATTCTGGAGGGCGAAGGCTCTTATGGGCACTGCGAGCGCAACGTGGTTTACTCCGTTGTTTCCTGCGCGGAAACCAAGAAAGTAATGAATGCGGTCAAGGAAGCCGACCCGCACGCATTTGTCAATTCTATCCGCACGGAGCAGCTTTCCGGAAGATTTTACCAGAAACCGGCAGAATAACCGGCTTTAATCCGTTTTTAATCTTTCTTCAAAGAATGATTAAGAAAACACTGGTAAAGTAGTTACCATCAACAGGAAAATCATTCGGAAAGGGAAGGTAAGAATATGGAACAACTGGAAAAAGTGGAAAAATTAAGGGCGCGCGCAAATGTCACTTATGAAGAGGCGAAGGAAGCGCTGGAGGCGAGCAACTGGGATCTTCTGGATGCGATGGTTTATCTGGAAAAATCCGGAAAGACCCAGGGTCCGTCCAGGGAAACATACTCCACCAGCTATGAGGAGCAGACACAATATGTGTCAGTGAAGGACAAGGTAAAGGAGCAGAAGGAAGCCGATGACAATATATTCCGCAAGCTTGGGCGTCTGGTCGGGATTGTGATTCGCAAATGTCTGGACAACTCCCTCTGTGTGAAACGGAAGGAGAAAGAAATTCTCCGTGTGCCGATTGTTCTGGTAGTGATTGCGCTGGTGCTGATGTGGCAGATTCTTGTTCCGGCGCTTATCATCGGGCTGTTTCTGGGGTGTCAGTATTCCTTCGAGGGGAAGGATAACCTCAACGAAGCAAATAAGGTGATGGAGCAGGCAAGCAAGATGGCGGATAAGGCGAAGGATGAATTTAAAAAACTGTAATGAAAAAAGGGGATATTATGGGAGCACATATTCTGGTGGTTGAGGATGAAGAAAAGCTGGCGCGGTTTGTAGAGCTGGAGCTGGTGCATGAGGGCTATACTGTCAGCAAGGCTGTGAATGGAAGAGAGGCGCTGGAAATTGCGCTGTCCGGTGATTTCGCTCTGATTCTGCTGGATATCATGCTTCCGGGGCTGAATGGTCTGGAGGTTTTGCGGAGGCTGCAGCAGGAGAAACCGACGCCGGTCATCCTGCTGACAGCGCGGGATGCCGTGATGGACAAGGTGGCGGGACTGGATGCCGGAGCTGTTGATTATATTACAAAACCGTTTGCAATAGAGGAACTGCTTGCGCGCATCCGTGTGGCGCTGAAGCTGCACGGAGACACCCGGCGGTCTGCGCGGCGTCCGGAGGAAGAAGAAACGGGCGTGTACAGATGGGGCAGGCTGCAGCTTTCCGAAAAACGTCACCAGGTCACATATGACGGGACAGAAATTATCCTGACAAACCGGGAATTCCAGATGCTGAAAACACTTCTGGAAAACCAGGATATTGTACTTACACGGGAAGTCTTGCTGAACAGGGTATGCGGCTATGATTATGTGGGAGAAACAAATGTGGTGGATGTTTATATCCGTTTTCTGCGTGCCAAAATAGACGAGGCTTTTCAGATTAAAATGATTCAGACTGTGCGCGGCGTAGGATATGTGATAAAATCGGAAGCGCCGGATGCATGCGGAGGATGAAGGACGCGGGTAAGATGCAGAAAAATTCGAAACATAAACAAAAAGAGGCGAAACACGGGCGGAAAGAGGCAGGACGGGCAGAGAAGACAAAAAGTAACACGGAAACGAAGCGGATGACTTCCATTGCAAGAAAAATTCACATGTCATGGATTGGAAAGAAGCTCGGTCTGTATGCCGGAATGGACCTGCTTCTTTTTGTGTTGCTTTTTGTGGGATGGATAATTGACCGGGAGCTGGTGCGGTTTGGAGAGCTTCGGCTGGATTATATGAGGACGCTGGCAGAAACACAGTATCTGCAGAATGTGACATATGTGGTGACAGATGAAAGCGGAAGGGTTCTGCTAAGGCTTGCTTTGTATCCGGCATTGCAGGTGATTGGTACGGTGGTGCTGGTTCTTCTGTTCTTCCAGGTAATGGGAATGATTTTTTCTTACGGCAGCGAGAGCCGGAAAATCCGCCGGATTCTTGCACCGATTGATGAAATTGCCCTGAAAGCGGACGAATTGAGCAAAATGACGTTTACGGAAGAAAAATATCAGCAGATTGAAGAGGCGGTTTCAAGTCTGCAGCCGGAAGATGCAGAGCTGATTTCTTTTGGAGACGCTGATCTGCAGGGAATAGAGGCGGCGATGAACAACCTTCTCATCAGGATGCGCGATTCCTACCGGCAGCAGGCAAGGTTTGTAAACGATGCGTCTCATGAGCTGCGCACACCGATTGCAGTGATTCAGGGATACGCGAATATGCTGGCGCGGTGGGGCAGGGAGGATGAAAAAGTGCTGGATGAATCGATTACGGCTATCAGCCACGAATCGGAGCACATGCAGCATCTGGTTGAGCAGCTTCTGTTCCTGGCGCGGGGCGACAGCGGCAGGCACAAGCTTACTATGGAAAATGTGTCTCTTAATGATATGATGCGGGAAGTTTATGAGGAATCACTGATGATTGATGAGAATCACAGGTACCGCTGCCGGATGGAAGACGGAGAAATCATCATCCGGGCGGATGCGGCGATGCTGAAGCAGGCAGTGCGGATTCTGGTGGATAACGCTGCAAAATATACGGAAAACGGGGAAGAAATTCTGCTTGGCACCGGCTATACCGGGGACGGACATGTATATCTGCTGGTGCAGGATGCGGGGATTGGCATGGCGGAAAAGGACATTGCCCAGATGTTCGAGCGCTTCTACAGAGCGGACGATGCGAGGCGTTTCCAGGGAACCGGTCTGGGACTTTCCATTGCGAAATGGATTATTGATAAGCATCATGGACATTTTGAGGTGCTGTCAAGGACGCAGCTTGGAACAAGGATACGTGTGATTCTCTGATATTTGACAGTTACTGTTATATAGTGCTAGAATGATATGGAATTAGGCGGACATCCTGTCACAAAAAGTTAATGTGATGTCTGACCGGGAATAAACGGAGGAGAAAATTATGTTAAATCAGCTTGCGATTTTTGCAGAAAATAAGAAAGGGACGATGCAGAAAATTACCGGGATACTTGCCGAAAATGATATTAATATTCTTGGTTCTGTCACAAACGACAGTGCAGAGTATGGCATTATTCGAATGCTGGTATCCAAACCGGAAGAGGCAATGAAAGCTTTGTGTGAAGCCGGATATCTTTGCAAGTTAACAGATGTTCTGGGCATAGAGGTGGCGGATGAGGTTGGTAATCTGAATCGTCTGCTGCTGGCGCTGGATGAGAGCAACATCAGCGTAGATTATCTGTACCTGTCCTTTGACCGGGAAAAGGGAAGTCCAATTATGGTACTTCATGTAAATGATACCGCAGAAGTGGAAGAGTGTCTGAAATACAAAGGATTTCACGTATTGTAAGAGTGCTTGAAATATAAGGGAATTCACGTATGGTAAGAGTGTCTGAAATATAAGGGAATTCACGTATTGTATGTGATATGCGGCGGGCTGCGGAAACTGTTCCTGCCAGATTAGAAAAAGATTTATAAAAATTCTCTGGCGGCTGTAAATTTGTGCTTGACTCTCACGTGACGTGATGGATTATTCTGATGATGTCGGGGACAGGAGGAACAGTAAATGAGAACGGTAAAAGAGGTATCTGCGCTGACCGGTATCAGCGTGCGCACGCTTCACTGGTATGATGAAATCGGGTTGCTGAAGCCATAGGCAATCAGTGATGCCGGCTACAGGCTTTATGACGATAAAGCGCTGGAAAGACTGCAGCAAATTCTGTTTTTCCGGGAATTTGATTTGCCTCTCCGGGAAATTAAGTCCATTATGGAAAATCCTGCTCTTGACAGAAATCAGATCTTGCTGGGACAGCGAAAAATGCTGGAACAGAAAAAAGAGCGCCTGGAGCGTCTGATTTTTACAATAGACGATATTTTGAAAGGAGAGAACAGGATGGATTTTGCAGTATTTAACCAGGAGGACATAGAGCAGCTTTATCGGGCTGTTATGGGAAATCTATCGGATGAGCAGAAAAAACAGTTTATGGGAAACTACATTGCGGCAAACGGCGGCGCAACATCTAAAATGAGTGATGCGAAAATGATGGGGAAGGATGCGGCAGAGCAGGAAGCAGAATTTCACAAAATGTTTGTGAAAAATGCGTCCGGAGAACAGGCTCAGAAAAATTTCCAGAAGCTGGTGGAGTGGTATGGAAGTAAGGAGCAGGTACTGGAAGGAGCGCAGCCGACAAACCCGGATATCTTTGCGGCATATCAGAAGCGCCTGGACGCGGTGATGAAGAAGCTTGCGGATAAGCGGGGAGAGGAACCTTCCGGCTTTCCGGTTAAAGAAATCATTGGAGAATATGATTTCGTTTCCAGACAACTGTACCAGATAAAAGACGCAGAGGCAATCGTGAAGGATTTGGCAGCGCTTTATCAGACAAATGAACAGGCGAGGACGGCGCTGGACAAACAATATGGCGCTGGAACCGCGGATTTTTTTGCGGCGGCTGTCGGAGAATTTTATAAAAAGATGTAACTATGGAAAAAGCTGCTGGCAGTAATTTTGTCGCGGAAAGTATAGCCGGACAAAATTACTGCCATTATTAGAATGTGATATCCGTGCAGTGCCTGGGTGCGGATGCCGTACGGTATCCTGGTGGCGTACATGGAAATTCAGGATAGATGCCATTGTATCCGGAAACGGGTTCAGAAAATAAAACAGTCGTCTTCCCGGTAAGGCTGTTCTGGCGGATTTCCCTCTGCGCGGTAAATATTATGGTTACTCAAATCATAAAGGACAGACCATACGGTATCTCTGCCGGATTTCCGGTCATACTGGCAGAGAAATCCCTTTTTCCCGGATAACAGGTCCATACCATCCCGGAGAGTGAAGTTGTCCGCATTATGTGACAAAGTACGGGTAAGGGTCTGATAGCGCAACTCTGCTTTCCAGTCGTCCGGAAAAGAAATTGGAGAATTCATCCCGGCGCCGTTGTAACTGCCTGGCGCGGATGTACCGGAACGGGTAGCCGGTGGAAATATACCGGACTGCACACCGGGAAATGGTGCATCATATTGCAGGTCTGACGACAATGTACTGGAATAGGTAGCCGACGGAAATATATCAGACGGCGTCCGCAGTACATCAGCATGAAAACAATTTGTGGCGCATACATAAGGAGCGTCAGCGGATGAGCGCGTGATAACAATCTGCCGGGCATCACATTCTGCTAATGCGATATTGCCGGAGATATCCGCGAAAATAATGGTCTGCGCAGAGCTGACAGGAAGGCGCTTCAGCTCTTCCAGTGCATGTTCTGTGCAGGTGCATTTTTCCAGAAAGTATCTCAGCAGCATTCCGGCATTCAATCCCGGTTTTATCATACGGGGGAAAACAGAAGTCAGTCCGACTGCAAGTCCTTTTTCGTTGATGCCATCTTCCATCTGAACAAAGGCGGTAGTATTTCCTGTAAAGGCATATGAACCTGTCTCAAAATCATATATGACATTTCGGTTTGTCTCTTCAAGCATTGTAAGAAAATCACTGTTTCTTCCCAAAAGAATCTGTCTTTTGGCAGATACCGCAAAACAGGAACAATGACATGCCGGCGGTAAGGCGTACATACTGAATAAAAAGGCATGTATTTTGGATGCCGCGCAGCTCTGCCCATCGGCAATGCCCTGGATTTCTTCCAGAATTTCCGGAAAATACTGCTTATAAAGAGGCAGACACTTTTCGGAAAAGCCTGTGCGCTCCCCGTCAAGTGGAAAAGGGATGTTTTCTAAAATAAAATTGCTGTTTGCAGCCAGCAGGGAACCCCATTGAAAACCAATATCGTAGTGATTCCACGAAAATATGTGATGATACATAAAAATTGCTCTCCTTTTTTTCCGCGAGCAACGAGTCAGGTGTCGTGCTTGCAGCGGGGTTTTGATTGATGCTGGAGAGCTGCCGGCAACTCTGAGAAAAGAGTAAAAGAATAAAAAATTTTTGTCAAGTCTTCTTTTGTATCATTTTTCACCGTTTTAACAGTTAAGTGCAAAGACCTGAACGGAGTGTCAGATTTTGTGGTATAATTTGAAAAAACAGGACACACAGATGACAGGTTTGGGGTGTTATACTGGCAGGGAACAGGAGATAGAGATGAAGATTGACCGGTTAATTGGAATTTTATCTATTTTGTTACAAAAAGAATCTGTGACGGCACCGGAACTCGCGGAACAGTTTGAGGTATCCAGAAGAACAATCAGCCGGGATATCGACAGTCTGTGCAGGGCAGGGATTCCGATTGTGACAAAGCAGGGAATAAATGGCGGGATTTCCATTATGGAAAATTACAGGGTGGACCGTGCGCTTCTGACAAGTGCAGAGATGCGGGATATTCTGGCGGGACTTCGCAGTCTGGACAGTATTCATGGAACGAATCATTACAAAAGGCTGATGGATAAGCTGTCCGCGGGAGCTTCGGATTTTATGACGGGAAATCAGTCGATACTGATTAATCTTTCATCCTGGTATAAGGTTTCTCTTGCGCCGAAGATTGAGCAGATACGCAACGCCATAGATTGCTGCCTGGAAATAGAATTTAAGTATTATTCCTCCGGAGGGGAGAGCAGGAGGCGAATTGAGCCGTATTATCTGATTTTCCAATGGTCGAGCTGGTATGTGTGGGGATGGTGCGGGCAACGCAGAGATTACAGATTGTTTAAGTTGAACCGGATGGAAGAGCTGCAGGTGACAGAAAATACATTTGAAAAAAGGTCGGTGCCTGTGCCGGATTTGCGGAATGAGCGCATTTTTCCGGGCGGGATACGTGTGAAAGCTCTGTTTGCGCCGGAGTGCAAATGGCGTCTGGTGGAAGAGTTTGGCACGGATTGCTTCACGGTGCAGCAGGATGGAAGACTGCTTTTTAAGGCGGATTACACGGATGCGGAAAATCTCATCACATGGCTTTTGTCTTTTCGGGATAAGGCAGTGCTGCTGGAGCCGCAGGAGCTGCGGACACAACTGTGTGAAGCGCTGGAGAAGACACTAAAAGCATATGAGCTTACCGATGCAGGCGGAGACACTAAAAGCATATGAGCTTACCGATGCAGGCGGAGACACTAAAAGCATATGAGATTACTGATGCAGGCGGGGACACTAAAAGCATATGAGATTATCGATGCAGGCGTGGACACAAAAATAATATGAGACTGCTGATGCGGGAGGGAAAATGCCCGGAAGCAGGAAGGGAGAACATTATGAGATATGAATGGATGGACACTTATTTGTTGCAGAAGCGTGGCGTTACAAAAGATTTGCAGGAGACATGGAACTGGATACGTTATCATGTCGGCGGAAAGATGTTTGCGGCAATCTGCCTGGGCGCAGATGGAAAGCCTTATTATATCAATCTGAAACTGGAGCCTGCGGAGGGAGAATTTTTCAGAACACAGTATGAGGATATTATACCTGGGTATTATTCTGATAAGCTGCATTGGAACTCCATAAAGCCGGATGGTGAAGTACCGGATGAGCTGCTGAAGGGGATGCTGGATAAGTCCTACCGGCTGGTGCTTTCCGGTTTCAGTAAAAAGAAACAGAGGGAAATTCTCGGACTGAGCTGCTGTGGGACAGAATGTGCCGCCTGCGGATACTATGGAACGATGTGTCAGGGCTGCAATGAGCTGCAGGGCAGGGTGTTTCATGCGCCGGAAGGAAAGCCGTGTCCCATTTATGCGTGTGCCGTCCGGAAGAAGAGAATGGTGAATTGTGCAGAATGTGATATTCTTCCGTGCAGCATATGGCAGGAAACGAAGGATCCGCAGCTTTCAGAGAATGCATTTCAGAAAAGCATAGAAAATCGCATAAATAATCTGAGGAGTGACAAAAAACATGGCATTTGATTACAAGAAAGAGTATATGTGGAAATACCGGAAATGAACTATATTGCAGTGCGGGGAAGCGGGAATCCCAATGTGCCGGATGGTGCGTATAAGGAATCGATAGGGCTGCTGTACGGAGTTGCGTTTACTATTAAAATGAGTTATAAGGGCACACATAAAATAGCAGGATATTTTCCTTATGTGGTGCCGCCTCTGGAGGGACTGTGGTGGCAGCCTGGGCATTCGGGACTTGACTACAGTCAGAAAGAGACTTTTGAATGGATTTCCATGATTCGTTTGCCGGAGTTTGTATCAAAAGAGGAATTTGACTGGGCAATCCGGGAGGCGACTGCAAAAAAACAGCAGGATTTTTCCAAAGTACAATTTTTCACATATAAAGAGGGGCTTTGTGTGCAATGTATGCATATCGGAGGATATGATGATGAGCCGGCAACGATCGGGCGGATGGAGGATTTTATCTGTGAAAAAGGATATGTAACAGATATATCATCATCCCGGTTTCATCATGAAATTTATCTGAGTGACCCAAGGAGGACTGCAAAAGAAAAGCTGCGTACGGTGATACGGCATCCTGTTAAGAAGATAATGTAAGGCTTGCTGTAATTAGGGAAGAAACAGGAGATGGATGCTTAAATGGCGGATATCGTACAAATAAGAAGTGATTTTTAACAGTGCCTATGATAAAATGTATCACAAAGAAAAAAGGCATTGGAACGGGTCCGAGGGCAGAAAAATGTGCGAAGGAGGGGAAACATGAAATTCAGGGGAAAAGTAGCGGTATGGTTCGGGCGGTTTTCGGAGAAAGCAAGCGGAGAAGAAGTCTGAAATACAGACCTCAGGAAAGTTGATAAATAAAGGAAAACAGGGAGAAAATTGACGTGTCGGATTTATACGAAAGACCAGATATCTATGACCTTCTGGAAAATGAGAACAGGCATGGGGCAATTAAGCGGCACTGGGAAAAGGTTTTTGATGGAAAAAAGATACATACGATGCTGGATGTCAGCATTGGAACGGGCAATCTGACGCTTCCGGCGGCAGAGCTTGGCATCCGGCTTTCCGGCTCAGATCTGAGCAGTGCAATGTTAAAAAAATGTGAAGAAAAGGCGTGTGAGAGAAATCTGGAAATTGATCTGAGGGTAAGTGATTTCCGGAAGCTGGATCAGCATTTTCATGAAGCATATGATTGTGTGGCAAGCACTGGGAATTCCATTCCATATGTGACAAATGAAGAAGCGGAAATGGTGCTTGAACAAATGGATGCCCTGGTAAAAAGGCATGGATACCTTTATTTTGATATGCGCAACTGGGATAAGATTTTGGAAGAGCGGAAGCGTTTTTATCTCTATGATCCGGTGTTTGACGGCGATATCAGAATTAATTTTCTGCAGGTGTGGGATTACAATATGGATCAGTCCATGACATTTCATCTGCTTTATTTGTTTGAAAAGAACCGGCAGATATTTCAGAAAGAGCATTTTGAGGAACACTATTTCCCGATAAAAAGATCACGTTTGCTGGAAAAACTGCAATCTATGGGATATCGGAAAATGGAGGTTATGTGTCATCCGGCGTTTCTTGAAAATGTTGATCCGGATGTGGCAGACTGGTATTGTTTGATTGCCCAAAAAGAATAAACGTGGTTGTGGATAACCTTTTTTCCCAAATTGTTCAAAGATAAAAAGGTTACTGTGAACGGAGTGAACAGTTATACACAGTGTTCACGCTCACGGGATAATGTAGAAAAAATCCTTGCCGTACAGAACCTTTCTATGTATAATAATATCTGGAGAAACACCAGAACAGGAGGAACGGCGATGCGCTGTTGGACTGCGAAAACCAGACATTCCGGCGTAAATTACATAGGGATTGTTCTCCTGCTGCTTATACTTGAACTGGCTGCTGTTTCCGGAAAAATCCGGATGGCTGATTATCTGCCGCGCGAATTATTTGTAACCACCAGGATATTCTCAACACGCTTCAGATTTTATCCGGAGACAAGGAGGGATATCTATGGGAATGCACATAGTAGCAGGACTGATGTTTGTCATAGTGATTGCTGTTGTGGCATGGATCTGGTGGTTTGAAAGAAAAAGTCAGTAAAACGGTTTGGGGAAATCCTTGAAATGCGGCAGCCTGCCTGAAAAATGCGGGCTGCCGTTTTTGTTGCCATGCATACGATAAAAACGTCCAGTGGACATTTTTTAGTGGCCATGTATCTGAAGGGGCTGCCGGTGGAAGGTCCCGTAGGTGATGTCTGCCGGATTAGTTGTTATACATTTCCGTGGAGAACCGTACCCGTATGCGGCGTCATGTTTATGGCTACGGAACCGGCCCTCAGACTGGAATCCACCAGTCTGTAATGCTTCAAAGTGCGGTAAAGCTTTTCTGCATTTACGGGGTCCATGTCACATAATGGCAGACGGCAATGTCCGACCTCATAGCCCATAACCCGCATCGCCTGTTTTACGGGAATGGGATTGACGTCCAGAAACAGTGCTTCAATCAGATTCAGATATTTAAGCTGCAGACTGTCGCTTCTTTCGGAATTTCCGTCAAAGTAGGATTGACAGATATCGTGTGTTTCCTTTGGACAGATATTCGCCAAAACGGATATCACACCCTTTCCGCCAAGCGCCAGGGCAGAAGTAATCTGGTCGTCATTGCCGGAATAAATGGTTAAATCATCCTTGCAGAGTGCTGCAATTTTTGCGATCTGGGAAAAATTTCCGCTTGCTTCTTTGCAGGCTACGATGTTGTCTATCGCGCTCAGACGCTTGTAGGTGGCGGGATAGATGTTTACACCGGTCCGGGAAGGAACGTTGTATAAAATAACCGGCAGACTGGTGGCTTCGGCGCATGCCTTAAAATGGAGGTAAAGCCCCTCCTGCGACGCTTTGTTGTAGTATGGCGTCACATGGAGCAGCCCGTCTGCGCCTGCACGCTCACATTCTCTGGAAAGCCGGACTGCGTGAGCGGTATTATTGCTTCCGGCTCCGGCGATAACCGGAATTTGACCGTTGATTTCTTTTACCGCATATCTCACAAGCTCTATGTGCTCTTCATCGGTAAGTGTAGAACCCTCGCCGGTAGTTCCGGCGATGATAACCGCGTCGGCATGGTTGCTGACCTGCATATTCAATAATTCCCGGAACATCGGATAATTGATGCTCCCATCCTCGTGCATGGGTGTAATCATGGCGGTACCGACGCCCTTAAAAATAACCTTTTTCATAAAAATCCTTTCTGCAGATATGTCTGCTTTTTTATGTGACATCCGCCGTAAGGGGCGGAAGAAGTTCTTAGCCTCAAATTGTATTAGTTGCGTATATGGTAAATCTGTCGTGAGCCGCGGCAGAAGTTATTGCCCGGAAACTGCCTTAGCTGCTTATATAGTAAATCTGTCGTGAGCCGCGGCAGAAGCTATTGCCTGGAAACTGCTTTCGCTGCGTATATAGTAAATCCGTCGTGAGCCGCGGCAGAAGCTGTTGCCCGGAAACTGTTTTCGCTGCTTATATAGTAAATTCATCGCGAGCCGCGGAAGAAGTTATTGCCCGGAAACTGCCTTAGCTGCTTATACAGCAAATCATCCATCCATCGGACGGGTCGTCCGGGGTATTCATACGGATATCCAGACTGTATATGGTGCCGTCAATCTGATATTTCAGCGGATTTTTCCGGCTTATTTTCCGGTATTTTTTCCCGTGCTCCCGGCAATAATGGCGGATGCTTTCGTATACCTCCGGCTCGGAGGGCTTTGTATTTTTGTAAATGATAATCTTCCTTTTAAAGCCCGGATGGACATCCGGAACAGTTGTATCCATACTTCTGATACCTCCTCCTTAATTGTTGTGACGAATTATAGCATACTTATTTTAAAGAGTGCGTTAATGAAGTGCCGGCGTGCATTCAGATATCGTTAAGATTTGAAAAGCAAAGATGTGAAGAGCGGAAGAGAACAAAGGCAGAGATTCCGGTCTTTTTCTATTGCTTATTGAGTTGTAAATAAAAATCGGTTAAAATGTAACACAGAAGGCAGGTGAACGGATATTGTCTAAAATATTTTTATGGACAATATAGAACAGCTGGCTGTAAAATGATTGTTTGATTTGACAGGAAAAACCGGACTGGAGGTATTGGCATGATTACTATTTTCAAGAGCAAAAGGGATATACCTCAGGATAAAGAGTATATAGAATTAAATGATATATTTTTCAACCAGAATACAGCAGGAAAACTGGATGAGAGAGCGGCACAGTTTATTGAGAAGATAGATGATTCGAAGCTTCTTGGTAAATATAAAATCCGTTCAAGATTTGATGATTATGAAAAGTTAAAGGAATGGTGGGAAAATGAAGAGTAGACCGGTTGTTATGGAGCACTTTTCCACAGTGCATACCTCTTTTGTGGTAAATTTTACATTTACCAATAATATAACGCTTTTGATGGGAGATTCCGGGACGGGGAAGACTGCGGCGTTTTCTTTTATAAAAGAATGTATGGCAATAAATCCGGAAATTCTCTGTCTGGATTATTTTGATTATCAGAAAAATATAAAGGAGATACTGTGAAAGAAAGTAGAGGACAGCCGATAAATGGCGCACTTTAATAAGCTGTCTTATGGCAGCAATTGAAAAAATGTATTGAGATAAAGTGTTAAGAAGCTAATTGCGATTCGGAAATTATCCCTTCGCTGATAAGTAGTTTCTTAGCCTGTTTGATAGCCTTTTCCTTCTGTTTTTCTTTTAGAGGTTCAGGCATATCAACCTTGTATAGGTCGGTCGGGTTCCACGCTTCACCAGTAGACAGCATCTGGTAGACAGCAGTGAGAATCATCCGGGCGATAGCAATGATGGCACGTTTTTTACCACGGCGCTTCCTGATGCGTTCATACTTCTGTTTGTAATAAGGAGATTTATCAGATTTCACGGCTGCATGGGCAACTTGTACCAATGCAGGTTTGAGGTAGACACCGGCACGTGTTATTCTGACAGACTTCTTCTTACCAGCAGATTCATTGCTTCCGGGAGTTAATCCCGCCCAGCAGCATAAGCGTTTGGAACTGGAAAACGGAGCCATATCGGTACCAGTCTCGGAGATAACAGTGACTGCACTGTTACGGTCAACACCCGGAATGGTACACAGTAACTGGACAGCATTTTCATACGGTGTAACCAAAGAATCAAGCATAGTGTCTATATCATTTATCGTGGATGTGATATAATCCAGATGTGCGCGGACGAGGCGCATGCGGTATTTTTGGGAGTCAGTCATCTGGTACCCTTCGATGGATTCAATGACACTGTCAGACTTCTTCTTTAGGGAACGGAGGAGTCTGGAGGCGATTTCTTCGTGGTTGATGGAATTGTCGGATTGCCCGATCAGGTAATCAATAACAGATGCAGCTGATTTCCCAAAGATATCGGAAACAACCGAATCTAATGCGACATTGCAGACAGTAAGCGCATTCTGGTATCTGTTCTTTTCGCTGGTACGGCAGGAAGTCAGTTTGTAACGGTATCTTGTAAATTCACGCAGGATACGGATTGGTTTACAGGGGATATAGCTTCCCGGAACCAGGCCTAACCGGAATAAATCCCCAATCCACCTGGAATCTTTTGTATCATCCTTATTGCCTTTGACTGCTTTTACCCATTTGGGATTGGCAATGGTGACATTGATTTCGTCCTCTAAAAGGTTGAATACAGGAACCCAGTATTTACCGGTAGATTCCATGCAGACATCCCGGCACTGGTTTTTCATAAGCCAGTCTTTGAATTGCAGGATAGAATTGTTGAAGGTAGAGAAACGCTTCTTTTGATAAGAAGGTTCTATACCGGAAGAGGTTTTGATGATTGTGGCAACGAGAAAAGATTTGTGAACATCGACGCCACAGCAGGTTTGGTAAACAACTTTCATGGTCAGAACTCCTTTCAGAATGAGATAAAGAAGCCATTGACTGTTCCACCACACATTTAACAGAGAAGTTAAAACAATTCTTACTGTACGGTCTGACAGAGCCACTTATTTGTGCTTGAAAGATGAAACTTACACTGATTTTTATGCTGTCTAAAACGGAAGAAAGCCTTTACAACTTACCTCCCCGTGCTTTGTAGTATAGCTTCTTTAACAATTATTTTATCAGCAACGTGGGGAATTGGAAGACTTTCATTACTATTTGTGCCGCCAACTGAAAGGCGGCGGAATGGAGATTTTTATGCCAGACAAAGGGGAAACTGATAGTGGTTGATAATGCAGATATTTTATTAGATGATGATACAAGAAAATATATTTCGCAGGATGATGAAAATCAGTATCTGCTTATCGGAAGAAATCCGAAGAACCTGTTTGCAACAAAAGAGAATCTCTTTGAACTGGCGAGTAAAAAGGTGGGGGAGCAGACGGAGTTTTTGATTCAGCCGTATATATAAATGGTTCATAATAAGCCATATAGAATAAAAAGTAGCAGGATAATGGATTACCACTGATTGATAGACAGAACAGACATTTTTATTTATAAGAGAATTAATATATAAAGGGGAACGAAAATGATTGCACCAAGAAAAGTAAAATTTGAAGCGAAGAAAAAAAGAAATGAAAATTATGAATTTCGTACTTATCTGAAAGGAAATGCAGAGGAAAAAGAATTGGATGAACAATTCCACAGGCTGCACAATGAGTTGTTTGCCGGATATGACTGTAGCAGATGCAGAAATTGTTGTAAGATGTATAATGGAAGCATACCGGAAACTGACCTTGAGCAGGATGCGCGGCATATGGGACTTACGAAAGAGCAGTTTCTTGAAAAATATCTGGGGGAAGATGACGGAGAAAACGGCTATCAGACAAAAAATATACCCTGTGATTTTCTGGGAGCAGATGGAAACTGTCAGTTAGGTGATTGCCGACCGGACAGTTGCAAGAAATATCCGTATACGGATCAGCCGGACAGATGGTCAAGTCTTTACAGCGTGCTGGATGTAATCGAAGTCTGTCCAGTTGCGTTTGAGATTTATGAGAGGCTGAAAAAGGAATACGGGTGGAGATACAGACGTTAAGTACGAAGTGAAACCCTTAGGAAAAATTTAAAAAGTGCAGGATAATTGTAGAAACAGTGTCCCGGAAAATTTTCCTTGAAGGAATATATTGAAGAGCGCGCGATAAAAATTGCGCACTATATTATTGATACCAACGCTACCGTGCGGCAGGCAGCGAAGAAATTCGAGGTATCAAAATCAAAGGAATATGAGGTTAAAATAGAATGATGTATGTGAATAATACAATAATACGATGATAATAATATGAAAGCAAGAAGGGGCATATCAGTGATGGCTCCTTCTTTTAATATGTTAAAATTATTTGTCTATTTCATTTCTTTAATCAAATCATAAATTAATCTTTTTTGGTTCTCAGTTAAACTGATCCAGCGACTAAATAAATCTAACTGTTCACTGTTCAGTTGAACAGTGGAACTGTTATCAGAAAAAAATTGTGCTAATGTTATTCCGAAAGCAGAACAAATAGCTTCTAGAGTAGAGATTGACGGAACCGTATTTCTACGGTGGATATTTGCAATAGTAGAAGAGGATAAACCGGATTCTACTGCTAATTTATAATCTGACCATTGCCGTTCTTTCATTAAATCATCAATCCGTTTAATTACATCCATAGTATACCTCCGTTTTGTAATTATTATAGTGTTCAAAAGAATAAGAAAATAGAACTCAGATGTAATAAAAATATTGCTCAAATGAAATTTCTATGATATAATTCAAAAAAGAATAGTTAATATATAAAAGTTAAAAAAATAGTAGAAGAAGGGGGAAGAAGATCAGAAACTAAATGTAAAAAAGTGGAGCATTAAATGGAACAGGCGATATTTTATTATAAAAATCAATTTATAGGCTGATGATATTATTTGGATTTCATAATAACAAGAGCATGTGAAAGTAGAAGATGGAAAATAGAAACGTATATAATACACATTATATATAACATTGGTTATTGAGGTGAGGTAAAAATGAAATTGAGAAAACATAAGATATGGATAGTATGTGGTATGATTTTAGGAATATGTTTGTTCACAGCGTGTGGAAAGACTACGGGGAAATCAGAAATAATAGGAACATGGAGTAGTGTTGAGGGGTCGAGCAAATTCATTTTTAATGAGGATGGGACATGGATTTTTGATGCTAACTGTCCGGCAAATGGGACATGGATAATCACAGAAGGTAAAAATGAAATTCAGATGCCGTCTCAAGCTGGCTTGGGGCAGGATATGTGGCATGTTGGAGGGGTGCACGAATTTTCTATTGATGGAAATAGACTGAATCTTGATGGTGTAGGAGAATTTGAGAAAGAGTAAACGCAAAAATGATATTTTTGATGTCGAATGGCTTTGAAATCGCAATTTTTCGGAAGAGGTTCTTTCTTAATATTCAAAGCGGATTGTTGTGTGGGGTAAAGGGGAAAAATAGAATTAGCGTTGCATAGGAACAGAATTTTATGTTGCTCAAGATGGAAAGAGAGGAAAAGATAGTGAGGAAATTATTGCGTCAACTTTTAGTGGCGGTTTTATTGTTGGGAGGGGTGTCATTTATTTATGAAGACAGTAATGTTGTGCAAGCATCTTCAGATGCTCCGTACATTAAATTCGGAGATATTAATTTTGATGGAATTATTAATGGAAAAGATTCAGAATTGCTGCAACAGCATATTGCGGCTGCAAAATCCGATGAAGTGCACGCGAAGCATCCTGACTGGTATTTAAAAGGTAAGACATTTAAAGCAGCGGATGTTAATGCAGACAACAAAGTGGATATTACAGATCTACTGCATATTCAACGGCACATAGCGATGGAAAAAGGAGAGGCGTATGTTTCTCATATTATTACAGTTACATTGATGGACGAGAATAAAACAAAGGTTTATGACTGCTTTCCTGTTATCTATAATTGGAAAGATGACGCCCGAAACTGTTATCCGAAATTATATCAGCCTTCGAAAAGTGGATATATATTTAAAGGGTGGTATTTACATTTGTACAGAGCGGAATCTTACGGTTCATTAGCTAATATATATGACCATGTGTTGTGTGCTGATTGGGAAGAGGAAAAAACTTTTGCTAGCTATAAGTTGAACTTTGATGCCAATGGCGGAACGTGTACCATAGGGTATTATACGTTGAAATCTGGCGATTCCTATGGAATATTGCCAATACCTACAAGGAAAGGATACACATTTACAGGTTGGTATACTGAAAAGAGTGGCGGAAGTAAAGTTTCTTCCAGTACAAAAATGAAAGAAAAGAACGTAACTGTGTATGCACAATGGAAATCAGATAGAGGAGGCTATGATAATGCAGCAACTTTGCCAATAAACGGCAGCTGGAGTGACAGTTATTGGCATACAGATTCTGATCACGAACATTGGTATAAGATAGTATTGCCGGCGGACGGCAAACTTACTTTTAAAGCAATGAGTTATGCAAGTGTACTTTATAAATTGTATACGCAGGATTTAAAGCAAGTGGGAGGTATGCACTGGTCATTATCTAATGGGACAGAAAATTCTCCGAATACAGTAGAAAGTAATTATGTTTTGTCAAAAGGAACATATTATTTTCAAGTTTCTCCAAATGGAAATAAAGGACGATACAAACTGAATGCTTTGTTTCAGAAATATACAACAAATGATGAAAATGCAATATCATACGATTCACCGCAGAATCTTTCAGCAGAATCAACAGTAAATGGAGCTTTGACAGAGACTGATTTAGAGGACTGGTATCGCATTTATATTTCTGGTTCTAGAAAATATAAGATTCGTCTGACAAGTTATTTTTCTTCTTGCTATATTAAATTATATAATTCTGATTTGTCAAAAACGTTGTTAAGCAATTCGGTAGGCGGCAGCGAGACATCACCTCAGACAAAAGTCTGTGATATAGATGTGCCGGATGGAGTATATTATCTTAAAATTGACAGAAGTATATACAGTGCTGCTGGGAAGTACATACTTACGTTCAACGATATAATATCTGTTAACAATATCACTATGAATAAGAGTTCCCTTACTTTGGGGATGTATTGCGGGGCACGTTTGACTGCGTACGTATGGCCGTCAGATGCTGTTAACCAAGCTGTACTTTGGAAATCGTCTAATCCATTGGTAGCCACTGTGTCGGATGGCGGTTTTGTATCAGCTAAAAGTGCAGGAACAGCAACAATTACTGCGACGGCGGCAGATGGAAGCGGGGTAAAGGCGAATTGTATTGTGAAAGTGCAAGAGGATCCAGAGATAACCTGTCAGAGAAATGGACATATTGGAGTGTGGGTAACGTCAAAACAGGCTACTGTTCTTGAAAAAGGAAACCAGTATCGTATATGTACAAGATGTCACAGAAAAGAATATGCTGATATTGCAAAATTAACTCCTACGGTAAAGGTGACGGCATCGCAGATAACGTTGAAAGTGAATCAATCTACTTCAAAGGTAAAGATTAGTAGTCTGGCTCAAGGAGATTATGTGACATCATGGAAATCCAGTAATTTAGGAATTGTAAAGGTAACAAATAGTGGGAAAATTATAGCACAAAAGAAAACGGGAACCGCGACGGTTACAGTTGCACTGGCCAGCGGTAAAAATGTGCAGATTAAGGTAAAAGTGCAGAAAACAGCGGTAAATCCATCTAAAATTATGGGAATTGGAACTGCACTGGAAATGAAGCGGGGAACCTCACGGACATTAAAACCCGTGATATCACCTATTACTTGTACTCAAAAGATTACATATAAAACATCAAACAAAAAAGTGGCGACAGTTTCTTCTACAGGAAAAATCACTGCTAAAAAGAAGGGAAGTGCTGTAATTACCGTAACTTGTGGAAATAAGAAGGTGAAATGTAAGGTAAGGGTATATTAATGCGGGTCAAGAAATCTGATGGTGCAGGAAAATCTAAGAAAGAGCAAAAATAAAGAAAAAAGTAAAGCTTCAGATGCAATCATATGAGACAACTGGGAGTGCTTTCCCCGAAAAACAATGCTGCTACATTGTTTTTTGGGGAAATTTAACATAGGGAGAGTGGGTGCAAAATGAAAAAGGTAAAAAAATTATGGATAATGTTAGTGCTGATGGCTTTTGCTATAGGCATTGGATATGGCATTTTCAATCACTTTAGTGGAAGTGGACGATATGAAGAAGAACCTTATATGGGGGCTACTACTGTATTGGAAAGGAGTGAGTTTGATGAATTTTCTTCAGAGATTGCAAATCTTATCAAAAAATATGATGGAAAAAGGTTGGAAAAGGATGCGTTATCGATTCCCTATTATTCAAGACGACTTATTGTGCAGGGAACGGGAGAAAAACTAGATCTTACCACATATGGGGCAAAAATAGTTGTGCAGGGTCCTGATGACATGTATGTTATGCAGTTTACCACCAGAGAAGCAACAGAAGCCGCATACAATCAACTGCAGAATCTGATAAATATTGAATATTGTGAATTAGATCAATACGCAGCAGGTTCGGAAAGTACCGGGGATTATGAGGCAATGTCTTGGGGTGTAAGTAGAATAGGTGCAGATAACTATGCAAGGCATGTAAAAAATGTGACAAATGAGGGTATTACAGTAGCCGTTGTGGATACTGGGATATACGAGCATGCCTTTCTTGCGGGAAGAATAGAGGCATATGGCATGGATTATGTTGATAATGATATGATACCGGATGATCAAAATGGACATGGCACTCATGTGGCTGGGACAATAGTGGACTGTACGCCGGGATTAAATGTAATGATTTTGCCAGTTAAGGTACTTGGTGCAGATGGGAAGGGAAGTTGGCTAAGGATAAGTCTTGGTATTCGATATGCGGTTAATCAAGGCGCACAGGTTATTAATCTGAGCCTGGGGAACAAGGGACAGAAAGGAATCAGCCGAACGGTGGATAATGCCGTTTTGTATGCGATTAATCGAGGATGTACGGTAGTCGCCGCGGCAGGAAATGATAACTGGGAAGTTGAGGATTGTTCTATTGTGAATTTAGATAAATGTATTGTAGTATCTTCAGTGGACAGCAATTTGCAAAAAGCTTGGGATTCAAACTGGGGAAGCAGTATTGATTTTGCGGCACCGGGAGTTAATATCGTAAGCTGCATGCCAAGATTTTTTGGAGGAAAGGCAATAGGAGATATGACCTATGCCAAGGATGGAACGTCTATGGCGACACCGCATATTACTGCACTTGCAGCAATGATAAAACTGGAAAATCCAGATATGACTTCATATGAGATACAAGAAGTTATGAAAGAGCACTGTGTTGATTTGGGTGAAACAGGATGGGATCCGTATTATGGATGGGGAATGCCGGTCTTTTCCAATGAAGAGGAAGAACCTGCCGATGAAATGGATTCAGAAGTATTAGAACAGGAACAAACGGAAGAGTCTGAACAAACCGATTCCCTGGAAGGTTATAGAGAGGTTCTGGAAGAATATCAAATGTTGGCAGAAAATCAGTTTTCACGTAATTCATGGGAACAGGCAAAATATGCTAATGAAGGGGTTATGAATTTTCAGCTTCAAGGATTTTACTACAACGTTTATTATAGACTCATAGATCTTGCGGGAGATGGGGAACCAGAGCTCTTAATTTCGATTAATGAGGAGGGAGAACCGGTTAATATTGTGGACATTTTTGGGCTTCAGAAGGGAAAGCCGTTGGCGCTGATAGAGAGCAATGAGTCTGTGGGGTATCGTTCCACATATTACATTACTAAAGATAATAGGATTAAAAACAGGAGTGCAGGCGGAGCACTGAATGTATGGATCAAGTATTATGGTCTGGCTGAAAGAAGCGTTATTCCGGAATTAGAGGACGAGTATGTCTATGATGGCTGGGACGGAGAACATTATACGCATATAGACGCTGCCGGTTCGTCTGAGAGTGTCTCAGAGGATGAAAAAAGAATAATATTTTCTGATGAGGATGTAGATTATGGCGGGGAATGGATACTTTTGTATGATGGACAGACACACCAAAGTTATGTAATGCCGGAAACTAAAAAAGAAGACGAAAATGATCAGAGTAATCTAACAATTCCTATCCATATAATTACAGACCATGACAGTACTTCTGCTACAGCCTATCAAGGAATCTTTATGAATGGAGATACCTTTATCAGCCTTCCATTATACACATCCCATGAGAGTGGGGAGGCTGTCGGAATTGCGTATCGTGTAACAAAGCCTTATAGAGATGAAAATGGATATGTAACTTCGGATATTCTGGAAACGCTGGGGGAAATTTATGATGCGGGAATTGGCTATGAGATTCGAAATGAAGGAGAAAGCTATGGACTGTCGTATCAGCTGAATACAGTAATATTGACAGATCATCCTGTTTACAATGGAACTTATACGCAGGTTTCAAATGGTGGGGCAAATATGAATCCATCTGATATATGGTTGAATATACCGGAAGAATCAGTGGATATAAAGGATGACGAAGCTTCACCTAAACAAAATGAGTATAAAGATATGGCAGAAACGTCCGAATACGTTTTGCCGGACAGCGATTCTGTAGTAATATCCAGGGAACAACTGGAAGGACTGAGCGAAGGAGATTTAAGGATTGCCAGAAATGAAATTTATGCAAGACATGGAAGAATGTTTAATTCCGCAGATCTTCAGCAATATTTTAATGCTAAATCGTGGTATGTGCCAAGATATACTCCGGAAGAATTTGATAATATTCAGTATGATATTCTAAGTGATATAGAGTGGGAAAATATTAAGTTGATTCTTAAAATGGAGGAAGAGTGAGCTATTGAAGTTATGCAAGTAATACTTGATGCTTTTTGATGATAGCGATAAAGCAGACCGTTTTATAAAATTAGGCGCAAGTAATATAAGATGAATTGATAGGTTATTTTTCCGTTGATGGACTTCAGAAAAAATAAAGCATGATTCGTATTTTGGGTGGATAGGGTTGCCTGGATACAAATCATGCTTCTATTTTTCGGCAGAAGACTTGATATCTTTGAGATATTGCAAATATGATGTTACATATCTTGCATGAAATCGAGCACATTGTTACAAGTTCCGGTTGGCTTTGAAAAGCAAAGAAATCACCAAAATCATGCAAGGCATTGAGTATGTTGGTGATTTCTTCATAATTCGCTGTAAAGTCTTTCTTGATTTTTTATTACTTTGTCAAGCTGGGATGAAATTTTATCCAGTTTATCAATAATAATATTGGCTTTGCGTTCTTCTTCAAATATGTTATAGGCTCCTTTATCGAATCCTTCTGCTTGCGGAGAATGCGTACGTCTTGATTCTAAATACTGTAAGAACATAGTGCATGCTTCTAATGTTCGATAAGAGGAATCATTATAAATGATATTCAAATCATAAAGTCTCTGTAGTATATAAGCACATTGCTGATAAGATGTTTTAATTTTTTCGCCAACTTATAATCTAACCATTGCCGTTCTTGCATTGAGCTATCAATTATTTTATAACATCAATTTAGTATCTCCATTATGTAATTATTATAGTGTTTAAAAGAATGAGAAAATATTGCTCAGATGTAAGGAAAATGTTGTTCAAATGAATTGGCTATGGTATAATAAGTATATGAAAAGGTTTTTAAGAGAGGAGGTGTGTCATATGAAAAAGGGCAAAGTATTTGAGTTTCCGAAGATGATAGTATTAACAAAGAGTAATAGAGTTGCAGCTTATGGTCCGGAAAATCCATATCACTGTACATTTAAAGCTTGCTGTTATCAGGGAAAATAGTTGGAATAGAATAAGTGATTTGAGGTCTCGCGTTAAGTTTGAACAAATTTACGCGAGATCTGATGAAAGAAAGGAAAACAGATGCAGACAAACCCGGATTTGATTTTAAGAGAGATATATGGGAAATCTATTTTGATGCCGATAAGATACAATGAGGCCAGTAACGACCCTATTTATCTGAATGATGTTGCAGCTTTAATATGGAAGAAGGTAGCTGCTTCAAATGACCTATATGAATTGAAAAAATCCATATGTGAAATATATGAATTAGACGAGGATTCTACTGAGGCATATTCAGTTGAAAAATTTATAACACAACTTATAGAAAATGAGATTATTTTTTACTAAAGAAGGTATTAATTATGACGGACCAATATTGTGCACATAATCAGTTAATAAATGATTTTATAGATGAAAATTTTGAAGGTATTAGGGCCCCATTTACGGCAGGTTTTGAACTGACATGTAAATGTAATTTGAATTGTGTTCATTGTTATGCCAAACCTGGACGGGGACATGAGGATATGACTACAAATGAATTTAAAAATATTTTTGATACTTTGGTGGAGCGAGGGCTTCTGGATTGCTATTTTACAGGAGGGGAAATATTTGCTCGGTCAGATTTCGAAGAATTGTATATTCATGCGAAAAGAAGAGGAGTGTTAATATCTCTATTATCCAATATCACTCTGTTGTCCCAGAAACATATTGATTTATTTAAAGAATATCCGGTAGAAGTGATTAGTACGTCCATGTATGGATACAACGAAGAACTTTATGAGAAAGTGACCGGAGTAAGAGGTAGTTTCAAAAAATTTATGAATGCTTTGGAACTATTACAGAAAAATGATATTAAATATGAACTGAAATTTGTTGCAATGGAACAAAATATTGATGATTTGTATAAAGTAAGGGAGTTTGGAAATAAACTTGGGGTTCCGATGGTTGTAATATTGGATGTACACCCGATGAGTGATGGCTCTATGGAACCGGTTGCATTACGATTAACGCCAGAGCAAGCCTTTGAATTTGATGTAAAGGATGAAGGAAGAAATCGGTTTTGGAAAGGTGTTGCTAAAGAACTTTTGACAGGAGAAATTCAAATGCGTCCGCAGCGTACAATGGAACGGTTTAATGAGGGATACCTTTATCCATGCTCTATTGCTAATCAGCATGTATTTATTACTTCTGATTTAAAAATGCAGGGGTGTGTTCGTGCTTCCTACAGGAAATTTGATTTGCGTAAGGGAAGTTTTGATGAAGGCTGGGAATATCTCCAAAATGAATTTATAAATAAGAAATCATCTGCTGGATACAAGTGCAATAAATGTGAAAATATCCGGTTTTGTGAGCATTGTGTTGCTAATTTTAAATTAGCTTATGATGACGAAGAACATGTAGATCCGTTCTTCTGCAGGGTAGCAGAATTAAGAAGAGAGTTTGTGGAGAAGGAAATTAAGAATCTGCTAGATAGAGAAAAATAGTGGAATATCCAGAATAAAGAAGATAAATGTCTTTTACAGCTCGGAGTAATGGGCTGTGAATAAAATTGGCATATTGTGAGGATGGGAAATATGAAAAACAAGAATTTAATAGAATATCTGCAAGATGTTTTCGAGTTAGAAAAACAAAAAACAATCGCGGAGAAAACGATAGAATATATAGAAAGGAAATATCAGATAGCGCAGAACAATTTTGAAGGGGGAAAAAGCGTATACAAAAGAAAAATGTCTGGGGGTCAATTCGCTTGCTTGGGAATATGTATGTACAGCCTGCTTGTTGCAGGAGGCGGGATTTGGGCATTGTCGAATCCGAATATTACCGCTGATAAAACAGACGTTTATATAATGCTTTTTCTCGCAGTTATTTTTGGTGGTGTTTTTGTAAATTCATATAAGAAAATGAAAAATGATGAGACGGTTGTAAATACGTTAAACAAGACGATAGGAGAAAAAGGCGAAAATGATATGCACATTCTTGAAGCAAATTACCAGATAATAAAAGAGGCATATGATATAAATAAAAAAACATTAGAAAAACTATATTCTTTGAACATTATATATCACAAATATCATTATCTGGAAGCTTGTGGAATGTTTTTGGAATATTTAATATCAGGGAGGACACATTCTCTGGAAGCGCAAGGGAGTGATCCAGGAGCTTACAATATATATGAAGATGAATTGTATAGAGGAATTATTGTTGATAAATTGGATAACATTCTGAGCAATCAATGTATTTTGATTGATGGACAGAGACAGATATCAAAACAACTGGATTTTCTTACAAAAGGAATTGATGAGGTGCAAAAAGAGATGAAGGGTGTGAAAAAAGCTGCCCAGCTGAACACTTTTTATAATTCGGTTACAGCGTATAACACCTCGGTATTGAGGAAAATTTCAGAACAGAGATATTATAGCAAACAGAGAAACAACGATTTGAAATAAAAAGCATTATGTATGAGGCTTATAGAAATGAGAGTTATATGAATGACTCCGAAGGAAATAGTAGCTTTATCAGAAATGGAGAGCATTAAGGAAAAATGGGAAAAAGAAATATTCTTATACTATCAGTAACTGGGGAAAATAATTGGGGAGATGTAAGTTCTTTTTCCGGTTTTCTAAGGATATTAGACGTATTATGTATATGACAAACATTATTAGAAGAATGGAATCAGTGCTGGGAGTCATGAAAATCAAAAGTGTATTTCCAAGTGATACAGTATTAGAAAAGATGCTGTACCTTGCCAGTGAAAATGTAAATTTAGAAAGTGGGCGCAGGAATATCGGAACTGGGATTAGGTGTTTTTCTTAAATGATTATACTGTAAGTAGAAAGATATATTCGATAACAACAAAATTAACAATTCAGCAGTAAATTCTTATATATCTATTTCTTATCAGTAAAATTTAATTTCCAAAGATGCAAGATTTTTTATGCCTTCATCTGAACCATTCATACCCGCATACCTCCGCGCATACATTGTAAAAACAGTGTCCCGGAGGATTTTCCTTGAAGGAATATATTGAAGAGCGCGCGATGGAAATTGCGCACTATATTATTGATACCAACGCTACCGTGCGGCAGGCGGCGAAGAAATTCGGGGTATCAAAATCAACGGTACATAAAGACGTCGTAGAACGTCTTCCGCAGTTTAACCTTGCGCTTGCGCAGAGCGCCCGGAAGGTACTGGACGTCAACAAATCGGAGCGCCACATTCGTGGTGGACTGGCTACAAGAGAAAAATATCTTCATATTGAGCAGAGGCGGTAACTGCCCCGGCGGTATGTGGAAAACCAGGGTAGCCGAAAAAGCGGTACCCAATCCGGCAATGTGGGAAAATGGAACAACGGCAAAAGCGGCACCCGCCCCGGTGCTTTGCGGGGGCATCGGAACAACGGCAAAAGCTGGCATCTGCCCTGGCGTGCGTCCGGGGCGGGGCAGGTGTCCCGCCTCAGAAGTCGCCATCATACATTTTGCGCAGCTCGGTGGGAGTGAAGCCGGTGAGCTTCCGGAACATGCGGAGAAAGGACGAGAGGTTGGAGAAGCCGCACTGCAGGGAAATATCCAGCACCGAAAGATTTTTATCGACCAGAAGATGCTTTGCGTGGGCAATGCGCTTCTGGTTTAAATATTTATAGAAGGTAGTATCGGCGTACTGCTTGAAAAGCCGCGTAAAATGATACTTGGAAAAGCCCGCGAGGGAGGCGACCTCCTCAAGAGAGAGCGGCTCTGCATAATGCTCGTTGATGTAGTTGCAGATAAAAAGAAATTTTTCCATGTATTCCTGTTGTTTATTGTTTTTCGCTTCAAAATTATGCTGCGCGATTTCGGCGTAGCAGCGCCCGACCAGCACGAGGATTTCCAGAAATTTGGCGTAAATCGAGGATTCCGTATAGGGAAGGTTGCGGAAATACTCGTCGCGGATTTCCAGCATAAGGCGGTGAATCTGCGCGTGAATCTGCGGAAATTTTTCCGGGCTGATTAAAATGGCGGGACTGATCATGGAAATGACGAGGTCCAGCTCCTGCAGGTCAATCTGGGCGAGGCTGACCAGAAAAATAATCCGCACGCCTTTGGGCGGGGAGAACAGCTCGTGGATGACGCCGGGACAGATAATGATAATATCGCCCTCATCCAGCACATATTCTTTTTCGCCGCAGTGCACGGAATAACCGCTTTCCGTCGGCATAATCAGCTCAAAGGGCGTATGCCAGTGCGGCGGGTAATTTTCACACACATCGTTATTATGCAGACGTATCTGCATATCTTTGCGGTAATTTACCGTCTCGTGGAGACCGACCAGGTTTTCAATCATAAAATCACATCCTTAGTATGAGAAGTTGCGGGATAATCCTGACAATTATTACTTTACTATAGCAAAATAATGGGAAAAAGACAACTGAATAAGAAAAAAATCCGAATAAAATGACCATATTTGATAAGCATAGCAAATATATAGAAGCAATAATTCATAGCTGTTCCGCAATAATTACCAAGAAAAGCCGGTATTTCTCTGTTATATTGGTACTAAATTTGTAACAGTGAGGCATTTTGCGGGGCTGAGGCGCTGCGGTTGTGAGAAAGGATGCTTATGGCATGATTGAAATACTGAACGGCATGACGGAAACCATTAATTACCGGAATTCGATGGATTTCCGGCTGTTTCACAATGTGGATTACGAGGATTATCCGACGCACTGGCATGTGGGAATCGAGATTCTGATGCCGGTGACAGAGATTTACGGAGTAATTGTGGATCAAAAGAAGTATGTCCTGCAGGAGGGAGATATTCTGATTGTGAATTCGGGCGTGCCGCACGCGCTGGAAGCGCCGCCTACCGGAGAGCGGATTATTCTGCAGTTTGACCCGGCGCTTTTGTATTCTCTGAAGGAAATGGAGACGCTATTGCTTTTGTTTCCGCCGGTTTTCTATATCACGCCGGAAAATGAGCCGGATTTATATCCGCTTGTCAAAGCGAAAATGGAGGAAATCATCCGCGAATATGACGGGCAGCAGGCGTTTGCCGGAGCGCTGGTTTACGCCTCTCTGATTGAGCTGTTTGCCGGCGTGGGACGCATAACGCGGGAGCGGAACATAGAGGGGACTGCACTTCATGATATGCGGCGCAGCAAGCAGGACCGGCAGTGGGAATACCAGGAGGTGGCTCTGAAGGCGTGCAATTACATTAACCAGCATTACCAGGAAAAGCTTACGCTGGAGGAAACGGCGAAGATGGTCGGCTTTTCCAAATATCACTTTACACGGGTCTTTAAGAAATATATGAATATGACATTTTACGAATATCTGAATAAGAAGAGAGTGAAATGTGCGGAAGGACTGCTTTATTCCACGGAAATGAGCATCACCGATGTGGCGATGAATTCCGGCTTTTCGTCCATGAGCTCTTTCGACCGGACCTTTAAGGCGCTCAACAAATGCTCGCCGAGCGAGTTCCGTGGCGCGATTCTGGACAGAATCAGAGAAAAGGGCACAAGCTCGTATATGTAACTTCATACGGCTGTGCCCTTTCGCACGTGGCATCCGTCCGCACCTGTCCCGGAGCGCAAATGGACCTGTGCGGCGCGTTCCGGGGCTCCGGGATGGCGGGCATCCGCTTCAGGCGCGGCTGCTTTCGTAGAGTACCCAGTCAAAGTCGGCGTAATTGCTGGAGGGCTGCCCGTTGGAGGAGGCGTACATACCGAGATAGGTGCCGGTAAAGCCCTCATTTACGAGCGAGCTGAGCAGCGTCGGGTCGGCGTCTTCGTACAGCGGCAGGAAGGTCTGGTCGTCAGAGCCATAATAAAAATGGTAGCCTTCCTCTGTGGCGGTGATGGTAAGGTAGAGGCGTCCGTCCGCCGGAAGGTCACATTTTGCAAGAACCGTGTCCGCATGGTTTTTGCAGGATACCAGCTTCAGAACGCGCGCGCCGTTTTCCAGCGTGATGGTGAAGCGGTAGTGATAACGGTCGTCCTGGACGGCGGCGAGCCCGGCTTTCTCCGCGGGAGTCTGCGGCAGAAAATCAATGGCTGTCTGCATACGGAAAGCTTTGTGCTGCTGACGGCGTCCGACAAAGGCGGGCGTGCAGATTTCGCTTAATACCTCCGGCAGCAAATGCAGGCGCAGGCAGCCGGGACGCTCCGTCAGAGAATAAAACGGCTCTGCAGCGGGGTGGATGGTGTTCCAGCGCATGGAAAGCTGCGGCGATTCAAAGTTGTCGCTGAAAAATTCCGGCTTCGGCAGAAATACCGGCAGATCCGGGCGCCGTTCCGTGCGGTTTACCAGACCGTTTTCGTTGTCGGCGCGCAGCCAGCCGTCCGCATCCCAGATGACGGGAAGGAGGAAGGTTTCGCGGCCGAGATTGAAATGGGCGTCTTTGTACGGGCGCACGCCCAGCAGCACCATCCACCATTCGCCGCGCTGCGTCTGCACGATGTCGGCGTGACCGACAACGGAAATCTCATGTTCCAGAGAGAGGTGCCGGTGTGTTATAATGGGATTGCGGGGGCAGATTTCGTATTCCCCGTCGATGCTGCGGCTTCTCGCCATCATGACAGAGTGATTGGTGAAGGTGCCGCCCTCGGCGACCATCAGGTAATACCAGCCGTTTTCAAAGTAGATGTGCGGCGCTTCAATCCATTTGCTGCGGGAGGTGATGCCGTTCCAGATGGTTTTGCGCTCACCTTTAAATTGAAAGGTTTCCGTATCAAGCTCGCACAGATAGATGCCGTGATGTCCCTCATAGAGGGCTTCCGGGCAGATATAGTTGCCGGCGTACCACATGCGTCCGTCGGCGTCGAAGAAAATGCTGGAATCAATGCCGTCCGCACCTTCGATGAAATGTGCCCTGCTCCAGGGACCGGCGGGATTTTCTGCGGTGATAATGTAGTTGTCGCGGCGCGCTTCCCGCCCTTCGGAAACGAAGGTGTTGATGATATAATAAGTACCCTCATGATAGCGGATGGTCGGCGCCCAGAGACCGAGCGAGGTTTCGCAGTTTTTGTAATCGAGCTGGTCCGGGGAGGAAATGCCGTGTCCAATCTGTTCCCAGTGAATCAAATCGCGGCTGTGGAATACCGGAATGCCGGGAAAATAGACGAAGGAAGAAGTTACCATATAATAATCGTCTCCCACGCGGCAGATGGACGGGTCGGGATAGAATCCGCTGAGAATCGGGTTTTCAAATGTAGCTTGTTTCATAATGTAAGATGCCTCCTGTCTGCTGAAGTATTTTAGAATATGGCACAACGGTGCCGCTTTGGCAGTATGGACAAAATCCGTGGAAGGAAAAATCCAATGCCGGTTCGTCCGGTGCCGTTTTTGACAGTATAGCACAGGAGCGCGGAAAGGTCATGCGAATAATTGCGGGATTTGCAAAGGGGAAGGATGTAATGGAAAATAATATGAGACTTCCGAAAATTTTCGGGGAGGGCTGCGTACTGCAGCAGGGAGAAAATACCAGAATATGGGGCTGGGGCGCGCCGGGAGAAATGGTGACGATCCGGCTGAAGAGCCGGGACGAAGAAGAACCCCGGCAGACAGAGAAGATGGAGAAGGTACAGGAGCCAGACCGGATACAGGAACCGGGAGAAAACGGGAATTCATGGAGCGATACAGCAATCTGCGTGCAGGAGCGCTGCGAAAAGGACGGGCGTTTTGAAACCTGTTTCCCACATCTTGCGGCGGGCGGTCCGTATGTTCTGGAGGCTGCCGGAGAAAACGGGCAGGTATGCAGAGTGCAGAATGTGTATGTTGGAGAGGTGTTTGTCTGCGCCGGGCAGTCAAATATGGAGCTGCCAATGTGCCGGGTGCGTGTGCGCTTCCCGGAGGAATTTGCGGCGGGCGGTGCATCGTCGGGAAGTGATAAAAAATCTGCGGCGGGCGGTGCATTGCCGGAAAACGACAGCGAAGGCAGCGCGGATTTTGCGCGGCGCCCGTCTGCGAACGATTTTGTGCTTCATATTTATAAGGTGACGGAGCACTATGATTTTGACGCGCCGCTTGATGACCATGTGCAGGCTTCCTGGCAGGCGGCTGTGCGGGAAAATCTGGAAGAGCTGTCCGCTTTTTCCTATTTCTTTGGAAAAGAAATTGCGCTTTTCCGGGGCGTGCCGGTCGGTATTTTGAATCTGAGCCTTGGCGGGACGCCGGCGGAAGCATGGACAAGCCGGGAAGGACTGCGGGATAAGCCGGAATACCTGAGAATAACGGAGCAGTTCCGGGATAAAAATTTCTGTAAAAATCTGCTTGCAAAAAAAGAGCGGCAGGAGCAGAATTGGTATGATACGCTGCGCAGGCAGGAAGAACTCTCAGAGGGACAGGACGGGGCTTCGTCAGCGGAAGGACAGACAGAGCCTTTGCCGGGACGGGATGCGGCTTTACCGGCGGGAGGACGGACCGGGCTCCCGGAAGGGCAGTCTGCGTTTCTGCCGGAGCGTCAGCCGGATAAACAGTGGCATCAGATCACGCTTCCCTGTGAGTTTAAGGATACGGAACTGGGACATTTTTGCGGAAGTCTTCTGCTCAGAAAGAAATTCAGGATATCGGAGCAGCAGGCGGGCAGAGCGGGCGTGCTTCGCTTCGGCACGCTGGTGGACAGCGATGAGATGTTTCTGAACGGCGTGAAAATCGGAGAGACAGGCTATCAGTATCCGCCCAGACGCTATCCGGTGCCGGAGGGACTTTTGCGCGAGGGAGAAAATACGCTGGAAATCCGCCTCATCTGCCGTTATGGAAATGGAAGGGTGACGCCGGGTAAGGCGCTGGATATTATCTGGGAGGATGTGTGCAGCGATGACTGGATGCCGGGGCAGAAGGAAGCCGGAGCGATGCCGGGACGGACGGATGCCGGAACAGCATCGCAGGCGGATGCCTCCGGAAGGAAAGCGCAGCCGGAAGACGGAAGAAAGCTGCGGCAGACAACATCGGAAGCAGAGCCGGGTGCGGCGGAAGGCGCAGACCTGGCGGACAGCGCGCCGGTTGCGCTTGGCGGCACATGGGAGTACCGCATTCTTGCGGCATGCGGACCGGCGCCGGAGCAGGTATTTTTAAACCGCACGCCGACAGGTCTGTTTAACGGCATGGTGGCTCCCTGCCAGCCTTATACGGTGAGCGCCGTCGTCTGGTATCAGGGAGAATCGAATGACAGCCATCCGGGGGATTATGCGCAGCTCCTTGCCGGGCTGATACAGGACTGGAGGCGCGGCTTCCGGCGGGAGGACCTGCCCTTTGTGGTGGTGCAGCTCCCCAACTGCGGTGTGGACATTGCGCCGGGCGACGCCTGGCCGCTTATCCGTGAGGCGCAGCTTTCGGCGGAGCGTCTGCCATATGTGGCAGTAACCGTTAATCTGGATATCGGTGAGGACAACGACCTGCATCCGCTGAACAAGAAGGCGGCGGCACAGCGGGCGGCGCTGGCGGTCCGCAGCCTGGTCTATCAGGAGCCGGTGCACTGGCAGGGACCGCGTCTGGAGGCAGTGAGCGTGTGGGGAAGCAGCCTGCGCCTTACCTTCCGGACGGACGGCGGACAGGGAACCGCCGGGCAGACCAAAAGTGCGGCAGAAATTCTGCCCATAACCGGAAAGAAAGCGGAAAATGCGTCTGTACCGGCAGGCGGTCGCATCGCTCTCAGAGAGTGTGGTGCATGCGGGCAGGAAAATCCGCGGCTGTTTGAGCTTGCCGGGGAAGATGGCATTTATTATCCGGCGCAGGCAAAGATTTCCGGAAACACAGTGTGCCTGCAAAGCGGGCAGGTGAAAAAACCGTGCGCGGTGCGCTACGCATGGGACTGTGCGCCGGGAAAAAGACTTTTGTATGACGAAAACGGGCTCTGCGCAGCGCCGTTTTGCATAAAGCTTCGTATAAAATGAGCAAAGGAGACGAGAGATGATGCTGTTTAATGACGGATGGGAATTTAGCAGACAGCCTCTGCATACGACATTTTCTGAAATGAAGGAGCGGGAGCAGATGTTTTCGCCGGTCGGGCTGCCGCATGACTGGCTGATTTATGACACCAATCATCTTTATGAGGACGGCACCGGCTGGTACCGGAAGCGTTTTGTTCTGGAAAAAAAGGAGCAGGAGTTGGTGTTTCTGCGTTTTGACGGCATTTATATGGACAGCCGGGTGTATGTAAACGGGCATCTGGCGGGGGAATGGAAGTACGGCTATTCCGCGTTTGAGCTGGATATCACGCCGTTTCTGGAAGACGGGGAGAATGAAATCCGGGTTTCTGTGGATTTCCAGGCGCCCAACAGCCGCTGGTATTCCGGCGCGGGGATTTACCGGAATGTGTGGCTGAAGCAGGTGCCCAGGGAGCACCTCGTATCAGACGGTATCTATTTTCACGCGGAGCCGGTGAAAGCGGCGCCGGAGAATGATTGGAATATTGATCTGGAGGTGGAGACCACCGGATGCGATCTGACTGTGACGGCGGATCTTCTGGCGGAGGATGGCACTTTGCTGCCGGTGCGGCAGGGCACAGGAAATGCCGGAGAAAAAGAAGGGCAGCAGGGCACATGGAGCATTCAGCCGAAGGAGGGACAGACTGGGGTCTGGGTTCACAGCATCCGCCTGCTGGCGGAGCGACCAAAGCTCTGGGATGTCGAAAGTCCGAATCTCTACACTTTGCGCGTGCGCCTGTTTAAGGATGGTGTGCTTCTGCAGACGGAAGAGCAGCGGGTAGGCTTCCGCGCCATCGCTTATCTGCCGGACGGGGGATTTTTCCTGAACGGCAGGCACATAAAACTGAACGGCGTCTGCGAGCATCACGACCTCGGCTGTCTGGGAAGCGCTTTTCATGAGCAGGCGATGCGCCGGAAATTTGAAATCATCAAAAACATGGGCGCGAACGCTGTGCGCTTTGCGCACAACATGCCGGCGGCAGAGGCGATGGACCTGGCGGACGAAATGGGGCTTCTGGTAATCTCGGAGGCATTTGATATGTGGGAATCCGCCAAAACGCCGTATGACTATGCGCGCTTTTTCCAGCAGTGGTATCAGCGGGACGTGGCGAGCTGGATACGCCGTGACCGCAATCATCCGAGCGTGATCATGTGGTGCGTGGGAAATGAAATCCACGACACGCACGCTGGAGAAAAGGGCAGGCTGTGGATGGAAAGGCTGATGGCGGAGGTGGAAAAGCATGACGCAAAGCACAACGCGCCGCCGACGCTTGCCTCAAACTACATGCCGTGGGAAAATACGCAGAAGTGCGCCGATGTGATAAAGCTGATCGGCTACAATTACGGCGAAAAATATTACGACAGCCATCATGCGCAGCATCCGGACTGGATTATTTACGGAAGCGAGACCTCCTCGGTGGTGCAGAGCCGCGGGATTTATCATTTCCCGTATAAGCAGTCTGTGCTTGCCGATGACGATGAGCAGTGCTCGGCGCTGGGAAATTCCACGACGAGCTGGGGCGCAAAATCGGCGGAGGCATGCGTGATCGCGGAGCGCGACCGCCCGTATTCCTGCGGACAGTTTTTGTGGAGCGGCTTTGACTATATCGGCGAGCCGACGCCGTATCACACACGGAATTCGTATTTCGGGCAGATAGACACGGCGGGCTTCCCGAAGGACCCCTATTACCTCTACCAGGCGGAGTGGAATGACCTCCGGAAGAAAACGGTGCTGCATCTGTTTCCGTACTGGGATTTCAACGAGGGGCAGCTTGTGGATGTGCGGGCGTACACAAACGCTCCGGAGGTGGAGCTGTTTCTGAACGGAAAAAGCTGCGGCGTCTGCCGGATTGACCATGCGCACGGCACGACGCTCTCCGGCAACTGGCAGGTTCCTTATGAAAAAGGGGAAATCCGGGCAATCGCCCGCGATGAAAACGGAAATGTTCTGGCGGAAGATGCGCGCCATTCCTTCGGGGAGGCGGCGCACATCATGCTGACGCCGGAGCAAGAGACGCTGCGGGCGGACGGGCACGACCTTTTGTTTCTGCAGATTTCCATGACGGACGCGGACGGTTATCCGGTGGAAAACGCCAACAACCGCGTGCAGGTGACGGTGACGGGTGCCGGGGCGCTGGCAGGCTGCGATAACGGCGACAGCACGGAGACGGACGGCTATAAGACGGGCAGCAGAAGACTGTTTGGCGGAAAGCTGCTGGCGGTGATAAAGGCAGGGACACAGGCGGGAGAGCTGTGTGTGACGGTATCCTCGCCGGGACTGCCGGAGGCGCATCTGACGCTTCAGGTAAGGGAGAGCGCGGCGGTGCGCGGAAGTTCTCCGGAGGCTTATCTTGCAGAGATGCCGGTGCGCAAAGCGGCGGAAAATTCCCTGCCCGCGGATGCAGACGCGACATCATTCCGGAATGCTCTGCCCGCGGATGCAGGCGCGACGCCGTCGGAAGTCCCGTCCGCGGGCGAGGCGGCCGCAAAAATGACGGGAGAAAGAGACGGCTCGGAAGAGCAGAAAAATACGGAAATCCCCGTGCGCAATATCCGCCTGATGAGCAGCGCGGGAAACCACCTCTCCGAGGAAGTACCGGAGACGACGGTGACGGCGCAGCTCTGCCCGGATAATGCGGACGATAAGGAGGTCATCTGGCGAATCGTGGATGACGCGGGCATTCCGTCTCCGCTCGCAGAGCTGCAGGCGGACGGGCGGACGGCGCATGTGCGGGCGAAGAGCGACGGCTGCTTCCGGCTGCGCTGCATGTCGCGCTGCGGCACGGAAAAGGTGCGCATCATTTCGCAGATGGAATTTACCGTTACCGGGCTGGGAAAGGCATTTCTGGACCCGTATTCCTTCGTCAGCGGCGGTCTTTACAACTACAGCCGGGGCGATGTCGGCAACGGCAACGAGCATGGCGTCGCCACGGCGCGCGACGGCGAGACGCAGGTGGGCTTCCGGGAGCTGGATTTTGGTCCGGACGGTTCCGATGAAATCTGTCTGCCCATCTTTGCGCTGACGGACGAGCCCTACGAAATTAAAATTTACGAGGGAATGCCGGGCGAGCCGGGAGCGGAGCTGATTGCCGACGTCATTTACCAGAAACCGTCCATCTGGAACACCTACCAGGAGGAAACCTACCGTCTGAACAAATGGCTGCGCGGAATCACCGGCATCTGCTTTGTGCTTCAGAAAAAGATTCACCTGAAGGGCTTTTCATTCGTGAAGAAAAACCGCGCCTTTGAAAAGCTGGCGGCAGTGCAGTGCGACGCCATTTACGGCGACAGCTTCCGGATCGCGGACGGCGTTGTGCGGGAAATCGGCAACAACGTGACGCTGGAATTTGGCGGGCTGGATTTCGGGCAGGAGGGAGCCGCGCGGATTACCATCTGCGGAAGCACCCCGCACGAGAAAAACACCATCGTTCTGCGCTTTGCTTCCGAAGCGGGAGAGGAAACGCGGATGCTGGAATTTATGCGCGGGGAGCCGGTGCAGACCTTCTCCTTTGAACGGATCTGCGGACGGCAGACGGTACGATTTGTATTCCTTCCCGGAAGCTGCTTTGATTTTGACTGGATACAATTTGAACGCGAGTCGTGAAGCGGTCGGCGTTTATGAGCATGAAGCAGAGTAAAATGCGAATGTCCACTTTACAAAACATCCAAATAACGCGAAATTTGCTTTTTCCCATCCGGCAACGCCGGGTGGGAAATATATTTTTGCACAAAAATAATGGCTGATTTTTGTAATCAATGCACAAAATGGATATCAGAGGGAAGAAATGGGAGCAATATCTGCGCAGTAAAAGGCAATATATTTGATGCAAACGCCATAAAAATGACATATAATGTATCCAGCAAAAGCGGAAAATGTGCAATCTAACGAAAAAAGAAGGGTCTGAAAGAGAAAAAAAGGAGAGTGATGTAGCAAAATGGCAAAAACAAAAGCAAAAAAAGAAAAGCTGAAGCATGACGAATCGCTGCTTCGTCATGTGAAAAAGAATTGGAAAATCTACACATTTCTGATTCTTCCGATTCTGTACTACGTTATTTTCAAGTACATCCCGATGCTTGGAAATATCATAGCCTTCCGCCGTTATAAAGGCGGACCGAACATCTTCGGTGAAAGATGGGTTGGGTTCCGTTATTTTGAACAGTTCCTGACAGACAGTAACTTCTGGCAGGCATTCCGGAACACCCTTCGCTTAAGTATCGGATATCTGCTTGTACGTTTTCCGGCAACATTGATTTTCGCTTTGTTAATCAATGAAATCAGAACAAAATGGTGGAAAAAGCTTGTTCAGACGATTTCCTACCTGCCGCACTTTATTTCTCTGGTAGTTGTCTGTGGTATGGTAAAAGAGCTTCTTTCCTCCACCGGTCCGATCAACACGCTGCTGGCGTCCCTTGGACTGGACAAGATCGCGTTCATGTCAGAACCGGCGTGGTTCGATACCGTGTACATAGGGTCCGGCATCTGGCAGGCGTTAGGATGGGGCACGATCCTTTACCTCACTGCGATGACAAACATCGACCCAGGACTTTACGAGGCGGCGGAAATGGACGGTGCAAACCGGTTCCAGCAGACCATCCATGTGACGATTCCGGGCATCCTTCCGACGATCATGACGCTGCTCATCATGGATATCGGAAACATCCTTGGTTCGAACAACATGCAGAAAATCCTGCTTTTGTACAACCCGCTTACACAGTCCCGCGCGGACATCATCGACACGCTGGTATACCGCATGGGTATTTCGGGAGGAAACTTCAGCTATGCGTCGGCGGTTGGTCTGTTCTCCGCAGTTATCGGTCTGATTCTGGTAACATCGGCGAACTACCTGTCGAAGAAATTTACAGAAACATCACTGTGGTAGAAGGGAGAAAGGACAGATGGAAAATTCAAAAATCAAGGTTTCAACGGGATACCGCGTATTCCAGGTGATTAATACCATCATCATGATTCTGGTCGTGTTCGTTACCTTATATCCGTTCATATATCTGGTAGCGCAGTCCTTCAGCAGTGACACGGCAGTTGCCGCCGGAGGGGTTACGTTTTTCCCGGTAGGCTTTACGACCGCAACTTACAAATATCTGCTCAGTGACAGCCGGTTCTTCCGCTACTACGGAAACACCATCATATATTCCGTAGTCGGCACATTGATTTCCGTATTCGGTACGGCGCTGCTCGCCTACCCGCTTTCGAAATCAAGGCTCCGCCTGAATAAGTTCTTCACACCGTTCGTTGTATTTACGATGTATTTCAGCGGCGGTCTGATTCCGAACTATATTCTTGTTACACAGTGGCTGCATCTTGGCAATACTATCTGGGCAGTGGTACTTCCGGGCGCGATCAGCACCTTCAACCTGCTGCTTATGAAATCCTTCTTCGCCGGACTGCCGGAGGAGCTGGAGGAGGCGGCCTCCATCGACGGCATGGGCGTTTACGGAATCTTCATAAAGATCATCCTGCCGCTCTCCAAACCGATCCTTGCAACGATGACGCTGTTTTATCTGGTTGGTCTGTGGAATGAATGGTTCGGTCCGTTCCTGTATTTGGACGACGATGCTTTAAAGCCGATTTCGCTGTGGGTACGTCAGCTCGTAGAGGGTGCAAACAACGTGGATATCGGTTCCAGCGGCGAGGCAAGCAGCGTGCAGGCAACGCTGAAATCCGCAACAATGGTACTGACATCCCTGCCGATCATCTGCGTATATCCGTTTGTACAGAAATACTTCGTACAGGGTATGACGATGGGTGCGGTAAAAGGTTAAACATGTTATACAAAGCACAGAAATGCTTTTATAAATAAAACAAGGAGGAAAGAAGTATGAACAAAAAATTAATGGCACTGACAATGGCGGCGGCTATGGTTGGCGCGGTGGGATGTGTAACGGCATCCGCAGAGGAAGCAGAGGGCTACACCTATGGTGTGGACACGACCTTCCATTCCGACGAACCGGTAACGTATTCCATGATGTTCTCCGACCACGAGAACTATCCGCTGGATGAGAACTGGCGTCTCTGGAGCGCGATTGAGGAGAGAACAAATGTTACTTTCGACCTTACTTCCGTAGCAAGAACAGACTACAACGATAAGGTATCCGCTATGGTAAACAGCGGAAGCGCTCCGTACATCATTCCGAAGATCTATGATTCTTCACCCTACGAGGACAGCGGCCAGGTAGTTGCAATCAGCGACTGGGTACAGTATATGCCGAACTACTCCAAGCAGGTAGAGGAGTGGGGCATGGAAGAGGATCTGAAGCAGATTTACGCAGCCGATGGTAAATATTACCGTCTTCCGGGTATGTGGGAAGAAGTGGCAGGCGGCTACTCTCTTATCATCCGCAAGGATATCTTCGAGGCGGCAGGCGTTGACATGAGCACAGAGCCGACCTGGACATGGGAGGATTTCTATGAGGCGCTGAAGCTGGTGCAGGAATACACCGGAAAAGATAACATCTGGTCCGACCAGTTCCAGTTTGGCTGCACGATGAACATTGCGGCGATTACTTACAATGTAACAGCCGGTAACTCCCAGGACGGCGGCGACTGGGGTCTGAAGGATGGTACAAAGTTCAACTTTGATACAAACGAATTCTACTTTGCAGATACAACAGAAGAGTACAAGGAGTTCCTGACATACTTCCACAAGCTGTATGAGGAAGGCATCCTGGACCCGGAAACCTTTACACAGGATTCCACACAGGCACAGGCGAAATTCTTCCGCGGCGATTCCTATGTGCTGGCAGCAAACTATCAGATCCTGTCTGATATTATTGCAAACAACAAAGTGACAGATGAAGGTGCAGAGCTGTACTTCATGACCACACCGTCAGGTCCGGCGGGTAACGTAAAGGTTTCCAGCGGCGCAGGACGTCTGGAAAACGGTATCATGATCAGCCAGAACGCACTGGATGAGCTTGGTGAAGAAGAGTTCATCAAGATGCTCCGTTTCATCGACTGGCTGTGGTACTCTGATGAAGGTCATGAGCTGAGCCAGTGGGGCGTTGAGGGCGAGACCTATACAAAGGATGCTGACGGAAATATCGTACTGAACGAGGACATCTACTATAACGGCTTCAATGCAGGCGCAGAGAAGCAGCTCAACGTAGACTATGGCTTCGGCGGCGGTGTATTCGCATACGGCGGAAATACCTTCATCCAGCTCTCCAAGTTTACCGAGGGTGAAAAAGAGTGGAACGAGAGAATCAACGCGAATAAGGAGCCGGTTCAGCTTATGCCGCCGGTACTGGCAGACGAGCTTCAGAAGGAAGACCTGAACCTTATCAAGGTTCCGCTGATGGATTATGTAAATACTTCTGCGCTGGAATTCATCACCGGCAAGAAGGACCTCGATGCTGACTGGGATGCTTATGTAACAGAGTGCATGGACAATCTGAAAGCATCTGAGTATGTAGAGATGGTTAATGAAATTTTCAATGATACAAAGGATGTGCTTGGATACTAAGCAATAGCAGTAGGATGCTGAGCCATTAAAGCAGGGGCTGCCGCGGGAGACTGCGGCGGCCTTTTGCATCTTAAGTAAGTACGTTAATAGATTATCACAAAAAATTTTCTGGAGAACATTATGGCTTATTTAAAATTTAGCAAGGATACGACAATCAATATCATTCTGGATGCGCAGGCAGGCCCCGGAATTTGCAGAATCCGCGAAAAGGTTGCAAAGGATATCCGGGAAACGACAGGCGCCTGCGTGCAGTGCGGCGCGGAAGGCGGCAGTAATCAGGCGGTGCTGGCGGCGACGCTGGGAGAGGGTACGCTGGCGGATACACTGACGGAGCGTATACCGGAGCTGAAGACGCTTGCCGGAAGATGGGAAAGCTACGGCTTCTATCTGGCGGAGCAGCCGCTGGAGGGCGTGGAGCGTGCGCTGGTGATCGTGGGCAGCGACCGCACTGGCACCATCTACGGAATGTTCCATCTTTCCGAGCTGCTCGGCGTGACGGCGACCGGCTTCTGGGGAGATGTCACGCCGCCTGCCTGGGAGAGCGCGCTTCTCACAGACGAAACGGAGACGGAAGGAGCACAGGACGGTCATCTTGTAAAGCGTGTGACGGGCGGTATCTCGAAGGAACCCTCCGTAAAGTTCCGCGGCTTCTTTATCAACGATGAGTGGCCCTGCTACGGAAACTGGACGTTTTCACATTACCAGGGCTTTACGGCGGAAATGTACGACCATGTGTTTGAGTACCTTCTGCGCATGAAAGGCAACTATCTCTGGCCGGCGATGTGGACCTCGTCCTTTTTGCTGGACGGACCGGGGCTTTCCTCCATGCAGCTTGCAACAGAGTACGGTATCTATATCGGTATGTCGCACCACGAGCCCTGTATGCGCTCCGGAGAGGAATTTTCCATTTTCAAGGGGGAAAATTCTCCCTACGGAACGGAATGGAATTATGATGTAAATAAAGAGGGACTGCTGAAATTCTGGGAGGACGGTCTGACGCGCGTGAAGGACGAGCAGATTTTCCCGACCGTCGGAATGCGCGGCGAGCGCGACAGCAAGCTGCTGGGCGATGACGCGACGATTGCGGAGAATGTCCGTCAGCTAAAGGAAATTATCACGAACCAGCGCAAGCTGATTGCGCAGCATGTAAATCCCGATTTGAAGAAGGTGCCGCAGCTTTTTGCCATTTATAAGGAAGTGGAGGATTATTACTTCGGGGACGGCAGAATCGCCGGTATCCGCGGCTTTGAGGAGCTGGAGGATGTGACGCTTCTGTTCTGTGAGGATAATTTCGGCAGTATGCGCGCGCTTCCGCAGGGGGCGGAGCGGCAGCATCCGGGCGGCTTCGGCATGTATTACCATGTGGATTACCACGGTTCGCCAATCTCCTTTGAGTGGGTAAATTCCACGCCGCTTGTAAGAATCTGGGAGCAGATGTCGGAGGCGTATGAGTACGGCGTCCGCAATCTCTGGATTGTGAATGTGGGAGATGTAAAGTTCCAGGAATACCCGCTGGGATATTTTATGGAGCTTGCCTATGATTTTGAGACCTGGGGCGGCGGTTCCTCTGAAAAGGTGAGGGAATACACCGCGCAGTGGATACAGAAGCAGTTCGGCGCTTATGCTTCCGAAGAGCAGTGCCGGGACATCACCTGGGTGCTGGAGGAGGCGGTGCGGCTGGCAGGCTATCGCCGTCCGGAGGCGCTGAATGATACGGTTTATCATCCCGCCCATTACAATGAGGGCAGAAGGATGCTGAAGCGCTGCGAGGCGCTGGAGCAGAAGACAGAGCAGCTTCTGGCGGAGCTTTCCGGCACACCGGCAGAGAAAGGGTATTTCAGCATGATTTACTACCCGGCGGCGGGCATTGCCAACCTTCTGAAGATGCATCTGACCTCCGGCATGAACCATCTGTATGCGTCGCAGGGCAGGGCAGTCGCCAATGTATACGGACAGCAGATGCAGGCGTGCATCGAAAAGGATGCAGCGCTGGCGGCGCGGATGCGGGAGTTTAACGGCGGAAAATGGAGCGGCATGGAGCTGGAGCAGCACATCGGCTTCGTAAACTGGAACGACGAGGACTGGCGCTATCCGGTGCAGCATGTTCTGACGCTTCCGCAGAAGCCGCGACTGACAGTATCGCGCGCGGACGGTACAGGGAGCTACACGAACCAGTATTTCCCGAAGCCGCTCGTTATCGACGATTTCTGCTATGCGGGGAAGGAGAAGGTGACGATACAGATTGCAAACGGCGGCACGGGCAGCGTAGAGTGGAAGATATCCGGAGCGTGCGACTGTCTGGAATTTTCCGCGCGCGAGGGCAGCACAGAGCTGCTTGACGAGGTGGAGATCACCTTCCTGCGCGAGAAGCTGCCGGTGGGACAGTCGGCAGAGTGCGAATGCCGCATCAGCACGGAGACGGAATATGTGCCGCTGCGCATTCTTTGCAGAAATGAAAGCCTGGCGGCGGTTCCGTTCGGCGCATATGTGATGCAGAACGGGCTCTGCGCGGCGGACGCGGCGGGCTTTTCCGTGAAATTTGGCGGCATGTGCGCTGACGGCAGAGCGGCGTTTGAAAAGCTGGAGGATTATGGAAAATATGGAAGCGGCATGAAGGTATTCCCGACGACGGCGGTCTACAAAAAGGCAGACTGGGAGGACGGCAGCGCACCGTCGCTTCTCTACGAAATCTGGGCAGAGGAGGAGCAGGACTGTATTCTGGAGCTGCGCACCTCCCCGGCGAATCCGCTGGTAAACGGAGGACTTCTGCAGACCGGCGTGCGCGTCAATGAAGAAGAGATACAGACCCTGACGCTGACAGGACCTGATTATCGCGGCGGCGACCCGGACTGCGAGGCGTGGTGCACCGCCGTGCTCGACCAGGAGCATCGCGCAGAGCTGCCGGTGCATATCCGGAAGGGCGTAAACAAAATCACGCTGTATGCGGGTGACGCGGGCGTGGTGCTGGAGCGGCTGCTGGTCTATGCGCCGGATAAAAAGCCGCTGCCCTCCTATATGGGACCGGAGACGAGCTTCCGGAAGCAATGACGCTTATCTGACGGGCAGACCGGTGCCGGAGAGAGGGCGCCCTGCCGGAGGACAAAACAGAGCGGGAATGCCGGCAGGCGCCCCGCCGGAGGACAAAGCAGGGTGGGGATGCCGGCAGGCGCCCCGCCGGAGGACAAAGCAGAGTGGGAATGCCGGCAGGCGCCCCGCCGGAGGCATCACGGCAAAATGGGACTAGACATAAGAAAGGAAACAGCAGGAAAGTATGAAAAGAGAAGAGGCAAGAAAAAGGGCGGAGGCGCTGGTCGCGCAGATGACGGTAGAGGAGAAGGCGAGCCAGCTCAAATATGACGCCCCGGCAATTAAAAGGCTGGGAATACCGGCGTATAACTGGTGGAACGAGGCGCTCCACGGCGTGGCGAGAGCCGGTCAGGCGACGGTATTCCCGCAGGCTATCGGACTTGGCGCAACGTTTGACGAGGCGCTGCTCGGTGAGATTGCCGATGTGATTGCGACTGAGGGACGTGCGAAATACAACGCCTATGCGGCGAAGGAGGACCGGGATATTTACAAGGGGCTGACATTCTGGTCCCCGAATGTGAACATTTTCCGGGACCCCCGCTGGGGACGCGGACATGAGACCTACGGGGAGGACCCCTGTCTTACCAGCCGCCTCGGCGTGGCGTTTGTGAAAGGGCTGCAGGGCGACGGGGAAACAATGAAGGCGGCGGCGTGCGCGAAGCACTTCGCGGTGCACTCCGGACCGGAGGCGGTGCGCCACGAGTTCAATGCGGAGGCGTCGGCAAAGGATATGGAGGAGACCTATCTTCCGGCGTTTGAGGCATTGGTGAAGGAAGCGGATGTGGAAGCGGTCATGGGCGCCTACAACCGCACGAACGGCGAGGCGTGCTGCGCCAGCCCGGTGCTGCAGAAAATCCTTCGCGAAGACTGGGGCTTTGAGGGACATTTTGTTTCGGACTGCTGGGCTATCCGTGATTTCCACGAGCACCATATGCTGACGGCGACGGCGAAGGAATCGGCGGCGATGGCAATCAACAGCGGCTGCGATTTAAACTGCGGAAATACGTATCTGCATATTTTGCACGCTTACCGGGACGGGCTGGTATCCGAGGAGACCATCACGGAGGCGGCGGTGCGCTTGTTTACGACGCGCTTCCTGCTCGGTCTTTTTGACGGCAGCGAGTATGACGATATTCCGTATACGGTGGTGGAATCGAAAGAGCATCTGGCGCTGGCGGAGAAGGCGGCGCTGGAGAGCGCGGTGCTTCTGAAAAACAACGGGATCCTGCCGCTGAAAAAGGAGCGCCTGAGGACGGTGGGCGTAATTGGACCGAATGCGGACAGCCGCGCGGCGCTGGCGGGAAATTATCACGGAACGGCGTCGCGCTACGAGACGATTCAGCAGGGTCTGCAGGACTATCTTGGGGAGGATGTGCGTGTGCTGACGAGCGTCGGCTGTGCGCTGTCGGAGGACCGCACCGAGAAGCTTGCCCTGGCGGGCGACCGTCTGGCGGAGGCGCAGATTGTTGCGGAGAACAGTGACGTGGTGATCCTCTGTCTCGGTCTGGATGAGACGCTGGAGGGCGAAGAGGGAGATACCGGAAACAGCTATGCTTCCGGCGACAAGGAAACGCTTCTGCTCCCGGAGGCGCAGCGTGATCTGATGGAGGCGGTGGCGGCGACCGGAAAACCGGTGGTGCTCTGCATGATGAGCGGCAGCGACCTGGATATGAGCTATGCAGCGGAGCATTTTGATGCGATCCTGCAGCTCTGGTATCCGGGCAGCCAGGGCGGAAGCGCGGCGGCGAAGCTGCTGTTCGGCGAGGTATCTCCTTCCGGAAAGCTTCCGGTAACCTTCTATGAGACACTGGAGGAGCTCCCGGCGTTTGAGGATTACTCCATGAAGGGCAGAACCTACCGCTACATGGGGCATCCGGCGCAGTATCCGTTCGGCTTCGGGCTGACCTACGGGGACGTGCGTGTGACGGATGCCAACATCCGGGGCGCTTCTGCGGAGGGCGACCTGACGCTGGCGGTGACGGCGGAAAATGCCGGAAATGCCGTAACCGACGAGGTGCTTCAGATTTATGTGAAGTGCACGGACAGCGCCAATGCAGTTCCGAATCCGGCGCTGGCGGCTTTCGGACGCATCCATCTGGAGGCGGGCGAGAAAAAAACAATCGAAATGACGGTGCCCGCGCGGGCGTTCACGGTGGTGGACGAAGCGGGCGTGCGCAGCCGGGACGGAAAACAGTTTGTGATATATGCGGGCGTCAGCCAGCCTGATGCGCGCAGCCGGGAGCTGACCGGAAAGGCTCCGGTGGAGATAACGTATCATATTATATGATGTATATCCCGCGATATGTAGAGAGCGGGAAAAGGCGGCGCCGGATGTAAAAGTCCGGCGCCGCGCAGATTTTGAAGCATTCATTTACCGGTGGTAAAATCACGGAAATTCTGGTAAGATGTAGAGTATCGGGTGAAAAATAAAAATGCCATGTCACCGGGAGGGAGACGCAGAGAAAATGAAAGAAATTACAAAGCAGAGAATAAAGAATACCATCGCGGAGGCGATTGCGGATGGGACGACAGCGGGCGTAAATCTGCTGGTTTTAAAGGATGGGGCGGAAATCTTTTATGATGAGCAGGGGTATGCCGATATAGAGCAGGAAATGCCAGTAAAGCGGAACACCATTTTCCGGCTGTATTCCATGACAAAGCCAGTTACTGCGGCTGCGGCGATGCTTCTGATGGAGCGCGGAAAGCTGGACCTGGCGCAGCCGGTGGCGGAGATTCTGCCGGGCTTTCGTCATCTTACGGTTGAGAAGGACGGAAAAATTGAACCGGCAAAGACGCAGATGAACGTACTGCATCTGCTGAACATGACCTCCGGGCTTACTTACGGGGACAATGAGACTGTGGCGGGAAGGCAGACCGGCGCGTACATTGAGGAATGCACGCAGCGCCTGTTTACAGACAGAGAAGTGACGACGATGGAGTTTGCCAATCATGTGGGAACGCTGCCGCTCGCCTTCGAGCCGGATTCTTCCTGGCGGTACGGACTTTCGGCGGATGTTCTGGGAGCGGTGATCGAACAGATTTCCGGGATGCGCTTCGGGGATTTCCTGAAGGAGAATTTATTTGAGCCGCTGCAGATGCGGGATACGGATTTCTGGGTGCCCGCGGAAAAGCAGGCGCGCCTCGCGTCTGTTTATGAGACATTGGAGGACGGGACGATGCGGCTTTATACGGACAGTCATCTGGCGGTGCCGAACCGGAAGGATAAACGCCCGGCATACGAGGCGGGCGGCGCGGGGCTGGTATCGACCATCGACGATTACGCAAGGTTTGCGCAGATGCTGCTAAACGGCGGAAGACTGGGCGGCAGGCAGATTCTCGCTCCGCAGACAGTGCACTATCTTACGACCGGAAAGCTGACGGACGCGCAGCAGGCGGCGCACCGGAGCTGGGTGGGGCTGGAGGGCTTTACTTACTCACACCTCATGCGTATCATGGAATACCCGCAGATGGCGTCCGGGCTGGCGCGCGAAGGAGAATACGGCTGGGATGGCTGGCTTGGCTGTTACTTTGCAAACTTCCCGAAGGAAAACATGTGCCTGCTGCTGATGCAGCAGAAAAAAGACGCCGGAACCATCACCATGACCAGAAAAATCCGCAACATTCTGCTGGCGGATACGGAAATTGGATAGCGGTTGTATAGAGATATGCGGTATATAAACAGATAATTATATGAACCGGGCAGGATGCCCGGTTTTTGTGTTGCCATGCATACGACAAAAACGTCCAGTGGACGTTTTTTAGTGCATGAGAAACATGTGTATAAGGCATGCTGTAACAGAGGATTTATGCAGGTAGTTTACATGAGGAGCAGACGGGTTAAGAATTTGTAAGAAATCTTCATCTGAAAAGTAAGAATTTTCTGGTATGCTGAAAGCAGAACAGGAAGGGGGAAGGAAAAATGAAAAAAACAGCAGTTTTCAAAAGTATGATGGCAAGGAGGATATGTCTGGCTCTGGCACTGGCGGCTGTGCTGACGGTGCCGGTAAAGGCACGCAACATTGGGGGGAAATGTGTACAAAATGTGCCGCAACGATGTTTTCACGGATTATGAAAACCGGAATGCGAAAAAGATTGTTACAGAGATAAACGGGGACGGCACATTCCAGGCGGAAGATCTGGGTGTCTGGCTGCGTGATACCGGCATTTATGATATTTCCCTTCTGCGGGAAGAGGGTGGTTATCTGAAAGAAGAGTTTTACAGCTTCCGGCAGGAGCGCGTGGATGACGCGTACTACTATAACGAGGATGCATCATACGTTGACTTTACCTGCCTTGTGAAAGCAGGTGACGTGATAGCAGTATCAGATACAGAAAGAGAAACTGTGGAAAGAGTAGAAATCGATGGAAGCTTTACAACCAGAACAGAAACAACCGTCAATGTAAATGCACTTCTTCCCGCAGTTGATGCACCGTGAATAATGGAAGAGCAGACCGGTGAAATATCAGGCTGGATGACTGCCATAACAGATGAAACGGAATTTACAGACGGCTCATTAGATTGACAGCCGGAAGCAGCAATAGTAAAATCGGAATAAAGAAAGAAAAAGGGCGGAGCTTTTTGCATCTGCCCGAAAACGGGGATGAGTTATGCAAAGAAAAGCAAAAGCGATTCTGCATGCGGCGGCAGTGTTCCTGATTCATATTTTTACAGTTTCTTTCAGCAGAGTGGCATGGAGAATGGATACGTCTCTTGTTGTGAAAGAACTTGCGGGTAATTGTCTGAATTTGTGGAGCGTATTTACGGCAGTTTATCTTTATACGAAGTATGTTATGAAGATTTCTCTGGCAGATGTCTATTGCAGAAAACCACTGTTTCTGCGGCGCTGGTGCATTGTTGCCGTGCTTCTTCCTGCTGTGGTGGATATGTTCTACCTGTTTTGCGTGAAGGGGACGCTGGCATTCGAAAATCCCACGCTGCAGGATTTGCTCAGGATTTTCGTATCGAATGTTTTGGGACAGGGGATCCGGGCGGCTGTGACGGAGGAACTGCTTTACCGGGGGCTTGCCTTTCGCGCGTTGCAGACTGGTTTCGGAAAAAAAGGCGCGGCAGCGGCATCTGTTTTCACATATACCCTGATCCAGTGTATGGCAATGTCATTTTTGAATGTGAAAGACGCGCTTCTGACGATACTGGGAACATTTCTGATGGGGACGGCGCTGACGCTGGTTGTCTGTGAGAGCGGTTCTATCTGGTCGGCGGTGCTGATTCATGCGCTGTATAGCATTTTTGCGGGAGACGGACAAATTTTGCATATTGATACAAACCAGAGCTTTCCGGCTATCTGGACTTATACCCTGGAAACGGACAACTGGCTGCTTATAGGTATGCCCGGAATGAATACCATATACAGGGCGCTGCCTTCCATGCTTGGCTTTTTGCTGACAGGGATACTGGCGGTATGCTGGATGAGAAAGGCAGGCAGGACGGGAGCGGTCACAGGAAAGAGAGGCGGTCCGGATGGAGCATAACAACATACTGATGATTGAAGACGACCCGGCAATCCGGGAGGGTGTGCGCATTCTGCTGGAGGGAGAGGGGTATCACGTGGAGGAAGCGGAAAACGGCAGGATGGGGCTGGAAAAACTGACGGAGAATACTCATCTTGTAATACTGGACATTATGATGCCGGGAATCTCCGGAATCAGGACCTGTGAGGAAATCCGCAAGGTATCGAATGTGCCGGTGCTGTTTCTGACGGCAAAAGAGCAGGAATCCGATAAGGTAATCGGTCTGACGGCGGGCGGGGACGATTATCTGGTAAAGCCGTTTTCTTATGCGGAGCTGCTTGCCAGGGTAAAGGCGCTGCTGCGCAGGCGCAACGTTTACGACAAAGCAGCACAGGAGGAAAAGAGCAATCTGCCCGAATGGTTAAAGAAGGGCGACATCCGTATCTGCACCATACAGAACAGTGTGTTTGTGCGGGGAGAGGAAGTGAATCTCACAGAACTGGAATACCGGCTGCTGCTTCTTTTCATGGAATATCCGCAGAAAATATTTTCCGCGCGCAATCTCTATGAGAGCGCATGGGAGGAGCCGTTTGACCTCGGCTCTGCAAACACAGTGATGGTGCATATCCGCAGGCTCAGAAAAAAAGTGGAGGAGGATGCGCAGAATCCGAAGCTTATCGAAACCGTATGGGGAAAGGGATACCGCCTTGGCAGATAAAATACGTGTGGACAGCCTGACAGGAAAGATGGTAACGCGCCTGCTGCGTGGGCTGGACGTTGGTCTGTTTGTTTTTGTTGTGCTTTATTTTGGGAGCGTGAATATTCTGCAGTATGATACGCAGTGGAGCTTTCTGCTCTATCATGAGGAGGAGAAAGGGCTGGAAGCGCTCCAGATTTATGCAGACAAGAATCACCTGGCGGCGACAGATGCCGCAAAAATCCGGAAATGGGCAGAAGAAAACGGGTTTGCGGAGCTGAAAATTTACCGGGAGGATGAAATTTTATTTGACAGCAAAGTAAAGGACAGGGACAGCCGCGGCACGGAGGAAGGGTCAGGCGTCTGGGCGAGCGGCATAAGCCAGTATGCAAGAAAATATACGGAGGTCGTTCACTTTGCAGATGGAGACGCTTTTGTTTATCTGTACAGTGGTCTGGCAGAAAAATATTTTCATCTGATTTTTGGTATCACGGTGATGCTGGGCTTTGCAGCCTGTCTGGGCGTCTTTATCCAGGGGATGCAGGAGGATGTGCGGTATATCCGGTGTCTGCAGCGCGAGGTGGCGGTAATCAGCCGGGGAAATCTGGAGGAGAAGGTGACGATACAGGGAGAGGATGAGCTGGCGCAGCTCGCACGCGGACTGGACAGTATGCGGCAGGAATTAAAGGAGCATGAGCAGACGGAGAAGGAACTGCGCGCGGCGCAGGAAAAGCTGGTGGTCGGCATGTCGCATGACCTGCGCACGCCGCTGACAGGGCTGCTGACGTATATGGAGATTTTAAGAAAGCAGGAGCGTGAGGGAAATGTCAGCGGGGAATACATTGAGAAAGCGTACAGCCGCATCCTGCAGATAAAATCGATGTCTGACCGGATGTTTGAATTCTTTTTTATCGATTCCCAGAAAGAGACAGAGTTGGAGCCGCCGGAGGATATCCGCAGCGTGCTGGGGGATTACCTCTCGGAGCTGTGCGCCCTTTTAGCGGACGACGGCTTTTCGGTAAACGCGGACGGGCTGGAGTGGAGAAACGTCAGCATACAGGTAAATACCGATTATATGGGGCGTATCCTGAACAACATCATTTCCAATATCGAAAAATACGGCGACCGGGAGCGCGCGGTGCAGATAGAGCTTACCTGCGGGGCGGACCAGGTGGAGGTTCTTATCGCAAACGGAAGAGCCATGCCGGACAGCTACGTTGCCGGAACCGGCATCGGCGTGAAAAACGTCTCTATGATGATGGAAAAAATGGGCGGCTCTGCCAGAGTCGGAATCCTGGAGGATACCTACTGGATAGAGCTGCGCTTCCCGATATGTGAAGATACAACAAAATCCCACCGCTGCTGATGCAGAGATGGGACTTCTCCTGTGCCACAGTAAAAATTCCCCCTGCATAGCAGGGGGTAAATCTTTAGGCAGAAATCAACCAGTCAATCAGGTTGGCAGAGAATTATTAGCTTCAACAGACTGGATTTGCCATAACGCTTTTTGGTACGAGCATAGCATAAACTTATGAAAAAAATCAAGTTTGTGCACTGAAATGCAAAAACTTGATTTTTTTGCCGTTATCCTTTGGAACCGACCGGGGCGCCGCCGCCCATGACATTTCCGTTTTTGTCGATGATGCGCCCCTGGGAATCGACGTGCCCGCCCTCCGGCACAGCCCAGCCGCCGTCTTTTGAAAAGGTTTCTCCGCTGGGAGTGGCAATATTTCCGTTGCTGTCAACACGGGAACCCTTTGGCGGAACAAAGCCCTGCCCGGCGACATCTTCCACGCTGTCTGACGAATCATCTGCAGCAGTGGCGGAAACATTTCCTGTTTCTTTTGCCGCTGTCCGGCTTTCCGCCTGTGTGCTGAGCTCCGTTTCCGTCTGCGCGGCGGGCGCTTCGTTTGCACAGCCGGTCATCCCGGCAAGCAAAACCGCTATACAGATTCCTGCAAATCTTCTCTTTTTCATATTCACGTCCTCCTTCAATTCATTTCTGCAAGATTTCCAGCACCCTACCTTGAAGCACGGGAGTGGCTTACATTTATTGTATCACGGGAAAAGCTTAATATTAGCTTACAAATTCTTAATAATCATGAATATCAGGGCGCGATTCGGGCTGTTTTTAGATAAAAATTTTACTGAAACAAAATCTCTGTCGTTTTTGAGTGAAACTTCTTGACAATTACATCGGACTTCGATATATTATAGATAGAACCTCGATATATCGAAGTGAAATAGTGAGGATGTATATGGATAGTAAAATCAAACGGATTTATGTACCGATGACGGAAAGCGGTTTTTATATTTTGTTCTGTCTCCAGCAGCCGCAGCATGGTTACGGAATCAGCCAGCAGGTCAGGCAGATGACAGGAGGAGAGCTGATCATCAGTGCGGGTACGATGTACGGAACGCTTTCGAAAATGGAAAAAGACGGGCTGCTTGCCTTTCAAAGGGAAGAAGAAAAAAGAAAAATTTATCAGATTACAGAGCTTGGAAAAGAAGTCTTAAATCTTGAACTGAAACGTATAGAACGTTTGTATAAAAATAGCAAAGGAGAGGGAGTAAATGAGTAACAGAAAAACGGTAATACGCTTTTTTACCATCGCGGATTACGAGGAGGAAGAAGCCTGGCTGCATGAGCAGCATAAAAACGGATGGAAACTATCGAAAATGATTCCGCCGTGCTTCTTCATCTTCGAGCAATGCACGCCGGAGGATGTGGCGTACCGGCTGGACTATAAAAATAACACAGAAAACAGTCACTATTTTCAGATGTTTCGGGATTATGGCTGGGAATATATCGGGCGATGCGTTGGATGGCTATATTTCCGGAAACCGTTATCAGAAACAAATTCCGAACAGGATGGAGAAATTTTCTCCGACAACGAATCAAGAGTGGAATTGATCAACCATGTAATGAAAACCCGGCTGCTTCCGCTTATGATAATCTTCCTCTGCTGCGTGTTTCCGAATTTTATCAGAAGCATAGAGACCAGCGACTCCCTTGCAGTCGTGTTCACGGTTTTGTTTGCTGTCCTGACGCTGCTATATCTTTATCTGCTTGCTTATTGCGGGCTGAAACTGCGAAAACTGAGAGAAAAATACAGAAATGACTGAAACACTTGCTTTTGGAAAGACCGTCACCCCGCCAGGCGACGGCTTTTCAATTCTGCTTGCATTTTTTTGCAGGATGTTGTTATAATGCATAAGGAAATAAGCAGGAAATGATTTAGATAAAGGATAGAGTGATTTATGGCAAAAAAGACATATGACGCGGCGAGTATATCTGTGCTGGAGGGACTGGAGGCGGTCCGCAAACGACCGGGTATGTATATCGGCAGCGTGTCCCGGAAGGGATTGAACCATCTGGTATATGAAATTGTAGATAATGCGGTGGATGAGCATCTGGCGGGCTATTGCAGCCAGATAGAGGTGTATCTGGAAAAAGACGGCTCTGCCACTGTAAACGATAACGGGCGCGGCGTGCCGGTGGATATGCATGAAAAAGGCGTCCCGGCGGAGCGACTGGTGTTTACGACACTGCACGCGGGCGGAAAATTTGACAATGACAGCTACAAGACCAGCGGCGGTCTGCACGGCGTCGGTTCTTCGGTGGTAAACGCACTGTCGACGTATCTGGACGTGCAGGTGAGCCTCGGCGGACAGATTCATCATGACCGATTCGAGCGGGGGGTGCCGGTGGTGGAGCTGGAAAAAGGTCTGCTTCCGGTGACGGGAAAGACAAAAAAGACCGGAACCTGCATCAACTTTCTGCCGGATCCGGAAATATTTGAAAAAACGCAGTTCGCGGCAGAGGAAATCAAAAGCCGTCTGCATGAGACTGCTTACCTGAATCCGGCGCTGACGATTATTTTTGAGGACCGCCGCGGCGCCGAGACGGAGCATCTGGAATACCACGAGCCGGACGGCATCATCGGTTTTGTGAAGGATTTAAACCGCAACAAAGAGACGGTGCAGGATCCGCCGGTATATTTAAAGGGCGAACTGGACGGCATCACGGTGGAGTGCGCGTTCCAGTATGTGAATGAATTTCACGAAAACGTGCTCGGCTTCTGCAACAACATTTACAACGCGGAGGGCGGCACGCATCTGACCGGTTTTAAGACGGCGTTTACCGCCATCATGAACAATTACGCCAGAGAACTTGGCATTTTAAAAGAAAAGGACGCAAACTTTACTGGCGCGGATATCCGCAACGGCATGACGGCGGTAGTGTCCGTGAAGCACCCGGCGCCGCGCTTCGAGGGTCAGACAAAGACGAAGCTGGACAACCAGGACGCTGCAAAGGCGGTCGCCAAGGTGGTTGGCGACGAGGCGGTGCTGTATTTCGACCGCAATCTGGAAACCCTGAAAAAGGTGCTATCCTGCGCGGAGCGGGCGGCAAAAATCCGCCGGACAGAAGAGAAAGCAAAGACAAACCTTCTGACGAAGCAGAAATACTCCTTTGATTCCAACGGCAAGCTGGCAAACTGCGAGAGCAGAAAGCCGGAGCTGTGCGAGATATTTATCGTGGAGGGAGATTCCGCGGGCGGTTCGGCAAAAATGGCGCGCAACCGCAGCTTCCAGGCAATCATGCCTATCCGCGGAAAAATTCTCAACGTGGAAAAGGCAAGCATCGACAAGGTGCTGGCAAACGCGGAAATCAAGACGATGATAAATGCTTTCGGCTGCGGATTCTCGGAGGGCTATGGAAACGACTTCGATATCTCGAAGCTGCGATACGATAAAATCATTATCATGGCGGATGCCGACGTGGACGGCGCGCATATCAGCACGCTGCTGCTGACGCTGTTCTACCGCTTCATGCCGGAGCTGATTTACGAGGGGCACATCTACATCGCGATGCCGCCGCTTTACAAGGCGATGCCGGCGCGCGGACCGGAGGAATATCTGTACGACGACAAGGCGCTGGAAAAATACCGGAAGACACATAAGAACTTCACGCTGCAGCGCTACAAGGGTCTCGGTGAAATGGACGCGCAGCAGCTCTGGGAGACGACCCTGAACCCGGAAACGCGTGTGCTAAGGCGCGTAGAAATCGAGGATGCGCGCATGGCCTCCAGTGTCACGGAAATGCTGATGGGCACCGAAGTGCCGCCGCGCAAGGCATTCATCTACGAGCACGCGAAAGACGCCGAGCTGGACGTATAAGCTATTAGAAACAAAAAGGAAATTTGAGGTAATACAAATATATGGAAAACACACAGCAGCAGATTATCCGTACCGAATATTCGGAAATCATGCAGAAATCTTATATAGACTACGCAATGAGCGTTATCGTATCCCGCGCGCTCCCGGATGTGCGCGACGGGCTGAAGCCGGTGCAGCGCCGGACGCTCTACGACATGTACGAGCTGGGCATCCGCTACGACCGCCCGTACCGCAAATGCGCGCGTATCGTCGGCGACACAATGGGTAAATATCACCCGCACGGCGACAGCTCCATCTACGAGGCGCTGGTAGTGATGGCGCAGGAATTCAAAAAAGGGCTTCCCCTGGTGGACGGACACGGAAACTTCGGGTCCATCGAGGGGGACGGCGCCGCGGCAATGCGTTACACGGAGGCGCGGCTGCAGAAAGTCACGCAGGAGGCGTTCCTTGCCGACCTCGACAAAAACGTTGTCCCGTTCGTGCCCAACTTTGACGAGACGGAAAAGGAGCCGGAAGTCCTGCCGGTGCGCCTGCCAAACCTTCTGGTAAACGGGGCGGACGGCATTGCGGTCGGCATGGTGACCAGTATTCCGCCGCACAACCTCGGCGAAGTAATTGACGCGGTCATTGCCACCATCAAAAACAGTAACATCACCACGGAAGAACTGATGCAGTACATCCAGGGACCGGATTTCCCGACAGGGGGCATCGTGGTAAACAAGGATGAGCTGACGGATATCTACAAGACTGGCATGGGCAAAATCCGCATCCGTGGAAAGGTTGACGTGGAGAAAGGAAAAAACGGAAAAGAAAGCCTTGTGATCAGCGAGATTCCGTATACCATGATCGGCGCAAACATCGGCAAGTTTTTAAACGACGTGGCGGCTCTGGTGGAGACGAAAAAAACCACGGACATCGTGGACATTTCCAATCAGTCGTCCAAGGACGGCATTCGCATCGTGCTGGAGCTGCGCAAAAATGCCGACACCAACAATCTGATTAACATGCTTTATAAAAAAACGCGTCTGGAAGATACCTTCAGCGTGAATATGCTGGCGGTCTCGGACGGCAGACCGGAAACCCTGGGGCTGAAAAAAATCATCGAGCATCACATCGACTTCCAGTTTGAGGTAAACACGCGCAAATATCAGACATTACTTGAAAAAGAGCAGGCGAAGCGGGAGATTCAGGAGGGGCTGATAAAAGCGTGCGACGTCATCGACCTGATTATCGAGATCCTGCGCGGCAGCAAAAGCCGCGAGCAGGCAAAGGAATGTCTGGTAAACGGCGTCACAGAGGGAATCCGGTTCAAATCCAGAACCTCGAAAAAGCAGGCCGAGCAGCTTCATTTCACTGACGCGCAGGCGACGGCGATTCTGGAAATGCGGCTCTACAAGCTGATCGGGCTGGAAATTGCCGCCCTCCAGAAAGAACATGATGAGACGGTAAAAAACATCGCCCGCTACGAGGACCTCTTAAACAATTACGGCTCTATGGCAAAGCAGATCATCAAAGAGCTGCAGAGCCTGAAAAAGGAATATGCCGTGCCGCGGAAAACTGTGGTGGAAAACGGAGAGGAAGCAGTCTACGAGGAAAAGAAGCTGGAGGAGATGGAGGTCGTCTTTCTGATGGACCGCTTCGGTTATGCGCGCACCGTGGATGCGCAGACCTACGAGCGAAATAAGGAGACGGCGGACGCGGAAAGCCGCTACGTCATCCCCTGCATGAACACCGACAAAATCTGCCTGTTTACGGATACGGGCAGCCAGCATCTCATCAGGGTACTGGATGTGCCCTTCGGAAAATTCCGCGACAAGGGCAAGCCGATTGACAACTTCTGTAATTACAGCAGCGCGCGGGAGGCGATTGTCTATGTGGAAAGCCTGCAGCGGGTGAAAATGTCCCTGTTTGTCTTCGGGACGGCGCAGGGAATGGTGAAGCAGGTGGAGGGCAGCGAGTTTGACGTGGCAAAACGCACGATTGCGGCGACAAAGCTGCAGGAGGGTGACCGGCTCATCAGCGTCCACCGGATGGACGAGGCGGAGACGGCGGTATTTAAGACAGAGCACGATATCTGCCTGCGCATCCGTATCGGGGACATCCCACTCAAGAAAAAGGGCGCCATCGGCGTGCGCGGCATCCGCCTTGGAGAGGGCGACCGGGTGGAGGCAATGTATTATCCGGACGGCGAAAAAGACAAAACCATCCTTTATAAAGAAAAAGAAATCCGCCTGGACCGCCTGAAGGTGGCCGGGCGCGATACAAAGGGCACGAAGCTTCGCGGATAACCGGTGTCCGGTAAAAAATATGGAAAAAACAAGTAAATTAAAGGAAAAAGCTGAAAAAAACACTTGTTTTTCCAGATAAGAGTGCTATAATGAAGATGATAAGAATATGTTACTAGAGTGTGAGCGGGTTGAAAAACCCGCTCAATCTTATGTTGCCGGGCGCGCGGAAAAAGTGGAAACCGGGGCGGCTGTCACCGGGCGGAAGCGCAGCGGAGACCGGCATATCTGGAGGAATGCGGGGCGTATGACAAAAAGAGAAATGTATGAGCAGAAAACGGAGGCGATTCTGCAGCCGATCGTGGATGCAAACGGATTTGAGCTGGTGGATGTGGAGTATGTAAAGGAAGGCGGAAGCTGGTACCTGCGCGCGTACATCGACAAGCCGGGCGGCATTACGGTGGACGACTGCGAGCTGGTAAGCCGGGCGGCAAACGATATCCTGGATGAACAGGACTTTGTGGAGGAATCCTATATCTTTGAGGTCAGCTCTCCGGGTCTTGGGAGACCGCTGAAAAAAGAAAAGGATTTTGTGCGCAGCATCGGGGAAGAGGTGGAGATCCGCACGTTCCGCGCGATAGAAAAACAGAAGGAATTTTACGGTATCTTAAAGGCGTTTGATAAAGAATCGGTTACGATAGTATTGGAAGATGAAAGCGAAATGCAGATTGCGAGAGCGGATATCGCGCTGATCAGGCTGGCTTTCGATTTTTAAGGAGGAAAAAGGGAAAATGAATAACGAATTAATGGAAGCACTGGACGTGCTGGAGAAGGAGAAAAACATCAGCAAAGAAGTGCTTTTGGAAGCGATTGAACAGTCGCTGCTCCAGGCGTGCAAAAACCACTTTGGCAAGGCGGACAATGTGAAGGTGGATATCAATCCGGACACCTGCGAATTTTCCGTTCACGCGGAGAAGACCGTTGTGGAAGAGGTGGAGGACCCGGTAACGGAAATCAGCCTGGTTGACGCAAAGATGAAGGATTCCCGCTACGAGGTGGGCGATGTGGTAAATGTGGAGATCAAATCAAAGGAATTCGGACGTATCGCCACCCAGAACGCGAAAAACGTCATTCTCCAGAAAATCCGCGAGGAGGAGCGCAAGGTGCTGTACAACGAATATTACAGCAAGGAGCGCGAAGTTGTGACCGGTATCGTGCAGAGATACCTCGGCAGAAACGTCAGCATTAACCTCGGCAAGGTGGATGCGATTCTGAATGAAAACGAAATGGTAAAGGGCGAGACCTTCCGCCCGACCGAGCGCATAAAGGTATACGTGCTGGAGGTAAAGGATACGCCGAAGGGACCGAAGGTACTGGTTTCCCGCACGCATCCGGAGCTGGTAAAGCGCCTGTTTGAGAGCGAAGTGACAGAGGTGCGCGACGGCACCGTGGAAATCAAATGTATCGCCAGAGAGGCGGGCAACCGCACCAAGATGGCTGTCTGGTCCAACGACCCGGACGTCGATGCGGTGGGCGCCTGTGTCGGCATCAACGGCTCCCGCGTCAACACCATCGTGGAGGAGCTGCGCGGGGAGAAAATCGATATCATCAACTGGGATGAAAACCCGGCGCTGCTGATTGAGAATGCCCTCAGTCCGGCAAAGGTTATCTATGTTGCGGCGGACAACGATGAAAAGACCGCGAAGGTGGTCGTGCCGGATTACCAGCTTTCCCTGGCAATCGGAAAAGAAGGACAGAACGCGCGGCTTGCCGCAAGGCTTACCGGTTTCAAGATCGACATCAAGAGCGAGACGCAGGCGATCGAGGCGGGCGATTTTGATGAGATGGAGGAAGAGGAATATTACGAGGACGACTACGACGAGTACAGTGATACCTATGCTGACGATTACAGCGGACAGTATGAGGAAGGAGAGCTGTATGAGGAGGAGCCGGAAATGACGGAAGTGCCGGAGGACATGGAAGAACCGGAGCTGACGGAGGTGCCGGAGGACGCAGAAGAAGCGGAAACGACGGGAGATTCCGAAAGCCCGGCGGATCCGGAGACGGAAGAATAAGCGGGAGATAGAAAATGGGTCAGACAAAGAAGATTCCGCAGCGCAAATGCATCGGGTGCCAGGAAATGAAAAACAAAAAAGATATGATTCGTATCCTGCGCACGCCGGAGGAGGAGCTTGTGATTGATACAACAGGCAGAAAAAACGGAAGAGGCGCGTACCTGTGCTTTTCGATGGAATGCTTTGAGAAGGCGGTGAAGAGCAAAGGGCTGGAGCGCTCGCTGAAGACGGGCATTTCCCCTGCGGTATATGATAGTTTGAAAAAGGAGATAGAGCAGATTGAGACCAAATAGAATACTCTCCCTGGTCGGGCTTGCTGCGAAGGCAGGCAGAATCAGAAGCGGTGAATTTTCTACGGAAAAAGCAGTGAAGGCAGGAACTGCCCATCTGGTGCTTATATCCGGGGACGCCTCAGAGAACACCCGGAAAAAGTTTCAGAACATGTGCACATTCTATGAGGTACCGTTTTATCTTTACGGAACGAAGCAGGAACTGGGCACGGCGATTGGAAAAGAAATGCGTTCGTCGCTGGCGGTGACAGATGCGGGGCTTTCCGATGCTATAATGAAGGAACTGGCAAACAGAGACGAACGGAGGTAGTGGGTATGGCCAGAATGAGAGTGCATGAAATCGCAAAAGAGCTGGGCAGAGCAAACAGAGAAGTGATAGATTATCTGAAAGAGAAAGGAATTGAAGTAAAGAGTTATATGAGTATGCTGGAAGATGAACAGGTAGAAATGGTACGCAAAGACGTGGGCAGCAGACCGGCTCCCGCAAAACGGGAAGCGCAGCAGAGCGCCGCGGCGGGGGAGAAGACGGCGCAGACCGGAGAAAAAACGGCGGAGAATGGCGCGAAAGCGGCAGGCGCTCCGAAAAAGAAAAATATTACCAGAATTTTCCGTTCCCAGAACAGCCGGACGGGAATCCAGAAACCGGCGGGTATGAGAACTGCGGAGGATAAACCGGCGGGCAGAAAAGCTGCCGGAGCACGCCCGGCGGGCGGCAGAGGCGCGGAAGCAGGAAAGCCGGCGAACGGCAGAGGCGCGGAGGTGCGCGGCAGACAGCAGGCGGCAGGCGCGGCTGAGGCAAAGGTACGGCAGCAGGCGGCAGGCGCAGCGGCTGAAGCAAAGCCGGCACAGGCAGCAAATGCGGCGGCGGAGACAAAGGTGGCGCAGACAGCAAATGCAGCGGCAGAGATAAAGGCGGCGCAGACAGCAAATGCAGCGGCAGAGACAAAGGCGGCGCAGACAGTAAATGCGGCGGAGACAAAAGCGGCGCAGACGGCAGGTGCGGCGGCAGAGGTAAAGGCGGCGCAGACGGCGAACACAGCGGCGGAGACAAAGCCGGCGCAGGCAGCAGAGACAAAAGCGGCGCAGAAGGCGGCTCCGGCGGCGGAAGCGAAGGAAGCACCGGCGGAGGCGAAGGCGCCCCAGACAGAAGCGAAGCAGCAGCGTCAGCCGGAAAAGGCGGCGGCGCCGGAGAAGGCGGAAGCCAGAGGACAGTCCCGCGCGCAGGGCGGAAGAGATAACCGTGACGGACGCGGCGACCGCGATAACAACAGAGATAACCGCGGAGGACGCGGCACAGGAGAGCGCAATAACCGCGATGGACAGGGCGGAAGAGATAACCGTGACGGACGCGGCGACCGCGATAACAACAGAGACAACCGCGGAGGGCGCAGCTTTGGCGACCGCAACAACCGCGGCGACCAGGGCGGCGGAAGAGATAACCGTGACGGACGCGGCGACCGCGATAACAACAGAGACAACCGCACAGGACGCAGCTTTGGCGACCGCAACAACCGTGGCGACCAGGGCGGCAGCAGAGATAACCGCGGCGGACGCACAGCGGATAACCGCACAGGACAGGGCGGACGCTTCGGTGACCGCGACAGCCGCGACGGACAGGGACGCTCCCGCAGCTTCGGCGACCGCGACAACAACCGCGACGGGCGCAGCCAGAGCCGCGGACAGGGCGGCAGAAATCTGTCGATTCCGCAGCCGGATCTTGGCAGCAAGCCGGTGACAAAGGAATCCAGAATCCGCGCCGATAAGGAAAAGGATAAAGAAAAATACAACAAGCGCGACCGTTTTGACCGCCAGGAGGGCGGCAACGGCAAGGGACGTCCGGGACAGAAAAATAATAATTCCGGCAAAAACGGGAAAACTGCCGGTAAGTTCATCAAACCGGTCACACCGCCTCCGGCAGAGAAGAAGGAAGACGAAATCAGAACTGTTACGCTTCCGGACCGCATGACGATCCGCGAGCTGGCGGATATCCTGAAGGTGCAGGCTGCGGCAATCGTGAAGAAGCTGTTCCTGCAGGGAACGATGGTGACGGTAAATCATGAGATTGAATATGACATGGCGGAAGAAATCGCTATGGAATACAACTGCATCGCGGAGCATGAGGTAAAGGTCGATGTAATTGAAGAGCTTCTGAAGGAGGAAGAAGAGGCGGAGGAAACGATGGTTGCAAGACCGCCGGTTGTCTGCGTCATGGGTCACGTAGACCACGGAAAAACCTCTCTTCTGGACGCTATCCGGAATACGCACGTGATCGCAAAAGAGGCGGGCGGTATTACACAGCACATCGGTGCCTACACGGTATCCATCAACGGACAGAAGATTACTTTCCTGGATACGCCGGGACATGAGGCGTTTACCGCAATGCGTATGCGCGGCGCCAACGCGACGGATATCGCTATCCTTGTAGTGGCGGCGGACGACGGCGTGATGCCGCAGACGGTTGAGGCAATCAGCCATGCGAAGGCGGCGGGAACCGAAATCATCGTGGCGATCAACAAGATTGATAAGCCGAGCGCCAATGTGGACCGTGTGAAGCAGGAGCTGTCCGAGTACGGACTGATTCCGGAGGACTGGGGCGGAAGTACGATATTTGTGCCGGTTTCCGCACACACGCACGAAGGTCTTGACAACCTGCTGGAAATGATTCTTCTGACGGCAGAGGTGGCGGAGCTGAAAGCGAATCCGAACCGTAAGGCGAGAGGCCTTGTCATCGAGGCGGAGCTGGATAAAGGAAAAGGTCCGGTGGCGACGGTGCTGGTACAGAAAGGCACCCTGCACGTGGGCGACGCGGTTGCGGCGGGATCATGCCACGGCAAGGTGCGCGCAATGATGGACGATAAGGGCAGAAGAGTGAAAGAGGCGGGACCGTCCACTCCGGTGGAAATCCTTGGTCTTTCTGACGTGCCGAATGCGGGCGAGGTATTTGTTGCCTGCGAAAATGATAAAGAAGCGAGAAGCTTTGCGGAGACCTTCATCAGCCAGAGCAAGGAAAAGCTGCTGGAGGAGACAAAATCCAGAATGTCGCTTGACGATCTGTTCAGCCAGATTCAGGCGGGCAATCTGAAGGAGCTTGGCATCATCGTAAAAGCCGATGTACAGGGCTCCGTGGAGGCGGTGAAGCAGAGCCTCTTAAAGCTGTCCAATGAAGAGGTTGCCGTAAAGATTATCCACGGCGGCGTTGGTGCCATCAACGAATCCGATGTCAGCCTGGCATCCGCATCCAATGCGATTATCATCGGCTTTAATGTCAGACCGGACGCGATGGCGAAGGCGAGCGCGGAGCGTGAGAACGTGGATGTGCGTCTGTACCGCGTCATCTATGATGCGATTGCGGATGTGGAAGCTGCCATGAAGGGTATGCTGGACCCGGTATATGAGGAAAAAGTCATTGGTCACGCCGAGGTGCGCCAGATATTCAAGGCGTCCGGTGTCGGCAATATCGCCGGTTCCTATGTTCTGGATGGCATAATCCAGAGAGGCTGCTCCGTGCGTATTACGCGCGAGGGTACGCAGATCTTTGAAGGAAAGCTGGCGTCGCTGAAGCGCTTCAAGGATGACGTAAAAGAAGTAAGGGCAGGCTACGAATGCGGTCTTGTCTTTGAAAAATTCAATGATATTCAGGAATTCGACCAGGTAGAAGCGTATATTATGGTAGAGGTTCCGCGATAGAGGGAAATAAAATATGAGAAAAAACAGCATAAAGAATACGCGGGTAAACAGCGAGGTGCAAAGAGAGCTTGCCGGCATCATCCGCAGCGAGATCAAGGATCCGAGAATCCATCCGCTGACGTCGGTGGTGCTGGTGGAAGTAGCGCCGGACCTGAAGACCTGCAAGGCGTATATCAGCGTTCTGGGTGATGAGCAGGCGCAGCAGAGCACACTGGAAGGGCTGCGCTCCGCTGTCGGCTTCATCCGCCGGCAGCTCGCCCACAATCTGAATCTGCGCAATACCCCCGAAATTCGATTCATTTTAGACCAGTCGATAGAATATGGCGTTCGTATGTCGAAACTGATTGAGGAAAATCATGTAGAGGAATCGGAGGATGAGAATGGAGAATATGAAGAAAATCAGTGAGGTGCTGCAGAATGCGCAGACCGTTGCCATTGCCGGGCATATCCGCCCGGATGGCGACTGCGTCGGCTCCTGCATGGGGCTGAAGCTTTATCTGGAAGAAAATTTTCCAGAGCTTCAGACGGTGGATGTCTATCTGGAGGAAATTCCGGCGAGCTACCATATCCTGCAGGGAACGGATACGATCCGTCACAGCTGCGCGGAGGATAAGGAGTACGATTTGTTTATCGCGCTCGACTGCGCGGATAAGCAGCGCCTCGGAGCGGCGGCAAAGTATCTGGATACGGCGAAGCGGAGCATCTGCTATGACCACCATATCAGCAACAAGGGCTTTGCGCAGGAAAATGAGATTTTTCCGGACAGCAGCTCCACTTCAGAGGTGATTTATCATGTGATGGAGGATGAAAAGATATCGAAGGCGGTGGCGGAAGCGCTGTACATGGGGCTGGTGCACGACACCGGCGCTTTCCAGTATTCCTGCACGGCGCCGGAGACGCTGGAGATTGCGGCGAATCTGCTGCGCAAGGGCGTAAACGGCAACTACATCATTGACACCACCTTTCTGGAAAAAACATATGTGCAGAATCAGATTCTCGGAAGAGCGCTTCTGGAGAGCATTATGGTATTGGACGGCGCCTGCATTATCAGCGGCATCAAGCGCAAGGACATGGAGTTTTACGGCGTAAAGCCGTCCGACCTGGACGGAATCGTCAGCCAGCTCCGCCTCACAAAGGGCGTGGAGACGGCGATTTTCCTGTACGAGACGGCGAACCAGGAGTTCAAGGTCAGTATGCGTTCCAAGTCGAAGGTGGACGTCAGCGTGATTGCCTCCTATTTTGGCGGCGGCGGTCATGTGCGCGCTGCCGGGTGCACGATGCAGGGCTCCTTTTACGACGTGGTAAACAATCTGACAGAGCATATTGAAAAGCAGATGAAAGCGGAAGAGACGGAATGATAAACGGAATCGTGAATGTTTACAAGGAAAAGGGCTTTACCTCACACGACGTGGTGGCAAAGCTGCGCGGCATTCTGCACCAGAAAAAAATCGGCCACACAGGCACGCTCGACCCGGAGGCGGAAGGCGTGCTTCCGGTCTGCCTGGGCAATGCCACCCGGCTGTGCGATATGCTGACGGATAAGGATAAAACCTACCGCGCCGTGCTGCTGCTCGGACAGACGACCGACACGCAGGATACGACCGGAACCGTGCTCTCCACATGCGCTGAGATTCCGTCAGAGGAAGCGGTGCGAAGTGCAGTTACAGGCTTTATCGGACCGTATGAGCAGGTTCCGCCGATGTATTCCGCACTGAAGGTGGGCGGAAAAAAGCTGTACGAGCTGGCGCGCGAGGGAAAGACGGTGGAGCGCCAGGCGCGCACGGTGCAGATTTACGGGATTACGATTGAGGATATTCAGCTTCCGCGCGTCACCATGACAGTCTCCTGCTCAAAGGGAACCTATATCCGCACGCTCTGTCACGACATTGGGGAGAGACTGGGCTGCGGCGGCTGCATGGAAGCGCTTCTGCGCACGCGTGTCGGCGCTTTTGTACTTGCGGACAGCCTGCGGCTCTCAGAGATAGAAAAGCTGCAGAGCGATGGAAATCTGGAAAACAGCATCGTGCCGGTGGAGGCGATGTTTGCGCAGTATCCGGCGCTCAGGACAAAGGCGGCGGCAGACAGGCTGCTCTATAACGGAAATCCGCTGGAGGCGCAGAATCTGCAGAAGGCGCCGGAAGAAAACGCTTCCGATGCTTTGTCCAAAGCGGCTTTAACAAAAGCGGCGGGCGCTGTCCGCAGGACGGCAGAAGAAAAGTGCACGCCGGAATCCGGCGGCACCCTGCCTCCGGAGGAATGGGTGCGCATCAGCGATTCCGCCGGGCGCTTCTGCGGCATCTACCGGTATGTCCCGGAAAAAAGGCGCTATCAGCCGGTAAAGATGTTCCTATGAAAGCCCAGTCTCCATGCACAGCCGCGGTGGGAACTTGTTCCCATGAGCGGTTATGCATGAGAGACGCTACCCCGAATGAGCAAAAAAGCCATGCGAACGAAGAGAGCGGGGCGATTTGCGAATGCGGGGAAGGATTGCGGGAGTGCGCAGCACGGAGCAATCCGTGGGCTTTCATAAACAGAGAGGCATGCAAGGCTGAGGGGACACTGGAGACGCTACCCCGAATGAGCAAAAAAGCCATGCGGGCGAAGCGGGTGGGTTTCACATTTTGGAGGAAATATGAAGTATATTGAAGGCTTTATGGATTATACGATGGACCGGGATACGGCGGTCACGCTGGGCAAATTTGACGGTCTGCACCGCGGGCACCAGGAGCTGGTCCGCCGCATCTGCGCAAAAAAGGCGCAGGGTCTGGAGAGCGCGGCGGTGACCATCTGGCCCAATCCGAAAGCGCCTGCGCTGCTGACAAAGGGAGAGAAAAAAGCGCTCCTTAAAAGGCTCGGCGTGCAGTGGTGGATCGATTGTCCGTTTCTCCCGCAGATTTCCCACATGGAGCCGGAGGAATTTGTCCGGGAGATTCTGACGAAGCGGCTGCGGGCAAAATATATCGCGGTCGGCAGCGACTTCCGCTTCGGCTATCAGAGAAGGGGCGACTGCGCGCTGCTTTTGCAGATGCAGGCGGAGTGCGGCTACGAGCTGGAGGTCGTGCCGAAGGAGTGCTACGGAGAGCGCGAAATCAGCAGCAGCTATGTAAAGGAAGCTCTGGAGCGGGGAGATATGGAGCTGGTGAACAACCTGCTCGGCTACCCCTATACAGTGCAGGGCGAGGTGCTGCACGGGCGCAGGATCGGGCGCACGCTTGGAATGCCGACCACCAACATCATCCCCTCCGTCGGGAAGCTGCTGCCCCCGAACGGCGTCTACGCCTCCAGAACCGTAATACAGCCGCAGGCATACGGCACAGAGGCAGCAGAGGAAGAGCCGGAGACGCTCTGCGGCATCACCAACATCGGCTACAAGCCGACCGTGGGAGAATACTTCCGCGGCGTGGAGACGTACCTGTTTGATTATGAGGGCGACCTCTACGGCAGGATGATTGAGGTGCAGCTTCATGCGTACGAGCGTCCGGAGCAGAAATTCCCCGATATGGAATCGCTGAAGGCGCAGATGCAACGCGATATAGAATTCGGGAAGGAATATTTCTCTGAACGATTCCCGATAATTCATGGTTGACGGAAACAGCCGGGTATGCTATACTTTTCCCGGTGTGAATCTGCCGCGGCGACTACAGCGGGCAGTAACATGAATTCAGCCGGTACCCAGGATTCGGAAACTCCGACCATTCCTTAGTGCCAGGCGGTAAAAAAATAAGGAGGAAACATCATGATTTCGAAAGAGAAGAAACAGGCAATTATTGCCGAGTACGGACGCAGAGAGGGCGACACCGGTTCACCGGAGGTACAGATCGCGGTGCTTACCGCAAGAATCCAGGAGCTGACAGCTCACCTTCAGAATCATCCGAAGGATCATCATTCAAGAAGAGGTCTTCTGAAAATGGTAGGTCAGAGACGTGGCTTACTTGCATATTTAAAGAAAACTGATATTGAAGGATACCGTACTTTAATCGAAAAACTGGGAATCAGAAAATAATCTGGCTATCAAAAGGGACGGTTCTGCCGTCCCTTTCATGTGCAGAAGGCATAGGAGCCGGGACCACTGAAAAGCCAATCGGGCGCGGTTGTTTTTTCAGTTGTTTCGGACATATGCCGCCGCCGCATGAAAGCAGCCGGGGAAAAGGAGAAAATTTATGTATAAGAGTTATTCAATGGAGCTCGCCGGCAGAACACTCCGGGTGGATGTTGGCAGAGTTGCAAAACAGGCGAATGGTGCTGTACTGATGCACTATGGAGATACCACCGTATTATCTACGGCTACGGCATCGGAAAAACCGCGTGAGGGAATCGATTTCTTCCCGCTCAGCGTGGAATATGAGGAAAAAATGTATGCGGTCGGAAAAATTCCGGGCGGCTTCAACAAGAGAGAGGGCAAGGCTTCCGAGAACGCTGTTCTGACGGCGCGTGTAATCGACCGTCCGATGCGTCCGCTGTTCCCGAAGGACTACCGCAACGACGTGACACTGGACAATCTGGTGCTTTCCGTAGACCCGGACTGCTCACCGGAGCTGACAGCCATGCTTGGTTCCGCCATTGCGACGGTGATTTCCGATATCCCGTTTGACGGACCGACCTCCACCACACAGGTGGGACTGGTGAACGGTGAATTTGTATTCAACCCGAATGCTGCCCAGAAGGCAGTTTCCGATCTGCAGCTCACCGTTGCCTCCACGCGCGACAAGGTCATCATGATTGAGGCGGGCGCAAACGAGGTGCCGGAGGATAAGATGATTGAGGCTATCTTCGCTGCACACGAGGTAAACCAGGAGGTTATTAAGTTTATCGACACCATCGTGGCGGAGTGCGGAAAAGAAAAGCACACCTACACAAGCTGTGCGGTTCCCGAAGAGCTGTTTGCAGCTATCCGCGAGGTAATCTCTCCGGAGGAGATGGAGGTTGCCGTATTTACTGACGAAAAACAGAAGCGCGAGGCGAACATCCGCGAGATTAAGGATAAGCTGGCGGAGAAATTCGCAGATAACGAAGAGTGGCTGGCGCTGATTGACGAGGCGGTTTACCAGTACCAGAAAAAGACGGTCCGCAAGATGATCTTAAAAGACCACAAGCGTCCGGACGGCCGTGCAATCAACGAAATCCGTCCGCTGGCGGCGGAGGTCGACCTGATTCCGCGCGTGCATGGTTCCGCCATGTTCACCAGAGGACAGACACAGATCTGCACCATCACGACGCTGGCGCCGCTTTCCGAAGCCCAGAAGATTGACGGGCTGGATGCGTCTGAGACCAGCAAGCGCTATATGCATCACTACAACTTCCCCAGCTACTCCGTGGGCGAGACAAAGCCGTCCAGAGGACCGGGACGCCGTGAAATCGGTCATGGCGCACTGGCAGAGCGCGCGCTCGTTCCGGTACTTCCCAGCGAGGAAGAATTCCCGTATGCCATCCGCACGGTATCCGAGACCTTTGAATCAAACGGTTCCACCTCCCAGGCGAGCATCTGCGCGTCGACTATGTCCCTGATGGCGGCGGGCGTTCCGATTAAAACGGCGGTTGCCGGTATTTCCTGCGGTCTGGTGACAGGCGAGACGGACGACGATTATATCGTGCTGACGGATATCCAGGGGCTGGAGGACTTCTTCGGCGATATGGACTTCAAGGTGGCAGGTACGCATAAGGGTATCACCGCGATCCAGATGGATATCAAGATTCACGGTCTGACACGCCCGATTATCGAGGAAGCGATTGCAAGAACGAGAGAAGCGCGTCTCTACATTCTGGACGAGGTGATGGCGAAGACCATCGCAGAGCCGAGAATGGAGCTTTCCGAGTATGCGCCGAAGATTATCCAGATCAACATCGACCCGCAGAAGATTGGCGATGTGGTTGGCCAGAGAGGTAAGACCATCAACACCATTATCGAGCGCACCGGCGTGAAGATCGACATCACAGACGACGGCGCGGTTTCCATCTGCGGTACGGATAAAGAGCAGATGGCGCGGGCAATGGATATGGTCCGCATCATTACCACAGAGTTTGAGGCGGGACAGATTCTCACCGGAACGGTAGTCAGCATCAAGGAATTTGGCGCTTTCCTGGAGTTTGCTCCGGGCAAGGAAGGCATGGTCCACATTTCCAAGATTTCCAAAGGCAGAATCGACAAGGTGGAGGATGTCCTGAAACTCGGCGATGTTGTGAAGGTTGTATGCCTCGGCAAGGACAAAATGGGAAGAGTCAGCTTCAGCATGAAGGATGTCGAGCAGTAAAAAAGATACATGCGCCCGGTTCCACATTGGAATTGGGCGCGTTTTTCGACCCGCTTCCGGTTTATCTGATCTCAGGCGGGAGCGGGGCATTTGTACAAACCGCGCATAGCCTGCCCTTCTTTTTCATATGCTGTACCATAACGGAAAAACAGGAGTGGTACCATGAGGAAAAGAAAATGGAAACAGAGGGCGGCGCTTGCCTGCAGTATCCTTCTGCTGCCGCTGCTTTTGCAGCAGGAGGCACCGGTGCGGGCGCAGACAGATATCACGCAGGATATGCCGGTGACGGCGGATACGTCGCAGGAACAGGATATGCCGGTGGCGACAGACACGTCGCAGGAACAGGGCGTGCCGGTGACGGCGGACACAGCGCAGGAACAGGGCGTGCAGGTGACGGCGGACACAGCGCAGGAACAGGATATGCAGGCGACGGCGGATACGGCGCAGACGCAGGAGGCGCAGAGCGGCGGGGCGGAGGATACGCTCGCCCTCACATCGCCGTCCGCGCTTCTGATGGAGGCTTCGTCCGGGACGGTGCTTTATGAAAAGGATGCTCACACCAGACGCAGTCCGGCGAGCGTGACGAAAATCATGACGACGCTGCTGATTTTCGAGGAGCTGGAGAAGGGCACGCTGAAGCTGGACGACGAGGTGGTCACCAGCGCCCATGCAAAATCAATGGGAGGCTCGCAGGTATTTCTGGAGGAAGGAGAAAAGCAGACGGTCGACACGCTGCTTAAATGCATCCTGGTATCCTCCGGGAACGACGCCTCGGTGGCGATGGCGGAGCATATCGGTGGGACGGAGGCAGAATTTGTCAGCCGGATGAACGAAAAGGCGGCAGAGCTTGGCATGGCGGACACGCATTTCGAGGACTGTTGCGGTCTGACGGATTCCGACAATCACTATACGACTGCCTACGATATCGCGCTGATGTCGCGCGAGCTGATTACCCGGTTTCCACAGGTCTACGATTACACAACCATCTGGATGGACACGATTACCCATGTGACGCGGCGCGGCAGCAGCGAGTTCGGGCTGGCGAACACCAACAAGCTTCTGCGCAGCTACGACGGCTGTATGGGACTGAAAACGGGCAGCACCAGCAAGGCGCTTTTCTGTGTCTCGGCGACAGCGGTGAGAAACGACATCGAGCTTATCAGCGTCGTGATGGCGGGACCGGATTCAAAAACACGCTTTGCCGACGCCGCCGCGATGCTGAATTACGGCTTTGGAAAATGCCGCCTGTACATCGATGACGAGCCGCCAGAGCTTCCGCACCTGTCTGTAAAAAGGGGAGTGGAGGATACGGTCTCCTGCCATTATGCGGAGGAATTCCGCTATCTGGATGCCCAGGGGCGCAATCTGGATGACATCGAGCGGAAGCTGGAGCTTCCGGAGGAGCTGTCCGCGCCGGTCTCAAAAGAGAGCGCCGCCGGACGGATGGTCTATCTGCTGGACGGCAGAGAAATCGGCAGCGTGGATATCCTGCCGGACAGGGACATCGCAAAAGCAGGCTACCTGCATTATCTGCGGCAGGCGTGGGAAACTTTTATCATGAAAGCCCTGGATTCGGGCGGGAGAGAGAATGAGCAGAATCAGAGAGAGACACTACCGGATAGTGATGCCGGGAGGGGAGAACAGACCGAAGAAGCCAATCTGCGCCGTTATGCTGGGGGATCTGCATAACCGCGTGTTCGGGGAGGGCAACAGCCAGCTTGTGGAAATAATAAGGAAGCAGTACCCGGACTTAATTTTTTCCGTGGGTGATCTGACCGTATGCCATGCGGGGCAGGAGGTAAATCCCGATATCGGGCTGGCGCTGCTGAAAAGGCTTGCCTGCGACTGCCCGGTATACTGCGTGAACGGCAATCATGAATACCGTGCCAAGCAGTATCCGAAAGTCTACGGCGGTGTTTATCAGAAGATAACCGCCGAGCTGCACAAGGGCGGCATTACGCTTCTGGAAAATGCGCGCGTGCCGGTGGAGGTGAACGGGGCGCGCCTTATGATTCACGGGCTGGAAATTCCGGAAAAGTATTACAAACGATTTGGCAGCGCCTATATGCCGGCGGAGGAGATACGTGCGCTGATCGGCGAGCCGGACGAGGAGCGCTATAACATTCTGCTGGCGCACAACCCGGTCTTTTTTGAGAGCTATGCGCTCTGGGGCGCAAATCTGACGCTCTCCGGTCATCTGCACGGCGGTCTTGTGCGGCTGCCCTTTATCGGCGGCGTCATCAGCCCGCAGGTGAAGCTGTTTCCACGGTATGCGCAGGGGATGTTTGAAAAATACCGGCACAAAATGGTGGTGACGGCGGGGCTTGGCTCGCACTCCCTGGCGCTGCGCGTCAACAATCCGCCGGAAATCGTGGTACTGGAAATTGTGTGACGGTTCACTACGCTCACAGCAATTTTCTTCGCGTCGCAGCAGGTGTCTGAGGCAGACGTGAACAGCAACGTGTGGTGCACATCAGTCAAAGACGGGCGCGGCGCGTCCAGGCAGCAATGACAGGAGAGGACGGCAGGAGGTATGTATGGGAATCCCGGTAAAGCTGCAGGAATTCGAGGGACCGCTCGATTTGCTCCTGCATCTGATAGATAAAAACAAGGTGAGCATTTTCGACATCCCGATTGTCGAGATCACCAATCAGTATATGGAATACATCCAGGCGATGGAGACTGCCGACATGGGCGTGATGAGCGAATTTCTGGTGATGGCGGCAACGCTGCTGGATATTAAATCGAGAATGCTGCTCCCGCCGGAGAAGGACGAGGAGGGCGAGCCGCAGGACCCGCGCCAGGAGCTGGTGGAGCGCCTGCTGGAGCATAAGCTTTATAAGTACATGTCCTACGAACTGCGCGACCGTCAGGGCGATGCGGCAAAGGCGGCTTACCGCCAGATGGACATGCCTGAGGAGGTACTGAAGTACCGCGAGCCGGTGGATGTGCAGGCGCTGCTTTCCGGGGTGACGCTTGCGCGGCTGAACGAGATTTTCCAGGATGTGATGAAGCGCCGGGACGCGCGGATGGACCCGGTGCGCAGCCAGTTCGGCACAATGGAAAAAGAAGAGGTTGACCTGGATGAAACCATCGCTCATGTGGAAAGCTATATTGCCGGACATAAAAAATGCAGCTTCCGCAGCCTTCTGCGGAACCGGAAAAGCAAAATGCAGGTGATAATTACGTTCCTGACGATTCTGGAAATGATGAAAACAGGAAAAATCGAGATAGAGCAGGACGATATTTTTGCGGACATTCTGATTACCGCAAAGTAGGTGAGGAAAACGTGGAAAGAAAAAAACTGGAAGCGGCAGTGGAGGCGATTCTTTTTGCCAGCGGGGAATCCGTCGAGGCGTCGAAGCTGGCGAAAGCGATTGAACAGGATGTAGAGACGACGAAAAAGCTTGTCCGGGCGATGATGGACCGCTATGAGGAGGAAGACCGGGGCATCCGGATCGTGGAGCTGGAAGGGTCTTTTCAGATGTGTACGAAGCCGGAAATGTTCGACTATCTGGTGCGCATCGCAAAGCAGCCGCGCAGGGCGGAGCTGACGGACGTTGTTCTGGAGACGCTGGCAATTATTGCCTACAAGCAGCCGATTACAAAGCTGGAGCTGGAGAAAATCCGCGGAGTGAAATGCGACCATGCCGTAAACAAGCTGATCGAGTACAATCTGGTGAAGGAGCTGGGCAGGCTGGACGCGCCAGGACGCCCGCTTCTTTTTGGGACGACAGAGGAATTTCTGCGCAGCTTCGGCATACAGTCCCTTACGGACCTTCCGCCGGTAAACCTGATGAAGGTGGAGGATTTCAAGGCGGAAGCGGAGGAGGAAGTACGGCTCACCCTGCAGGTATAGGGTATCCGGCGCAGATAAAAATACCGGCTGCGGCACGGACAGGGCGGATGAGGGTACCGGCGGCGCGGACAGGGCAGCCAGAGAGGGCGCGGACGGCGCCGGGGCACAGACAGGAAAAGAGATGGGAGATGAGGCAATGCCTACCACTTATGCACATGATTTATTTGGAAAAACAGTATACAAAAAGCTGGACAGCGAAATAAAGGAGCTGATTGCGCGCCATTCGATGGCGTACACGGTCGGTCTGCACGGACCGGACATTTTGTTCTACGTGCGTCCGTTCCAGAAAAACCGTATCAACGAGCTGGGGCAGAAGCTGCACCAGGAGGAGGCTGCCGGATTTTTTGCGCGGGGCGGCGTACTGTACCGGGAGACAAAGGATGAGGGCGTTCTCGCCTATCTGCTGGGCTTTGTCTGCCACTTTATGCTGGACAGCACCTGCCATCCCTATATCGGGGAATACATGAAGAAAACCGGAGCGGGGCATGATGAAATCGAAACGGAGCTGGACCGCGCGCTGATGGAGGAGCAGGGGAAAAATCCCTTCTATTATCATCCGGCGTGCGTCATTCATCCGACGGCGGACTGTGTGCACAGCATTGCGGCGGTGCTGCCGGAGGTTACGGAAAAAGAGGTGCGTCATATGCTGCGCGCCATGAAATTTTATACGGGCTTCACGGTCTGCTCGTCCGCGCTGAAGCGGAAGTTTCTGCTGGGTGCCTCGAAGGCGCTGGGGGCGTATGGGCTGGTACAGGGGCGTATCATGCGCAAAGAGCCGCGTCCCATCTGCCAGGAGAGCACGAAGGAGCTGAAGCGGCTGTTTGGTCTGGCGGTGCCGGAAACGGTAACGGTGCTGGAGCGCTATTACCGCTGCGTACTGTCCGGGGAAGAGCCGGAGGCGCGCTTTAACCGGAATTACAATTAAAGCCTGCCGGATACCGGGGCGGGACATGCCGCCCGGAAAAACAGGAGGCGCGCTTTAAACGGAATTATAATTAAAGCCTGCCGGAGAAGCCATCGGGCGCGCTTAAATGGGGCTTTGCGGACGCCCGTCATAAAAGAAGTAATACGGACATATCCTGTTATCATAGAAGGTCCGGACGCAGAAGCTGCTCTGCGCCGGAAAAAGCAGAAACAGGAGGGTGTGCCGTATGAAAAAGAAATGGCGCCGGTTCCTTGCCTGCCTGTCTGCGCTGCTGGTGATGATGTCCGGCAGCGCGGCGGCAACGGAGGAGGTACCGGAGGAATTAAAGAATCTATACGCCCATAGTGCCGTGCTGATGGATGGCGGCAGCGGGCGTATTCTTTTTGGGAAAAACGAAGAGGAAGTGCTGCCGATGGCGAGCACGACAAAAATCATGACCTGCATTCTGACGCTGGAGAGCGGACGCCAGGGGGAGATCGCCGTCGCCTCCGCCAATGCGGCGGCGCAGCCGAAGGTTCATCTGGGCGTGCGGACGGGAGAGGAATTTTACGTGGAGGATCTGCTGTACTCTCTGATGCTGGAATCGCATAACGACAGCGCCGTGATGATTGCGGAGCATATCGGCGGCAGCGTGGAGGGTTTTGCCGCCATGATGAATGAAAAAGCGGCGCAGCTTGGCTGCGTGAGCACGCATTTTGTCACGCCTAACGGTCTGGATGCCACGGACGGCAGCGGAACACACTCCACAACGGCGGCGGACCTTGCAGAAATCATGCGCTACTGCGTGAGCATATCACCGCAGCGGGAAGCCTTCCTTCAGATTACGCAGACGCGCAGCTACAGCTTTTCCAATGTGGAGCAGAGCCGCAGCTTCTCCTGCCAGAATCACAATGCGTTTATGGATATGATGGAGGGCGTGATTTCCGGGAAGACCGGCTTTACATCGGCGGCGGGCTACTGCTATGTCTGCGCGCTGGAGGACGACGGGCGGCTGTTTATCGTGGCGCTGCTTGCCTGCGGGTGGCCGGATAACCGTACCTGGAAATGGCGGGATGCGGCGGCTCTTTTGGGCTATGGAAAGGAAAACTACCATAACCAGACAATAAACTGCACGGAAAAACCGCGGACGCTGACGGTGGAGGGCGGTCTTTCCGGCGATAAAAATCCCTGGCGGGAGGCGGTCGTGGAGGCGGTGCCGGATACAGCGGCGGCGTCGGGAAAACAGTATCTGCTGCGGGACGGCGAGCAGATCCGCAGCAGGCTGACCATCCGCAAGGGACTGCAGGCGCCGGTTGAAAAGGGCGAGGTGGTCGGACGCATCAGCTATTATCTGGACGATAATCTGCTGGAGGAATATCCGTTTGTCACAACGGCATCTGTTCCGGAAAAATCCTTTACAGACTGGCTTTCCTGGCTGTGGAAAGCCTACACGATGTGAGCCGGGGAAAAAGGAAGCGCCCGGCATCGGGCGGTCTGCCCGGCAGAAAAAAACAGGGAAAGACAGATTGCACGAATTGTTACAAAAAAGTTTGTCAAAATGGCGACAAAAGTCTTGCCTTTATGTTTGAAATCAAGTACAATGATAAACGGCAGATAATTGGTTTCAATTTATCTAATATAGAAAATGGAGGGCTGAAAAATGAGTAACACAGCACAAACCTTAGCAGGCAAAAGAATCGCAGCTTTGCTTGATGAGAACAGTTTTGTTGAAATCGGTGGAAGTATCACTGCCAGAAACACAGATTTCAACATGGCAAAAGCAGACACTCCGGCGGACGGCGTTATTACCGGATACGGTGTGATCGACGGCAGTCTGGTATATGTATACAGCCAGGATGCTTCTGTTCTCGGCGGCACAATCGGAGAGATGCACGCAAAGAAAATCACAGGCATCTACGACCTTGCAATGAAGATGGGAGCGCCGGTCATCGGACTGATCGACTGCGCGGGACTTCGTCTTCAGGAGGCGACAGACGCGCTGAATGCTTTCGGTGAGATTTACGCAAAGCAGGCGCTTGCTTCCGGCGTGATTCCGCAGATTACAGCAATATTCGGTACCTGCGGCGGCGGTCTTGCAATCGTTCCGGGGCTTACTGATTTTACCTTTATGGAAGAGAAAAATGCAAAATTATTTGTAAATTCTCCGAATGCGCTGGATGGCAATACGAAAGAAAAATGCGATACGGCGGCTGCAAAATTCCAGAGTGAAGAGGCAGGTCTTGTGGACTTTACCGGCAGCGAGAGCGAGGTTCTTGCGGGTATCCGTCAGCTTGTCGGTCTGCTTCCGGCAAACAACGAGGATGATATGTCCTACGAAGAATGTGCCGACGACCTCAACCGTGTTTGTGCAGACCTGGCAAATTGTGTGGGAGATACTTCGATTCTTCTTGGACAGATCGCAGACGACAATGTTTTCGTTGAGACAAAAGCGGCGTATGCAAAAGAAATGGTGACGGGCTTCCTGCGCCTGAACGGTCAGACGGTCGGCGCTGTTGCAAACCGCACAGAGGTATATGATGCAGAAGGAAAGAAGACAGCCACCTACGATGCAGTTCTGACAAAGAGAGGCGCTACAAAGGCGGCAGAATTCGTACAGTTCTGTGATGCGTTCAGTATCCCGGTGCTTTCCCTCACCAATGTGAAGGGCTTCAAGGCGGATATGCACTCTGAGAGAGGCATTGCAAAAGCGGTTGCGCGTCTTACATATGCGTTTGCGGAAGCAACGGTTCCGAAGGTAAACGTTATCATCGGAGCGGCTTACGGCAGCGCTTACACTGCAATGAACAGCAAGGCAATCGGCGCGGACATGACCTATGCATGGCCGACGGCGGAAATCGGAACAATGGACGCGAAGCTTGCGGCAAAGATTATGTATGCGGACGCGGATGCGGCGACTATCAATGAGAAGGCTGCCGAGTACGCTGCGCTGCAGACGAGTGCGGCTTCCGCGGCAAAGAGAGGCTATGTTGACGCAGTTATTGATGCGTGCGACACCAGAAAATATGTGATTGGAGCATTTGAAATGTTATTCACAAAAAGAGAAGACCGCCCGGCGAAAAAACACGGCACGGTTTAAGCGAGGTGAATGATATGAGAAAATTTAAAGGATTAGTTGTTTCGCTGTCTGCGGCAGCGATGCTTGCACTTGCGGCAGCCCCGGTTTACGCGGAGGAGACAGAAACAGTGACGGAAGCGCAGGCTGCAGAGGAAAGTACATCCACTGCCGTTGTGAATGCGGACGACAGCATAAGCAGCAGCGACAGCGAGACGCTGGCGGATTATGCGTCCGAGACCATCAGTCTGATTACGACGATGTCCGACGCGGAGCTGGATGAGATCGTAAATCCGCCCTCTCTCCTGAGCGTACCACCGAAATATTCCGTGGCGGCTGTAGAGTCCTGGCTGGAGGTAAGAGATGAGCTCGGTGCCTATGTCGCGGCAAAGGAGCACGATATTTCGGCGGATAGCACCACGATTACCATTGAATCCACCTGCGATTTTGAAAACGGAGAGGGTCTGGTAACGATTATACTGGACAGAGAGACACTCACTCCGGATTCCATTACCTTTGCAGAGCAGAACAGTTCACTCGGCAAAACGATGCAGGAGGCGGCTCTGAATACTGTGATGGGTATCGGTATCGTATTCCTTGTACTGCTGTTCCTGAGCTTCCTTATCAGCCAGTTTAAGCATATCGCAAAGCTGGAAGAGAAAATGACGAAGAAGAATGCCCCGCAGGCGCCCAAGGCGGCTCCGGCACCGGCAGCGCCCGTAGCGGCACCGGCTCCGGTGGAGGAAGAGGTCGCGGACGACGGCGAGCTGGTTGCAGTTATTGCAGCGGCGATCGCGGCGGCGGAAGGCACAACGACAGACGGATTTGTAGTGCGTTCTATTAAAAAGAGTAATCGAAATAAATGGCAGAGAGCCTAACATCGAAAACAGGAGGAAAAGAAGATGAAGAGTTATACAATTACCGTAAATGGCGTAGCATATGACGTAACCGTAGAAGAGGGCGCAGGCGGCGCAGCGGCTCCGGCGGCAAGACCGGCAGCGGCACCGAAGGCAGCTCCGGCTCCGAAAGCGGCTCCGGCTCCGGCAGCAGCTCCGGCTGCAGGCGGTGCAGCAGGCGCTGTTAAGGTAACAGCTTCCGTACCGGGCAAGGTATTTAAGGTAGAGGCAAGCGTTGGACAGGCTGTAAAAGCCGGCGATGCCATCGTTATCCTGGAAGCAATGAAGATGGAAATCCCTGTTGTAGCTCCGCAGGACGGCACAGTTGCAAGCATCGACGTGGCAGTGGGCGCGGCTGTAGAAAACGGCGACGTACTGGCATCTCTGAACTAATTGCAAAGCGCTTGCGTAACACTACAAAACAGGAGGTAAGATAATGTCATACATTACAAGTACATTAGGCAATCTGCTCCATCAGACAGCGTTTTTCAATCTGACCTGGGGCAATTACCTGATGATAGCGGTGGCATGTGTATTTTTGTACCTTGCTATCAAACATGGTTTTGAGCCGCTTCTGCTGGTTCCGATTGCATTTGGTATGCTGTTGGTAAACATTTATCCGGACATTATGGCAAGCCCGGAGGAAACGTCCAACGGCGTAGGCGGACTGCTTCATTATTTCTACATACTGGATGAATGGAGTATCCTGCCGTCACTTATTTTCATGGGTGTCGGAGCGATGACGGACTTCGGTCCGCTGATAGCGAATCCCAAGAGCTTCCTGCTCGGCGCCGCTGCACAGCTCGGTATTTACATGGCATATTTCCTTGCCATTTTCCTGGGCTTCAACGGAAAAGCGGCAGCGGCAATCTCCATCATCGGTGGAGCGGACGGCCCGACCTCTATTTTCCTTGCTGGTAAGCTGGGACAGACATCCCTTATGGGACCGATCGCGGTAGCGGCATATTCTTATATGTCTCTCGTTCCGATCATTCAGCCGCCTATCATGAAGGCGTTTACCACAGAGGAAGAACGTAAAATTAAGATGGAACAGCTTCGTCCGGTATCCAAGCTGGAGAAGATCCTCTTCCCGATCATCATCACGATCGTTGTGTGTCTGCTTCTGCCGACCACAGCTCCGCTTGTTGGTATGCTGATGCTCGGAAACCTGTTCCGTGAGTCCGGCGTTGTTAAGCAGCTCACAGAGACCGCTTCCAACGCGCTGATGTATATCGTAGTTATCCTGCTCGGTACTTCTGTAGGTGCTTCCACCAGTGCAGAAGCATTCCTGAACGTGGACACACTGAAAATCGTTGTGCTTGGTCTGGTAGCGTTCGCGTTCGGTACCTTCGGCGGCGTTATGTTCGGTAAGCTGATGTGCAAGATGTCCGGCGGCAAGATAAATCCGCTGATCGGTTCCGCCGGTGTATCCGCGGTGCCGATGGCAGCCCGTGTATCCCAGAAGGTGGGTGCTGAGGCAGACCCGACCAACTTCCTGCTGATGCACGCAATGGGACCGAACGTAGCAGGTGTTATCGGTACCGCCGTAGCGGCAGGTACATTCATGGCTATCTTCGGGGTGTGAGCACTTAATGAAAGCAAGGCGTTAGCCGCCGCTTGAATTTAGTGCGAACCCCGTTCTGCACAACTTGGCGAAGGCGAGCCGCCAGGCGAAGCCTGAGGTTTAGTGTGCAGAACAACCTTGGAAGAGCACTTAATGAAAGCAAGGCGTCAGCCGCCGCTTGAATTTAGTGCGAACCCCGTTCTGCACAACTTGGCGAAGGCGAGCCGCCAGGCGAAGCTTGAGGTTTAGTTGCCATGCATCCGAAGGGAGCTGCCGGTGGCAGGTCCTGTAGGTGTGCAGAACAACCTTTTAATACTTGATAGGAGGAATAGAAAATGGCAAAACAGGTTAAAAAGCCGATTAAAATCACCGAGACGATTCTGCGTGACGCACATCAGTCTCTGATTGCCACCAGAATGACAACGGAACAGATGCTTCCGATTGTTGATAAAATGGATAAAGTAGGTTATCATTCTGTAGAGTGCTGGGGCGGCGCAACATTTGACGCATCCCTGCGCTTCTTAAAAGAAGACCCGTGGGACAGACTTCGTAAATTCCGCGACGGCTTCAAGAACACAAAGCTGCAGATGCTGTTCCGCGGACAGAATATCCTTGGATATCGTCCGTATGCAGATGATGTAGTAGAATATTTTGTACAGAAATCCATCGCAAACGGTATTGATATCATCCGTATTTTCGACTGTCTGAACGATTTGCGCAACCTGCAGACAGCCGTTACCGCGGCAAACAAAGAAAAAGGACATGCGCAGGTAGCGCTCTCCTATACACTGGGTGAGGCTTACACACTGGATTACTGGAAAGAAATGGCGAAGCGTATCGAGGATATGGGCGCAAACTCCATCTGTATCAAGGATATGGCGGGTCTTCTGCTTCCGTACACGGCAACTGAGCTGGTAACAGCGCTGAAGGAAACCGTAAGCATTCCGATCCAGCTTCACACACACTACACCTCCGGCGTAGCTTCCATGACTTACTTAAAGGCAGTGGAAGCGGGCGTTGACGTAATCGATACGGCAATGTCCCCGTTCGCTCTGGGAACCTCCCAGCCGGCGACCGAGGTTATGGTAGAGACCTTCAAGGGTACTCCGTACGATACCGGTCTGGATCAGAAGCTTCTGGCGGAAATCGCAGATTACTTCCGTCCGATCCGCGACGAGGCGCTGGAGAGCGGTCTGCTGAACCCGAAGAACCTTGGCGTAAACATCAAGACACTGCTTTACCAGGTACCGGGCGGTATGCTTTCCAACCTTACCTCCCAGCTCAAAGACCTTCACGCAGAGGACAAATACTACGAGGTTCTGGAAGAGGTTCCGCGTGTGCGTAAGGACCTCGGTGAGTGCCCGCTGGTAACACCGTCCTCCCAGATCGTCGGAACACAGGCGGTTATGAACGTCATCAGCGGCGAGCGCTACAAGATGGTTCCGCAGCAGACAAAAGATGTGCTGAGCGGAAAATACGGCGCAACCGTAAAACCGTTCAATCCGGAAGTACAGAAGAAGTGCATCGGTGATGCGGAAATCATCACCTGCCGTCCGGCGGACCTTATCCCGGACGAGCTGGATACCTTAAGAGGAGAAATGGCTCAGTGGTCCCAGCAGGATGAGGATGTGCTGACATATGCACTGTTCCCGCAGGTAGCAGTTGAGTTCTTCAAGTACAGAGAAGCACAGCAGACAAAGGTGGATGCTACGGTAGCTGATACAAAAGACGGAGCATATCCGGTATAAATTAAGAAAGATTTCATCTGAAAAAGGATGGGGCGCGGCGCGATGCAGCGTCCCATTTTCAGCAGTATAAGGAGAGAATATGAGAGCGGTCATCAGAAAAAATATAGCGGTTTTCTTACTGCTGCTTGCGGTTCTGGGAACATGCGGCATTTGCGCGCAGGCGCAGGAGGAGACAGACGGAAAGCAGGAAATATACAATCTTCTTCTGATAGGGACAGATAAGCGGGACGACAGCTGGAACGGAAATTCTGACGTCATGATACTGGTAACGCTGAATCCGGAAACGGAGGAAATCATGCTAACCTCCTTTATGAGAGATCTGTACGCGGATATTCCGGGCTATGGCGTGCACAAACTGAATTATGCGTTTGCCGTCGGCGGCGCGGAGAAGCTGGTGGAGACACTGGAGGACAACTACCGGATTTCCATTGATAATTATGCTATCGTGGATTTCGAGGATATGGAGGATATCGTTGATCTGGCGGGAGGCGTGGAAATCACGGCCTCCGATGCGGAATGCACCGTGCTCAACCAGTATCTGGAAAGCATGGGTGCGCCGGAGGAGGACTATATTTATACGGGCGGCACTTATCTGCTGAACGGGAACCAGGCGGTTGCGTATATGAGAATCCGCTATGTCGGCAACAGTGACTATCAGAGAACACAGCGCCAGCGTGACGTGCTGAAGGAGCTGTTCGCGTCCGTGCGCGACATGAACGCGGCGGAGCTGCTGACATTTTCCACAGAGGCGGCGCTGCATGTGGAGCACGATATCGGGCTGACAGAAATGGCGGAGCTTGCCGCCATGCTGCCGAAATATTTAACATATGATTTGTCGGAGCAGCGCGTTCCGTACGACGACCTCTACCATTCACAGGACGAAATGCTGGTGCCGGATTTCGAGGCGACCATTTCCCGCCTGCATGAAGCGCTGGGAATAGAATAGTCTGGCAGAAACCGGGAACAAATAAAAACGCACTAACAGAAAGGCAGACAGTATATGAAGAAGATACTGGTAATCGGCGGCGGGGCGGCGGGCATGTTTGCGGCAATCGCGGCGGCGCCGGGAAATGAGGTCCACATTTACGAAAAAAATGAGCGGCTGGGGAAGAAGCTGTACATCACCGGAAAGGGCAGATGCAACCTGACAAATGCCTGCGATATGGAAGAGCTGTTTGAGGCGGTGTGTACCAACCGCAAATTCCTGTACAGCGCGCTGTATGGCTTTACGAACCAGGACGCGATTCATTTTTTCGAGGGGCATGGCTGTAAAACCAAGACAGAGCGCGGACAGCGCGTTTTCCCGGTTTCCGACAAATCGGCGGATGTAATCGACGCACTGCGGCGGGCTCTGCGCGCCGCCGGTGTGCATATCCATCTGAATGCGCAGGTGAAGGAGGTGCTCGTCTCAGACGGGGCAGCCGCGGGAATCCGCCTTGCCGACGGCAGCCGGATAAACGGGGACGCCGTCATCGTGGCGACCGGCGGGCGTTCCTACCCGTCCACCGGCTCTACCGGGGATGGCTATCTCTTTGCGGAGGCGTGCGGGCACACGGTGACGGAGCAGTATCCTTCCCTGGTGCCGTTTAATACAAAGGAAGCGTTTGTGAAAGAGCTGCAGGGTCTGTCTCTGAAAAACGTCAAGCTTTCTGTATTTGACGGGAAAAAGCGGCTTTATGAAGCATTCGGGGAAATGATGTTCACGCATTTCGGCGTGACGGGTCCGCTGGTGCTGACGGCGAGCGCATCGGTACAGAAAAGGCTGCGGCAGAAGGAGCTGAAGCTAGAAATAGACTTAAAACCGGCGCTCAGTGAGGAACAGCTCGATGCCAGGCTGCTGCGCGAATTTGAAGAGGGAAAAAATAAGCAGTTTAAAAATGCGGCATCAAAGCTCTTTCCGGCGAAGCTTACGCCGGTGATGATACAGCTCTCCCGGATTAATCCGGAGAAAAAGGTAAATGAAATCACACGCGCGGAGCGCAGTTTTTTTGTGCATCAGATAAAACATTTGGAGTTGACGGCGACGGGGCTGCGAGATTATAATGAAGCTATTATTACAAAAGGCGGCGTTGCGGTGAAAGAAATCCAGCCGGCAACGATGGAGTCGAAGCTGGTGCACGGGCTGTATTTTGCAGGCGAGGTGCTGGACGTCGACGCGCTGACAGGCGGCTTTAATCTGCAGATTGCATGGGCGACCGGCTATGCGGCGGGCGTACATCTGGCGGCGGACGATACAGAAACGCTGAAATCAAATCCCCCGCTGCAGGCAACGGGGGATCAGGCTTGTAGCGCTGCAGAGCAGCGGGGCATTTGACTCTCGCGGCAGTCGCCAAATATCCGCACAAGTGCGACTGCCTGGCTCGTTGCCCGCGGAAATAAAGAGCTTTGCGGCAGATAAGGCGGCACAGGAGGGAATATGACATACAATATAGCAATAGACGGTCCGGCGGGCGCAGGAAAAAGCACCATTGCCCGGCGGGTCGCCGGAGAACTTTCTTTTATTTATGTGGATACCGGAGCGATGTACCGCACAATCGCGCTTGGTCTGCTCCGTGAGGGGATAGACGCCGGAAACGGGGCGCAGGTGGAGGCGGCGCTGCCTCAGATACAGGTATCCATTGCCTACCGGGACGGGGAGCAGCAGATGCTTCTGAACGGTGAAAATGTTTCCGGGCTTATCCGGACAGAGGAAGTGGGCAACATGGCATCGCGGGCGGCGGCGCTTCCCTGTGTGCGGGAGAAGCTGCTGGATTTGCAGAAGGAGCTGGCGCGCACGCACAATGTCGTGATGGATGGAAGAGATATCGGCACCAACATCCTTCCGGAGGCGCAGCTGAAGATTTATCTGACGGCGAGCGCCGATACAAGAGCGGCGCGGCGGCAGAAGGAACTGCAGGAAAAGGGAATCCCGTGCAGCTTTGAGAAAATCCGGGACGATATCATCAAAAGGGACGACCAGGATATGCACCGCGAAATCGCTCCGCTGATGCAGGCGGCGGACGCCGTGTATCTGGATTCCTCCGACATGACGATCGACGAGGTGACAGAAAAAATAAAGTCCCTTGTAAATGTCTGACCGGGTCTGGAAATCCCGGCGGCAGGGGCTGCAAAAAAATCCTTCAGACAGGAAAAGGAATGAATATGGAAGTAATCGTTGCAAAAACGGCAGGGTTCTGCTTTGGCGTGCACCGGGCGGTAAACAAGGTGTACGAGCAGACAGAAAAAGGCGCGGCGCCCATTTACACCTACGGTCCGATTATCCACAACGAAGAAGTGGTGAAGGACCTGGAGGCGCGGGGCGTGCGGGTCATCGGAACGCGCGGGGAGCTGGAGCAGCTCATCTGCGGCACCATTGTAATACGCTCACATGGAGTGGGTAGGGACATATACAGCCTGATACGGGAGAGAGGGCTGGGGCTGGTGGACGCGACCTGTCCCTATGTCAAAAAGATACACCGGATCGTGGAAAGAGAAAGCGCAGAAGGAAGACAGATTGTAATTATAGGAAGCGACAGTCATCCGGAGGTGGAGGGTATAAAAGGCTGGTGCACGGGGCAGGCAACGGTCATTGCCACGGAAGAAGAAGCAGAGGCATTTATACCGAAAGAGGGAAAGAAACTATGTGTCGTATCACAGACGACATTTAACAACAATAAATTTAAAAATTTAGTTGAAATTATTTCTAAAAAGGGTTATGATAGTACTGTTATAAATACAATCTGCAATGCAACAGAGGAACGACAGCGCGAGGCGGCAGAGATTGCAAAGCAGGTGGACGCCATGATTGTCATTGGCGGCAGGCACAGTTCAAATACACAAAAGCTATTTGAAATATGTAAAAAAGAATGCGAAAATACTTACTATGTACAGACACTTGTAGACTTGGAGCCAATATTATTACCTCCTGTCGATTGCGTAGGTATTACTGCAGGGGCATCTACCCCCAATCATATTATTAAGGAGGTTTACACATATGTCAGAAATGAGCTTTGAACAAATGCTGGAGGAATCACTGAAAACAATTCACAATGGAGAAATCGTTGAAGGAACAGTCATCGACGTAAAGGAAGACGAGATTGTTCTGAACATCGGCTACAAAGCAGATGGCATTATATCAAAGAATGAATATACAAACGATGCGGGCATTGACCTCAGAGACGTTGTAAAAGTCGGGGATACAATGGAAGCAAAGGTATTAAAGGTAAACGACGGGGATGGACAGGTGGCTCTCACCTACAAGAAGCTTGCCGCTGAAAAAGGAAACAAGAGACTGGAAGAGGCATTTAATAACCATGAGGTGCTGAAAGCGCCGGTTACACAGGTACTCTCCGGTGGTCTGAGTGTTGTGGTTGACGAGGCAAGGGTATTTATCCCGGCAAGCCTGGTATCCGACACTTACGAGAAGAACCTGGAAAAGTTTGCTGACCAGGAGATTGAGTTTGTGATTACGGAATTCAATCCGCGCAGACGCAGAATCATTGGTGACCGCAAGCAGCTTCTTGTCGCAAGAAAAGAAGAAATGCAGAAAGCGCTGTTCGAGAGAATCCATGTCGGAGACGTGGTAGAGGGTGTTGTAAAGAACATCACAGATTTTGGTGCGTTCGTAGACCTTGGCGGAGCAGACGGTCTGCTTCATATTTCCGAAATGTCCTGGGGAAGAGTTGACAATCCGAGAAAGCTCTTCAACGTAGGCGATAAGCTGAAGGTCCTTCTGAAGGATATTAATGGAAACAAGATTGCGCTCAGTCTGAAATTTGAGGATGAGAATCCGTGGCTGACCGCAGCAGAAAAATATGCGGCTGGAAACATTGTCACAGGCCGTGTGGCGAGAATGACAGACTTCGGTGCTTTCGTAGAGCTGGAGCCGGGCGTGGACGCGCTGCTTCACGTATCCCAGATTTCTCACGAGCATGTAGACAAGCCGTCGGATGTTCTGAAGGTTGGACAGCAGATTGAGGCGAAGGTTGTGGACTTCAATGAAGAAGAGAAGAAAATCAGCCTCAGCATGAAGGCGCTGGAGAATACTTCCGCAAAAGAGGAAGCACCGGCAGAAGAAGACGCAGAATAAAAACAGTCAGATAAAATCCCCTGCAGCGAAACTGCGGGGGATTTTTTTAGACGTGAGATTCAGATATCCGCAATCAGATGCCGCAGATAATCGAGCATCTGATCTTTGTCTTGCAGAAATTTTTCCGTACACTGAAAATAAGATATCGTGTCTTTGTAGGTTTCTTTAAATACCGGCGTAAACAGAGCGGTGCGCTGTGGCAGAAAGAAGCCTTCTTTTTTTGTAAAGCAGGTTGCGGCGGTGGCGGGCTGGCGGTAATCTTTGTCTACGTAAGCGGCAATGCTTTTGTGGACGGCGGTATCCTCCAGCGGAAGATAATAGTAATTCTTGTAGTCCGCAAAAAAGTGCTTCAGGGAGCCCTGCACGCCCTGTATCTGAAAGGCGAGGCGGGAATGGGCGCCGCTTATGTAAAAAAGCTCGCCCCGGTAAGAGAACGGCTTTGGCAGCTCGACCGGGTACCAGGTTTCCACAATCAGAGTGCTGTCCTCGATATGTCCGCCCGCGATGCCGAAGCTGCCGCTTAGGACCGGCAGATAGGAAAGCAGCGGAAGAATAGAGAGCATACCGAGCAGATCCTCATAATTATGCAGCAGGAGCAGCTTCAGAAAATCCTGCGAGGGGGCAGCGGCATACTGATAGTAGACGTCGATCAGCTCGCCGCCGCTGTAGCGGTCCTCACGGCGGATATCCAGAAATTCCTCCAGGTTTTTCTGCTTCAGGGAGGACAGGGACAGCAGGTTTTTCAGCGGGCGCATCATGCGGTAAAGGTCGCGGCTGACAAGCGTGGAAAAGGTGTCCGCGAGCTGGTAGGCGCGGCATTTCTCCTGCAGATAGGGGATATCGAAGCGGTCGCCGTTAAAATGGATTACCTGGGAAAATTTCCGCGCAAAGGTAAGAAACGCAGTCAGAACCTGCTCCTCCTCCGCCGGAGTTTCGGCAAACCACTGGATAAGCTGCCAGCCATCCGACGCGAAGCTGACAGCCCCGATCAGATACAGGGAGGAGCTGCGCGCGGAAAGCCCGGTAGTTTCGATATCAAAAAAGAGCAGACCGGATTTATTGTAATCCTGGAACGCCGTGCCGTTTAAATTTAGTTCAATGGGATATATTTTCGTAATCATAACAGGATGATTATAGCGCATTTTTCTGAAACAGGCAACAGAATAAATCAAGTGTTACTGTTTAGGTGTTAACTGTAATACAAAAAGTCGTACTTGTCAAAACTGGAAGATTATGGTATGATAGGTACATCAAAGGGGCGGAGTATTCAAAGGGGTACTCCGTCTTTTTCTGCGCGGGAAATTCCAAAGGGCAGGCGAAACTGCTCCGGCGGGATGCGCGCGGGTGCGGGAAAAGGCGGGACTGTCATCGTAATTGCGGGATGCATGGATAGAAAAATGTATTTTGGGAGGAGTTTATGATGAGAGCAAAACAAAAAATGGCAGGGCTCTGCGCTCTGGTCTGTCTTATCACGGCGGTGCCGGTAAGCGGGCAGGAGATTATTGATGCGGATTACAGTGCGGCGATGCTCAGTATTATGAGCGAAGGGGAAGAGCCGCTGGAGGAACCGGTGGAGGAGCTGGAGCAGCAGAACGTGCAGGAGATTGCCATTCAGAAGCTGTCCTACACCACGGATGTACTGACCGTGCGGGCGCTGCCGGGCACGGAATATGAGGAAGTGGGCAAGCTTGCGCAGTATACAAAGGTGCAGGTGACCGGCGTCTGCGACAATGGCTGGAGCCGTGTGCAGATGGAGAGCGGGATATCAGGCTTTGTGAGCAACGAATATCTTTCCGATATCGTGCCGGAGGGAGCACAGAATATCGGAGAATCGCTGGGTGTGTTTACCGTCACTTATTACTGCGCGTGCGAGCTTTGCTGCGGCTGGTGGTCCGGCGGACCGACGGCGAGCGGGGCTTATCCGGTAGCGGACTGGACGGTTGCCGCAGACCCGGAGGTCCTTCCGCTTGGCACCCACATCTATATCAATGGCCACGAATACTGTGTGGAAGACACGGGAAGCGGCGTGGACGGAAAGCATATTGATATTTATGTAAACAATCATTCCGTCGCGGTAAATAACGGAGTGGGGTCGGTGGAAGTTTTTGCAAGTAAATAGTCTGGTATTTTCGTAAAAAATGCTAGACTATTTTGGCGTTTTATGAGAAAATATGAACGAGGTACAAACCGGATACAGCAGATAGCCGGTGTACATAGAAAGACATTTATTATTGAAAGGAGTCTAAAAATGATTTATTCACGCGAAGTAGAAGAAATGTGTCCAGTTGCACAGGGCGTTCATCACGGTGCGGCGCCCATTCCGGAAGAAGCAAAATGGGTACAGGCAAAAGAAATTAAGGATATTTCCGGCTTTACACATGGTGTAGGCTGGTGTGCACCGCAGCAGGGTGCATGCAAGCTTTCCCTGAATGTAAAAGAGGGCGTTATCCAGGAAGCACTGGTTGAGACGATCGGATGTTCCGGTATGACACACTCTGCGGCTATGGCAGCCGAGATCCTGCCGGGTCTTACCGTTCTGGAAGCACTGAACACAGACCTTGTATGTGATGCAATCAACACTGCAATGAGAGAGCTGTTCCTGCAGATCGTGTACGGACGTTCCCAGTCCGCATTCTCCGAGGATGGTCTTGCAGTAGGCGCTGGTCTGGAGGACCTTGGAAAGGGTCTGCGCTCCCAGGTTGGTACCATGTATGGAACATTGAAAAAAGGTCCCCGTTACCTGGAAATGGCAGAGGGTTATGTTACGGGTATTGCACTCGATGCTGATGACGAGATTATCGGTTATCAGTTCGTGAGCCTTGGCAAGATGACAGACTTCATCAAAAAAGGCGACGACCCGAATACTGCATGGGAAAAAGCAAAAGGTCAGTATGGCCGTGTGGCGGATGCAGTTAAAATCATTGATCCGAGAAAAGAATAATAGAGGAGGTAACAGGAAATGGCTTTATTTGAATCATATGAGAGACGAATTGACAAAATCAATTCCGTTCTGAACAGTTATGGAATTGCTTCTATCGAAGAGGCGGAAAAAATCACAAAGGATGCCGGTCTGAACGTTTACGACCAGATTAAAGGCATCCAGCCGATCTGTTTTGAAAATGCATGCTGGGCATACACGGTAGGCGCTGCGATCGCAATCAAGAAGGGCTGCAGAAAAGCGGCGGATGCGGCAGCAGCAATCGGAGAAGGTCTGCAGGCTTTCTGTATTCCGGGCTCTGTTGCAGATACCCGTAAGGTAGGTCTTGGTCATGGAAACCTGGGCAAGATGCTTCTGGAAGAAGAGACCGAGTGCTTCGCATTCCTGGCAGGCCACGAGTCCTTCGCAGCGGCAGAGGGTGCAATCGGTATCGCTGAGAAGGCAAACAAGGTTCGCCAGAAACCGCTCCGCGTTATCCTGAACGGTCTTGGAAAAGACGCTGCACAGATCATCTCCCGTATCAACGGCTTTACCTATGTTGAGACAGAGTACGACCCGTATACCAACGAAGTAAAGGAAGTATTCCGCAAGTCCTATTCCGATGGTCTCCGCGCAAAGGTAAACTGCTACGGCGCTAACAGCGTTCCGGAAGGCGTTGCCATCATGTGGAAAGAGGGCGTTGACGTTTCCATCACCGGAAATTCCACCAACCCGACACGTTTCCAGCATCCGGTTGCAGGTACCTACAAGAAGGAATGCAACGAAAAAGGCAAGAAATACTTCTCCGTAGCATCCGGCGGCGGCACAGGACGTACCCTCCACCCGGATAACATGGCAGCAGGTCCGGCTTCCTACGGTATGACAGATACCCTTGGGCGTATGCACTCCGACGCACAGTTTGCAGGTTCTTCCTCCGTACCGGCTCACGTAGAAATGATGGGTCTGATCGGCGCAGGAAACAACCCGATGGTTGGTATGACGGTTGCGGTTGCGGTAAGCATTGAGGAAGCTGCAAAAGCAGGCAAATTTTAATTAAAAAATCCTTTAAAATCAAGGGTTTGGAGCTTTCGGGCAGGTCCCGAAGGCTCCTTTCTGTTTGCGCGTCATGGGCGCGCTCTAACGGGTGCAAGTCCCGAACATGCCCGGATAGTGGAAAATGTATAGCTGAACAGCAAGGGTGTCCATCGTGAGGTGGAATCTGAAGGAAGCTGTAGGCAAATCTCTGGTCCGACGGACAGAAATCGCATATAAGGCTAGGCTACGAGAGATAAGCTGGCAGAAAGCAACGAAGTCTAATAACTATCACGTTAGTAGTAGCAGAGTAAATGCGGCGGATATATGGAGAGAAAGAGCGTGCACCTTAAGCGTGGAGGTCTCACAGAGGTTCCATCAGCCTAGTAACAACGAACTGTGAGAAGTCAGCAGAGTCCATAGTAGTGAGGAAGTCTCAGTAATGGAGATGGAGCGAAGGGGCGAACAATCAATCAGTTTGAGTAGGTCTCGTGTTGCAGAAGAGACAGACATCCGCCGTAACCAATCGGGGAAAAGATGGTCAAATCAAGCGAGACGGAAAGGAAAGAACGCATGGACACAAGTAGTCTAATGGAGCAGATATTATCCAGAGATAATCTCAACAGAGCGTACCTGCAAGTCGTACGAAACAAAGGTGCAGAGGGAGTGGACGGAATGAAGTACACGGAACTTAAGGAGCACCTTGCAAAGAACGGCGAAATCATCAAGGAACAGCTGAGGACAAGGAAATATAAGCCTCAGCCAGTACGAAGAGTGGAGATACCAAAGACGGATGGCGGTGTCAGAAATCTGGGAGTACCAACAGTAACAGACAGATTTGTACAACAAGCCATAGCACAAGTGTTAACACCAATCTATGAAGAACAGTTTCATGACCACAGTTATGGATTTAGACCAAACAGATGTGCACAGCAGGCAATCCTTGCGGCACTCGACATGATGAATGACGGAAATGACTGGATTGTAGATATTGACCTGGAAAAGTTCTTTGACACAGTAAACCATGACAAGTTAATGACTTTAATTGGCAGAACAATCAAAGATGGAGATGTTATCTCTATTGTAAGGAAATATCTTGTAAGCGGAATCATGATAGATGATGAGTACAGGGAATCAGTTGTGGGAACACCACAAGGAGGAAATCTTTCTCCGCTGTTAGCAAACATCATGCTCAATGAACTCGATAAGGAAATGGAAAAGCGAGGGTTGAACTTTGTAAGATATGCGGATGACTGCATTATCATGGTAGGAAGCGAAATGTCTGCAAAGCGGGTGATGAGAAATATATCACGTTTCATCGAAGAGAAACTGGGACTCAAGGTCAACATGACCAAGAGCAAAGCAGACAGACCACAAGGGTTAAAATACCTTGGATTCGGATTCTACTATGACCCAATGGCACACCAATACAAGGCTAAACCACATGCAAAATCAGCTGAGAAATTTAAGAAGAAGATGAAAGAACTCACCTGCCGTAGCTGGGGCGTTAGCAACAGCTATAAGGTGGAGAAACTCAACCAACTCATCAGAGGATGGATAAACTACTTCAGGATAGGAAGCATGAAAACGCTCTGTAGAGAACTGGACGGAAACATCAGATATAGATTGCGCATGTGTATATGGAAACACTGGAAAACTCCCCAGAACAGAGCAAAGAATCTGATGAAACTTGATGTACCAAGATGGGCGGCATACAATATCGCTTATTGTGGCGATAAATACGCTCGTCTCGCACACAATGGCTGGATACAGAAAGCTATAAGTACAAAGAGACTAACCTCATTTGGATTAGTCTCAATGCTGGATTACTACACCGAGAGGTGTGTCACTTGTTAAGTTGATTGAACCGCCGTGTACCGAACGGTACGCACGGTGGTGTGAGAGGTCGGAATTTCTCATTTAAGAGAAATTCCTCCTACTCGATTTTTCAGCTGATAATCGCGATTTTCAATGGAAAATTGGGTTAGATTTGAAAAAAGTCAACATTTGGTCAACATTCATTTTCAATGTTGACCAAAAATATGTTGACTTTTTTGATATGATTTGGCTTTGCGGCAGGCAGAATATTTTAGTATATTAGTCATACATGCTATTTAAAATTGCAAAGCTGCGTGTTTGAATTGTTTCTGTTAAATGATCCGTGTATATATTTGTAGTAGAAAGATTTACATGTCCTAATCGTCTTTGTATGTAAACCATATCAGCTCCGTTTTCTTGTAACATTGTAGCGTGCGTATGGCGTAGACTATGGAAATCAAACTCAGGGAAATTCATTTTATGATGGATTACAGATGAAGTATGTTGCATAGTACGTGGCGCAATATATTCTCCATTTTCTCTAACCAGTAACGGCTGTATTTCTACGCTCCCTAAATTGTCCGAGAGTCGGTTCATGGCAGGCGGAAACTTTTCTGGTCTTTTTCCTCCATATATCAATGGTACTTCAACGTAATAGTGTTTATAAAAATTACCATAATAAGTACGTGCTCTATCTTGTTTTTCAATTTCTTTTCCTAACAGTTCCGTTAATTCATTGTCAATATCAATTACTCGATAAGAACGGAATTTAGGTTCTGAAAAGTACCAGTAGCCGTTACCGGCTCTTGAGCTTCCATTATCTAATTGTTTTTGTTTTACAGAACGAGTTTTATCTTGATACCAGCTCTGACGAGCAAAAATAATTATTAATAAAAACCTCCCTTTTTCAGGAGAATTGCGAGATAATAAAGTTAGCTCGAAAACTTTTTTCTTCGCAAGCCCGAAAGAAGGGAGGTTTTTCCAGCAAAAACAAAAGAAAAAATCATGAGAAAAGAATCAAGGGAACACCTGGCACGGTTTAACCTTGCCTGTGAATTGGTAAAGGTGATCCGCCACTTTTTCCCGGAACTTTTATCCTTGTTAAAGCAGGTGGAGGATCCAAGGCACCAAAGCTATATTATCTATAGCAACCATGTCTTACTGATGACACGGATCCTGTCATCTATATTTTATATCAACAGCATGAGGAGTACAAGCGGAGAATTTAATGATGAAACTGTAATTGAAAATATTGGGGTGTTGTGCGGAGAAGAACTAAAGGAGCTGCCTTATTGGGAAACGATCAACAATTACGGGAGTTTGACAATTGAATAATCGAAAAATCCTCTGCAGGCCGCATAAAGCCTGCGTTTTTTGTGTCAACTTTTTTGTTTTATTATATTGTATTTTATTGCAATGTATTGTATAATAAGGGCCAGGAGGGTTTTTATATGAGAGTTACAACATCAAAATCAAAAAATTCGGAATCATTTTATATTACGAAAGGTTACGTCAATAACAAAGGTGTTAGCACTTCTGTTATTATTCGAAAACTCGGAACCTTGAAAGAACTTCTTCCAGAACACGGTCCTACCCGCGATGATGTCATGAAATGGGCCAGAGAGGAAGCCAGACTGGAAACACTCAGATACAAAGAAGAACAGCAGGCCAAGTCGGTTCAGATAACTTTTCACTCTGACCAGAAGCTGGATTATAGTCAGCAGGTCTTTTACCGCGGAGGATATCTTTTTCCACAAGCCTTTTACTATCGTATCCAGCTTGATAAGACTTGCCGAAAGCTCAGAGATAAATATAAATTTAAGTATGATATCAATGCCATCCTTTCCGATCTGATCTATGCCAGGGTTCTGGAACCAGCAAGTAAGCGTTCTTCTTTTAAGATAGCTTCTGAATTCCTGGAAAAACCTTCTTATCAATTACATGATATATACCGGGCTCTTGATGTCCTGGGAAATGAATGCGATTTCATCCAGTCTGAAGTTTATAAAAACAGTCATCTTCTCGGAAAACGAGATGATAAGATACTTTATTATGACTGTACAAACTATTTCTTTGAGATCGAGCAGGAAGATGGGGAGAGAAAATACGGGAAAGGAAAAGAACACCGGCCTAATCCAATCATTCAAATGGGGATGTTTATGGACGGAGCTGGAATTCCTCTTGCTTTTTCCCTTTTTCCCGGAAATGCGAATGAACAAACATCACTAAAACCTCTGGAAGAAAAAGTCCTCCAGGACTTTGGTTGTACAAAATTTATTTACTGCAGTGATGCCGGACTTGGTTCAGAAGCCATTAAAAGAATAAACCATGCAGGCCAGAGAGCTTTTATTGTTACCCAGTCCATCAAAAAGCTGAATAAAGATGACAGGAAATGGGCACTGGACAAAACTGGCTTTAAACGTGTTTCCGATGATTCTCCGGCAGATCTTTCCAGACTTACAGAGGATGATGCCGGCCTGTATTATAAGGATGAACCATATACCCCTCATTCACTGCACCAGCGTCTCATTGTCACTTACTCTCCTAAATATGCAAAATATCAGAAAGCAATACGTGACGCACAGGTAGAGCGTGCCGAAAAAATGCTCCATTCCGGGAAAGTAAAAAAAGAACGCAGAAACCCGAACGATCCCGCACGATTTATAGGTAAGATTGCAGTTACAGAAGAAGGAGAAGCTGCTAAAATCAAGAATTATCTGGATACAGATAAAATAGAAACCGAAGCGCTCTATGATGGAATGTACGCTGTAACTACAGATTTGTTAGATGATGACGTAAAAGATATTTTAAAAGTAAGCGAGGGCCGTTGGGAAATCGAAGAATGTTTCCGCATCATGAAAACAGATTTTGAAGCAAGACCTGTATTTCTTCATGACGATGTGCGTATCAAAGCACATTTCCTGATCTGTTTTCTTGCATTAGTCATATACCGTTACCTTGAAAAAAGTTTGGGAAATGCCTATACCTGTGAAACAATCCTGGACAAACTGAAATCCATGAATTTTGCTGATGTACAGGAACAGGGGTTCATGCCACTTTATACACGGGACAAACTAACCGATGCCTTACACGAAGCATGTGGTTTTGAAACAGACTTTCAATTCATTACAAAAAGCCAAATGAAAACAATCCAGAAAAAAAGTAAAGGGAGAAAATAAAATACCATACTTCAAAACAAGAGCAAAACACCTTGCAACCAGCATAAACACTGGGTTTGCGAGGTGTTTTAGCCTTCTCAACTGTCAAAGATGGGATTTTATATCAACAGCATGAGGAGTACAAGCGGAGAATTTAATGATGAAACTGTAATTGAAAATATTGGGGTGTTGTGCGGAGAAGAACTAAAGGAGCTGCCTTATTGGGAAACGATCAACAATTATCTGAAACGGTTTTCATCGGATGAATTACAGAAAGTTGTATGTCGGCTGGTATACAGGCTGATCCGGAGCAGAGCTTTCGAGGATGCGCGGCTTCGAGGAAAATACTGGCAGATTATTATAGATGGGACACAGTTGTATCGGAGCAGAAAAGATCTGGGAGAACACAGCTTGTTCTGTCGAAAGAAGAAAGGAACTGAGGGAGAATATACGGAGTATTACTATTATGTATTGGAAGCAAAGGTCATTCTTCACGAAAAGATTCAGGTGAGCATTCTGACAGGGTTTATCGAGAATGAAAAGCGGGAAGTGGAGAAGCAGGACTGTGAGCAGGAAGGTGCAAAACGGCTGATGGAGCGTTTGAAACAGGAATTCCCGATGCTGCAGATCTGTATCTGCGGGGACAGCTTGTATGCGAGTGAAGGATTTTTTAAAGAATGCCGCAGGAAGAAATGGAAATATATTTTACGATATAAGGAAGGGAGCATCCCCAGTATTAACCAGGAGTATCAGGTATTAAAAAAGCAGGAAAAGAACCTGCAGGAAAAGCCGGAAGGAGTATATGACTATGTTACAGGGATTGATTACCGAGGAGAAAGCATCAACGTAGTGGAATACGAGACCGTGGAAGAGAAAAAGAAGTTTTTGTTTGTAACGGATCTGAGTATCACGGGGAGAAATGTAAAAGAAACAGCGGAACGAGGAAGATGGAGATGGAAAATAGAAAATGAAGGATTCAACGCACAGAAAAAACAAGGGTATTATCTGGAACACCGGTTCAGCCATGATTACCAGGGGATGAAGAACCATTATTATCTGATACAGATTGGGCACATGATTGCACAAATCATAGAAGCCTGGGAGATGTTGTGGGAAAAAGTAAAGCAGAGCAGGAAGCAAAAGCACCGGCTCCTGCTCAATGCGTGAAAAAACAGACGGATAAAAGAGGATGAATCAGAATTGGAGAAAAAAATACAAGTGAGATTTGTGTACAACTAACGAAAGGAAGTGATGAGGGAAGATAAGGGGAAAAGAAGGGTGCATAAAGGGAAAAAGAGGGGAAGTTTCGGCTTTTTGAGAACGAACAGCCAGATGCAATGAGTAAAAAAGCCAAAAAGACGCTCTTTATATAAACAAAATATATTTTGCTCGTCAAAGCTGATATTGAGAAAAAAGAAAATGACTTTAGCCGCAGAGTATGATAAAATAAAGAAGCATAGTCAATATTAAGTCAGAGGAAGGGGCGATGATAATGACAAAGCTGAGACAGGATGCAATAACACTATTAAATGAAATTCCAGAAGACAAATTAGTATTTATTATACAGATCATGGAAGGAGTAGCCGGGCTGTATGGGCAGGATGATGAGCGGAGAACAAAGGCCTTTCAAACATTAGAGCGGCTAAGAAAAACGGATGTGGTTGATTTAGATTACAAGGAGGAGTTAGCATCTTATCGTGAGGAGAAATATGGGAATGCGGGTGTTGATTGATACAAATGTTGTTTTAGATTATATACTAAACCGCGAGCCATATTCTGAGTCAGCAAGAAAGATTGTGGCAGCCTGTGAAAAGCGGAAGATATCCGGGTGCATTGCGGCACATACAGTTTCTAATATGTTTTTTATCTTACGCAAGGTATATACCATAGCAGAGAGAAAAGAAATACTGTTTGCCGTATGTACATTATTTGATGTAGAGTGCGTGGATACAGGCAAAATTCAAAATGCATTGAAAAATGATGAATTTGATGATTTCGAAGATTGCCTGCAAATGGAGTGTGCAAAAGAATATCATGCAGATTATATTGTAACACGCAATGTTGCAGATTTTTCAGAAAGCGATATTCCATGTGTAGAGCCGGAACAGATGTGTGAAATGTTCCAGGATATTTTAGGTTAAGTGGTTATTGATAGAAGTCTGAGATTCCCCTCTGGAAGCAGATTTGCTGAAAGAGGGGGTTTTTTAACTCAAATTATGTATTTGAAGTTGTTTCACATTATGACAGCAGCAGAAACGGGATTCGATACGCCAGAGATGCCTGAAGCTTTATGAAATCTGCCGGGAGCTAGACCTTCGATGCTGCCGCATGACGTGGGATGTGGGAGAAGATGGATTGTGGAATGGAGCCTATAAAGGGATTGATGATTGGATCTTAAGAGATACTATGGAAAAGAAACGGAAAGCTGCGTGATCACGACAAACGCATGAGTAAACAAATTGTGAACACGCCTCTTTTCTGTTAAAATAAAAGAAAAGGGGAGTGAAGATATGCAGGAATTATTAGAATGGATGGAATATATTGAAGACAGCCGCCAACAAAGCAAAGTCCGGCATACGTTAAAGGATATCCTGGTAATTGTGCTGTTTGCGACTCTTGCAAATGCAGATGACTGGGTAGAAATGGCCCTGTTTGCTGAGGATTATCAGGATTATTTGCGTAAGTACATTGAACTGAAAAATGGTCCGCCATCGCATGATACCCTGCGGCGGGTTATGGGAATGGTGTCACCGGAGATTCTGCAGCAGCTTTATGGGAAATGGCAGGAGCGGTTAAACAGGAACGAAGGGGAACTGCTGAAAAAAATCATATGTATTGATGGTAAAACCATGCGTTCCAATAAGAGGAATGGAGAGAAACCCGGCCATATTGTTTCCGCGTGGAGTAAGGAAGACGGGTACTGCCTTGGGCAGAAGGCTGTCGGGGAAAAGAGCAATGAGATAACAGCCATTCCTGAGTTACTGGAGAAAATACAGGTAAAAGGGCAGATTGTAACCATAGATGCAATGGGGACCCAGACAGCGATAGCAGAAAAGATAAGGAATAAGAGGGCAGATTATGTTCTTTCGTTAAAAGCAAACCAGGGAACATTATATGAGGATGTAAGAGAATATTTTGAAGACCCGGAGTTCCGGAAGGAGATAAAGGAAAGGGGAATTTATAAGAAAACACAGGAAAAAGCACATGGACAGATTGAAACAAGGGAGTATTACCAGACGGAAAAAATAAAATGGCTAAGCCAGAAGAAAGCCTGGAAAGGTCTGAAAAGTATCATAATGGAACGGAAGACATTGGAAAAAGAAGGGAAGCGGCTGATAGAATACCGGTATTTTATCAGCAGTCTGAAGGAAGAAATAGAAACAGTAAGCCGGGCGGTAAGAGGTCATTGGAGTATAGAGAGTATGCACTGGCATTTGGATGTGACATTCCGGGAAGATGCAAACACAACGATTGATAAGATGGCGGCACAGAACCTGAATATTATCAGGAAATGGAGTTTAAGTATACTGAAGACAGCAGAGGTGTCAAGACATAAATTATCCATGAGAAAAAAGAGATATGTAATTGGATTGCGTCCAATCAAGCATTTGGAAGAAGTATTGGAATCTTAAAAAAATAAGAAAAACAGAAATTGGACGATAGGAATCATTCATGCGTTTGTCGTGCTGCGTGATTCTATTGCCTTTACAATATAGATGAATAATGATATAATTATATCAAAAAAAAGATATATGGAGGTGACGAGATGATTATAAAAGCATCTGCAGCTTTAAGAAATGACTATACAGCAATCTCTAACCTTGCCAAAGAAACCAAGGAACCTATTTACATTACCAAGAACGGAGAAGGTGATGTAGTAGTCATGAGTATAGAAGCTTTTGAAAAGCGGGAGCAGATATTGGAACTGCGGGCAAAAGTATTGCAGGCAGAACAGGAACGCATTGCCGGGGAGCCGACGTTAACTGTTTCCGAAGCGAGGGAAAAACTGAGGGAAAGACTAAATGGCATATAGGGTAGAGATTCTTCCGACCGCGTGGGAAGATTTAAAAAGGATTGAGGATTGGTATGCGGTACAGTTTGATGTAGAAACTGCGGTTAAAGTCAGCGATCATATCCTGGATGTTATTGAACGCTTGGAGCAGTTCCTGGATTTTGGATCAATGATACCAGATACGTGGCTGAATGAACAGGGATACCGCATGGTAATTTGTAAAAAACATGTTGCCATTTACAGGAAAATTGATAAAACAGTATATGTATACCATATTGCGGATACTCAGACAGAGTATACAAAACTGTTTTATTAAGAAAACGGAATGAATGAAAGAGATTTATCTGTCACAGGATGGTTGTGGCCGGACAAAAAGGAATCTGCATTGCAGGTTCCTTTTTGTCTGTCCGGGATCAGCCGCAGAAAGCAAGGATGCGGCGTGGTTGGAAAAGACAGTTTTCTATGGAAACCAGAACATATATCAGGTCATGAAGGGGGAAAGATAGTTGGGAAAAGAATCATAGAAAAGGGCGCGTTGCGAGTTCGCTGACTTTTGCTTTGTGCAGCACTGCGCTCATTCTGGCAGGAACTTCTGCAGCAGCCGAAACAGACGGAATACATCAGAAGCAGACACAGGAGAAGAAACAGGGCGAGAAAAACAAAGAGAAGATTATTCTAAAGATAGAAACAGATACCAGACAGATCCCTGCGGCCAGGCAGGGAAGGTCTGGTATCTAAAAAATAAGATTATCGGGAAGTTACGGGTGCTGTGATGGCACCCGTTTTTTTCGCAGACCGGAAAGACAGATGTAATTTTAAAAAGCTTGCCGGGGCTATTAGATGCAGGAGAGATGAACACGGTTCCCGCGGGGACATATGGAACGGAACAAAGACCGCAGAAAAGCGGCGGATTTAAAAGAAGGGAGATTATGATGTTTCAATTAAAAGAAAAGAGCAGGGAAGTAACAAATATGAGTGAAGTAAAAGAACAGCCTTTAAACAGGCTTTGGTATCCGTATATACCGTCTGGAAAGATTACGGTTATCCATGGTGCGCCGGATTCCGGAAAAACCATGTTTGCCTGTCAGCTCATGGCAGCATTTACAAGTCAGAAGAATCTGGAAGGGATGGAGGAACACCCAACGGGAAATGTGCTTTATTTCAGTGCGGATGATGATCTTTCCGACATGGTAGGACCCAGGCTTATAGAATCCGGCGCGGATCTGTCCAGAATATTAGCTGTCAATGACATGCTTCCCTTTACTCTGGCAGATGAAAGTATAGAAAAACTGATTGAAGACTTTAATATTCATGTGATGATTGTTGATCCTATTCAGGAATATCTGGAATATGAGGTTTATGGGGATGAACCGGAGCTGATTTATCCGATCCTGCATAAGCTGGAGGGGATTGCGAAGCATACCGGTTGTGCAATGATATTGATTGCCTATTCAGATGGCTTGGGAAGTGAAAACGGGAATATATGGAAAAATGAGTTTGCAGAAAAAATCAGCAGCGTGCTTTGTCTGGAGAGGGCGGATATGGAGACAAAGGAGAGCTGCCTGATTCACGAAAAATGCCTTCTTGCACCGGAAGGGGAGAAAAAAACGGTTGCTTTATTTCAAAACAATAAAAACTGATTTTTTTAAGATTTTTTAAGATTTGCATATTTTGCTGTTATTGAGTTGGAAGCCTTGTAACCTGCTTTCTGCTCATGCCTGCCGCTGTGAGGTAGTTGTACATTTGCAAAAGGCAAAAACGGACGGTAGCATTCTGGGTTATCGTCCGTTTAGGTGATTTTATTCTATAATTCAGTTTTCAAAAACAATATATATAGTCATTATCTATTTTCTCCATTTTTCCTGAAGTAAAGAAACAATAATCAGAATTATAAAAGCGCCAATATCCATAAGGTTCTTTCTCACATTAGGCCACTTATATATTACCGGATTCAGATTTTGCCAATTTGAGCTGCTGTGCAGGAAAAACACGATTTTCAGCAGATTTTTCTTGAATTTCTGACTTTTCTGCTGGTGAGGAAATGCTATGATAAGAAAAGATCAGAATAGAAAGAAGGCATCAACGATGGAAACGATCAGAGTAAATGCAAAAGAAAATGGAAAGAAGATAAAAAAATACTGGAATACCTGTATCGGAGCAGGAAGAGCCGGTGAGGGATTAAGGGCAGTGTGGCAGAAACAGCTGCAAATGACGGTAAGAGACTGTGGATTTCGATATATCCGTTTTCACGGACTTCTGTGTGATGAGATGGGCGTATATCGAAAAGAAGGGGAAAAGGAATTTTATAATTTCGCCTATATAGATATGCTGTTCGATGCGCTGTTGGGGATGAAGATCCGGCCATTTGTAGAATTCGGATTTATGCCGGAAGCGATGGCAAGCGGAGACGGAACCCAATTCTGGTGGAGAGCGAATGTAACGCCGCCTGTTGATTATGAAGCGTGGGGGAGGCTGCTTGCCGATCTGGTCAGACACTGGATCGAGAGATATGGGCTGGAGGAAGTGGAGCAGTGGTATTTTGAAATCTGGAACGAAGCGGATCTCCATGCTTTCTGGTATGGGACAAAATCCCAGTATTTCCGTCTCTATCAGACTTCGGTAAATGCAATAAAAGGTATCTGCGAAAGACTGCGTGTCGGCGGGCCGGCGACCAGTAATTTTGTGCCGGATTCCAGATTTGACGGAGAAGTGGAAGACGTAAGCGCTCATAAGACGAATCAGGTGGAGAATCTGCAGAGTCTGGAATGGAAAGGCACATGGATTGAGGATTTTCTGCGCTTTTGTGAGACAGAGCATTTGTCGGTTGATTTTGTGTCCACACATCCGTATCCGACAGATTTTGCAGTAGACAACCAAAGAGAAGGAACCGGATTGAAAGGCAGGTCGCGGTATGTGAATGCTCTGCAGGATGACCTGACATGGCTTAGGAACACGTTAGACGCCAGTGTATATAAAGATGCGGAGATCCATCTGACGGAATGGAGTTCCAGTCCGACGTCAAGAGACTGTAGCCATGATTCTCTTGCCGAAGCGGTATACATTATAAAATGCAATCTGGATTCAGAAGGGTTGGCAGATTCCCTCTCCTACTGGGTGTTTACCGATATCTTTGAAGAACAAGGACCAGGCCCGGAACCATTTCACGGAGGATTCGGCCTGCTCAATATGCAAGGGATTAAAAAACCGGCATATCATGCATATCGTTTTCTGAATCAATTGGGAGAAGAAGTGATCTGGAAAACAGAGGGAGCTATAATTACAAAAAATCAACAGGGGAAACTTCGGGCGCTTTTTTATCATTATCCGAAAGAAGTCGCAGAATCTGTTCCAATCTCAGCATATCCCGACAGAAGGACGATTGAAGAATTCCAAAAACAAGGAGAAACGGCAGAGCTCTCTATGTGTATTACCAAGTTAGCAGCGTCATCGTCTTTCAGAATGGAGATTTTGGATCAGGAAAGTGGAAACGTAGTAAAACTATGGGAGTCTTTTGGCTGTCCGTCAAATCTTACACGGGAACAGGAAACGGCGTTGAAAACCTGTGGGGAGAATCTGAAAGAAGAGATGCTGGAAGCGGATGAAACGGGAATCCTGAATCTGGATCTGACACTGAAACCGTGGAGTGTTGTTTTGATTTCAGAGCAGTAGGAAACAGCAGGAGAGGGAAAGTGATGAGAGCAGAAGTATTTGTAAATCCGGACAGGGTGATATCGGAAGTATCTGCCGGTATTTTCGGGAGTTTTATTGAAAATCTTGGCGCATGTATCTATGGCGGGGTTTATGATCCGGGAAGTCCTGCGGCGGATGAGGATGGGTTCCGGATGGACGTGATAGAAACAGCGAAAAAAATGGGAGTGACTTCAGTTCGCTTTCCCGGCGGCTGCTATGCGCCGTATTATCATTTTGAAGACGGAATCGGACCGAAGAAACAACGGCCGAAGACACGATACAGAACGCATTATGATAATCCGGATAATTCGTTTGGAACAGACGAATATATCAAGTGGTGTAGAAAGATAGGTGCCGAACCGTTTATCTGTATCAATATGGGAACCGGAACCCCGGAAGAGGCAAGAAACTGGGTGGAATACTGCAACGGTTCAGTTGGAAGCCGTTATGCGGATCAACGATGGGAAAATGGTCATAAAGAACCTCATGGAGTCAGGCTGTGGGGTATTGGAAATGAAGTTGGCGGAAACTGGGAGCTTGGATATTTCGATCATGCAGGAGATTATGTGAGACGGGCACGTGAATTTGCAATGGCGATGAAAGAGGCGGATCCCTCAATTAAACTGATTGGCTGTGGTGCACATTTTCCGGTACTGGATGGCATTTATGACGCACCAACCGGATATTTCCCTAATCCGTCTGATAATTGGAACCGGGAAGTACTGGATCGTATGTTTGAATATCTGGACTATATTGATCTGCATCACTATATCGGACATGACTACAAAGATGATATTATGCAGACATGGGAAAAGATGGGAACAGAAAAGGTACATTATTATCTGAATGAGCAGATGCAGATTTTAGAGGACGCTTACCGGATTATGCGGGAAGATATCCGTCTGATCAGGCATAAGCATGGGAACATGAAACCCATCGGCATTGCGCTGGACGAGTATAATTCATGGTATCGCGCCGATGAGAACATCTGCTGTAACTATACTGCAGCAGACGGACTTTTGGCGGCGGCCTATTTTAACATCTTTATCCGAAATGCGGATGTCGCGGTGCTGTGCAACATGGCACAGCTTGTGAACGTACTTCCGGCAGTGATCGTAGAACCGGGCGGAGGTAGGTCCTTTCGGACGGCGGTATCTTATGTACAGGAATTATTTCTCCCCAATAAGGGACTGGAGGCGGTGGATATCTGGGTACAGTCGCCGACATGGGAGGGAGCTTATTATAAGGAAGTTCCTTATCTGGATGCTTCCTGCAGTTATGACAGAGAAAAAAAACGATTAGTATTGAATCTGGTAAACAGACATATAAAAGAAGACGTAACGGTAAGTTTCGGAATAAAAGGAAAAACGGTAGGAGCGATTTCTGGGAAATTTTTTGGAAATACAGAACCGGATACAGAAAATGATCTGGAACATCCAAACCGCCTTTCCCTCAAAGAATTCCGGTGTACAGAACCATCTGGAATTGTAATTCCGCCGCTTAGCGCGGCAGTCCTGAATGTAGAACTGATATGAATATTCGGATACCTTTGCCTGTACGGCTTGTTGTGCATTAATACTGGTGAAAAAGATTTCGAGGAAAGGGAAGAATGATGAAGATCGCATTGCTGCAGACAAAGCAAAACAAGTTGTATGATTTTGAACACAGAGAAAATATATGGACGGAAGCAGAAATTCTGGACTGCCAAAAAGAGATGACAGAGAAGAATCTGTTGCTGGCGAAACGGGCCGCGAGTCTGGGAGCAGATGTAATCGTGACTGCGGAAGCAATCAATTTTGCCGGACAGCCAAAACAATATCAGGGTGACTACAAAAAGCTGATAAAAAAAACGCAGGACAATATTTTGGAGAAGTTTTTACAGACGGCAAAAGATTCGAAGGCATATCTTATTGCGGGAATGTTTTATGCAGATGGAGAGAACGAACTCTCTAATTGTGCTTTTCTGCTTGATCCTGATGGTGAGGTGAAAGCGTGTTACAAGAAAATTCATCTGGCGGGGGACGAGAAGACATATCTGAAGGCAGGAGAAGATTTCACTGTGACAGATACCGAATATGGAAAGTTTGGTTTTGCAATTTGCTGGGATATGCAGTTTCCGGAGACAGCAAGGATACTGGCGCACAAAGGTGCGGATATTATTTTTTGTCCAACGTGGGGATGGGAATGGATCTATGGGCCTGCACGGGCTTATGAGAATGGAATCTATACTGCCGCCGCGATGGGGGTGCCATATTGGATGGATATTCAAGATCTCCGCAGTCCGAGCCAGATCATCTCGCCGGACGGACGGATACTGTCGTCCGGCAATTGTACAGGAGATGACGTGGTTATCGGAGAGGTGGATCTGAAAGCTGCAAAGCGTTGCCGGGAATCGCGGCTTTTGGAACGGAAGCCGGAATTGTATCAAGAATTATTGCAAGTATAGTACAATCAGAAATAGATTAGCCATAACAGCTTGGATTGGCTGTTATGGCTGAATTGCGTTACGAATAATTCTACGGAATAATGAGAAAATATTGCAAAATCCGCAGAATGGAATTATCATGAAATACAAGAGGCGATGCATCAGGAGACGATGCCTTACGACCGCAAAAAGAAGATTAGGATGTAAAAGAAGAGTAAATGAAACATTCGGAGTGGGACAATGGGAAAAGAGAAATTACGGAGGATCATCAAAAAGAACCGTGGTATCAGGAGAATTGCAGTGGGATGCCTGACAGCCGCCGCTTTGTTCGCATTAATTTTTGCTTTTTATAATAGGCATGCCGAAGTGGAAAACACGCAGACGGAGGAGAAAACCGTACTGATCGTGACCTTCGCGTCGGGGGACGACGGATGGAACAGATCAGTGAGTCTGGTGTGCGCCGCATTTATGGAAAAGTACCCGGAGATTGAGGTGAGACTGCAGCCTTCCACAAGGACGCAGAGCGGATTTTACGACGACTATTTAAAGCGGCAGACTGCCGTTGGCGAACTTGGGGATGTGGTGGAGGTAAAGGATATCAGGATGGCATATGAGGAAGGTATGTTCTGCCCGCTTCCGGATGAGCTGACAGACCTTCTGCAAGATACGTGGATGGCTCCTGACGGCTGTGTGTATACGCTGCCCGGCGTCAGGCTGGAGCAGGGGATGATTTATAACAAAGATGTGTTTGACGCGCTGGGGCTGACGCCGCCTTCCACCTGGGAGGAATTTGAAGTCCTGTGCGAGACGCTGAAGGAACGGCAGTATACACCCCTGGTGGTAGGGGGAGGCGATAGCTGGCATCTGATGTTCTGGTGCAGGTATTTTTTTAATTCCTGTGTAACGTCATCGAACCCATCGTGGCAGAAGGATTGCACACTGGGGAAGGTGTCGTGGACGGAAGAGGAACCGGCGGAAATGCTGGATCGGTTCGCTGGACTGTTTGAAAAAGGATACGTCAGCCGCGGCTATGCCATGACTGGCGATGCTGAGACCTGCGAGTACATCGCTAACGGCAATGCCGTTATGCTGTATTCTCTGTGCAACCAGATCCCGAAGATACAGAGCCTGAATCCGGAGATACGGCTTGGCTGGTTCTTTATGCCGGATGATGAAGGCCGGAAATATTCCTTTACCGACAATCAGTCCGGGTGGGGTATTTCAGCGGAGTGCGGAAACGATGAGAAAAAATATGACGCTGCAGTGAATTTTCTGAAGTTTTTTTATTCCGAAGAAATTTACGGAGAAATCTGCAGCCTGATGAATGCGCTTCCGGTGACAAAACAGGAAATTCCGGTAGAAAATGAGCAGCTAAAAGCAATCAGCGAAGAGGTCGGCAGTGGAGTACTGAAGCCTGAGATGCAAATCGGGGATGAAGATACGCCGGAAGGTTTCCGGAATTTTTTGTGCGCAGGTTTGAAGAAAGTGCTTGACGGGGAAAAAACAAAAGAAGAGATGTTAAAAGAATACCAGCAGGAATGGGAAAGGGCGGTTGCGGATGCAGGATAAGAAACCGGAAGAGAAGAAGCGCATTTATAGCAGCATGTTTGTAAAAATGTTTATTGCTTTTATTCTGATTGGCCTGATTCCGCTTTTGCTGACCGGACAGATCCTTTATATGCGGCTTTCATCCAGTGTGGAGGAGGTTATGATAAGCAACGCGTCACAGATGGCGGTGAACATGGGAAAAAACGTATCCGACCTGATTGGAAAATATGATGATATTACGCAGTCTTTGTACGATTATACTTCCGATGATTATCTGTACTTTTATGAGCTGTTGGATGATACAGAGCTGGAGGAAGAAGAACGGGAACGCCAGATTACCAATATTCTTTACAACATAATGAATATGGATCGGTCCATTCAAAATGTCCGGTTTATCTATGATAAGATTTATAATGTGAGCCGGGATTCCACAAAGAATATGGATATCCGCAAAGTGCTGGACGCGCAGTGGAAACCGCGGGAGGAAGATTTAAACAGCCTTTATATCATGCCGACTCATTCGGAAAGCAACTATTATTATAATTCCGAAGAAAAGGTGTTTACTATGGCGCGGAATTATATGGATGTGTCAACGATGCGCACGGCAGGGAGCAGGCGCATGGGAACTTTGTATGTTGATTTCGATCCATCGGAGCTGGAGATTCTGGAAGAGGGAATGGATATGGGGGAGGACAGCGAGGTCGTTGTGGCAGACGCAAAAGACGGTACGGTCATATACAGCAGGGATTCGGAGAAGGTGACACAGAAAAACCAGAGCATCAGCGGCATTCTGGAAGCCTTGGAAGGCGAGAGCGGGGTATATCGGACAGAAGACAGCATTTATGCATATTGCAGTGTAGAAAATACCGATTGGAAAGTACTGGCAAGTATCAGCAGGCAAAATATCGAAGGAATGTATATGGACAGCGGCAGGTTTGTTCTCGGGATGCTGGGAGCCGCTGTGCTGATTCTTGTGGCGTTTTACGGATTTTCCCGTTATACCAGCCGTCCGGTCAGGACGTTGAAAGACGCGATGGAAAAGATGCAAAAAGGCGAACTGGATACCCGGGTAGACATCCGCAGCCATGATGAAATACAGGTTCTGGGGGAGGGATTTAACGAGATGGCGGATCATCTGCAGCAGTACATTGATCAGGTGTATGTGGCTGAACTGCGGCAGAAGGACGCGGAGCTTGCCGCGTTGAAATCCACGATCAAGCCTCATTATCTGTACAATACACTGGAGGTAATCCGCATGACGGCAATTTCAGAAAACGCGGAAAAAGCCTCCAGATTGATTGACAGTCTTTCCAAACAGCTCAGGTATCTGATTGGAAATGAATCGGATCAGGTAACGCTGAAAGAGGAACTGGAAAACATTCGGGAGTATTTTTATATTGTAAAAGTGAGGTATGAAAATCTTTATGATCTTGAGATGGATGTTCCGGCGGATTGCCTGCACCTGAAAGTGTTGAAGCTGATTCTGCAGCCTGCAATTGAAAATGCGGTAAAACATGGGCTGCGTCCGAAAAAAGGAGCCGGAAAGGTTCGGATCAGTGTGCTGAGAAGATCCGGATGCCTGTGCATCACTGTTATGGATGATGGTGTGGGGATGCCGGAGGAGAAGGTGCAGGAAATCACAGATCTGCTGGGGAAGGACACTATCGGGAGCAGGAAAGGGGAAACAATCTCAATCGGCATTAAAAATACGTATGACCGGATTGTAAAGAATTACGGAAATAGCTACGGATTTCAGATTACAAGCTGCGAGAACCTGGGAACAATTGTGGAATATACACTGCCGGTGCTGGAGGAATGAGAAATGTTAAAAGTAATCATAGCCGATGATGAGCCTGTCATCGTAAAAGGATTGAAAAAGCTGATCCCGTGGGAAGAATACGGTCTGTCCATCATAGATGAAGCGATGGACGGAAAGGAACTGTGGAAGAAAGTGACAGAGAAAAAGCCGGACATTGTCGTTTCAGATATCTGTATGCCAGAAATGACTGGCCTGGAATTCATGGCACGCTTAAAGCAGGAGCAGATAGAGCCTCAGGTGATTTTTATCAGTGGATATCAGAAATTTGAATATGTGCAGGAAGCGATCCAATTGGGCGCAGTGGATTATATTCTGAAGCCGGTGTTAAGGGAAGCGATGGAGGGAGCCGTGAAAAAAGCGCTGCTGCGTCTCCGCAATCAGGAAAGGCTGGAAATATTCCGGGAAGAAAAGAATGAACTTCAGGAACTGCTTGCAAGACTGAACAGTGATAATGGATATGCGCCGGAGGAACTGTATGAAAGCTTCTGTAATATGGGGATCGATTACAAAGGGAAAACCTTTGTTGGCATCTGCTTCTATCTTGATGACAAGCGGAAAAAGCGGCTAGAAGTGGAGAATTATAAAAAAGCAGAATTGATTAAATTCTCTGTGTTTAACCGTATCCAGAACTTTTTCCGGGATAATAAGAAGGGAGTTCCGATGAAAAGGGAAGAGGACTGCCTTTATATTCTTTGCATGATTGAGCCAAAAGAGAAGGGAACATTGCTCTCAGACTACGTGCTGCCGGTGTTGGATTTGGTGGAGCAGGAGATGAAAACAGAACTTCGATCCGGCGTGGGATCGTTTTCGGAAAAAGCGTCCGATTTGGGTTATATGTATAAATCGGCAAAATTTGCATATGAGATGCGGTATTTTTTAGACAGGAAAGTGATCTGCGCAGACGATATCCATAAGAAATTCACAGATTCCTTTGAAGATTACGAACGGTTGAAAAAAGAGATCCGGGAAATGCTTGTAACCCGGAGGCCGGAAGTAACGGAGAAGTTTGAAGAATGTATTGAATTAATCAAAAATCTTCATTACGGAAACCGCTATGCTGTGATTAACCGTTGTATTCTTTTTTCTGGAACACTCAATGACGACCTAAAGGCATATGGCGCCGCTTTTGGAGAAGATGAAAAAAGGCAGATTGAATTTATGGAAAAAATGCGTGCTTCCATTACTTATGATGAACTGAAGCAGGAGTTTCTGGACTATTACGGTTTGCTTACCAATCAGATTGCCAGCCGTGCGGTTCTTTGGGAGAATCCGGCCATTGCACAGGTAGTCAATTATATGAAGGCACATTTTGAGGAAGATATCAATATGCGGAAAATGGCGGAAATGGCCTGTGTAAATTCGGTATATTTCGGGGCATTGTTTAAGAAAACAACGGGCCGGAATTTCAAAAGCTTTTTGACAGGTCTCCGTATGGATGAGGCAAAACGGCTTGTGATTACGACAGATCTCAGAACCTATGAAATTGCGGAAAAGGTCGGCTATCAGAATACAAGGCAGTTTACGGAGAAATTCAGAGAATATTACGGCTGCAGCCCGGCAGAGTATAAAAGAAAACTGACAGAAAAGTAACAGGAAATACAAAATAATACAGGACATTTATGGGAGTCGGATATCCGGCTCCTTTTATGTACGGGCAAAAAACGTCTTGAAAACCTGCACTTTTTTCTTGAAAAGCAGCATTTGAAAAAAATCTGAAACTGCTATGATAAGTATAAAGAAAGAGGAAGAGAGGTAATAAAATGCAACGGGTAAAGAAAAAGAACGGTTTCTTTCAGGAAATTAAAAAGCATGGCTTCCTATATGGAATGACGGTTCCGGGAATCCTTCAGATTTTTATTTTTTCCTACATACCGATGCTGGGGCTGGTTATCGCATTTCAGAATTTTAATGTAAAAGACGGAATATTCGGGAGCAGCTTCTGCGGATTGAATAATTTCAGGTTTTTCTTTAATGGCAGTATCTGGCCTGGATTAAGCAAGGCGGCAGTCAATACGCTGTGGCTGAATGTAATCTTTATTATAGCATCGACATTTGTATCCGTAGTCCTTGCAGTGGTGTTCAGTGAGATTACAGCCAAAAAGTATAAGAAGATCACACAGACGCTGTCACTGCTTCCTTACTTCATATCATGGACGATTGTGTCTTTGTTTTTGAACAATGCAGTAATCAGTACGGATAACGGCATCCTGACGAATTTGCTGGAAGGCATGGGGATTCAGATCAATTTTTATCAGGAGGCATGGGTATGGCCGATCATTATGGTAGTTTTAAAGGTATGGCAGGCGTCGGGGTACGGCGCAATAGTCTATCTGGCTACAATTACAGGGATTGATCCTGGAATCATGGAGGCGGCTGAGATTGACGGAGCTACAAAGTGGCAGAAGATCAGATATATGACGCTGCCGATCCTGCGTCCGACGGTTATCTTGATGACATTATTTAACATAGGAAGAATTTTCTACGGAGATTTTGGAATGTTCTATGCGTTGATCGGGGACAACTCCATGCTTTATTCTACGGTGGACGTCATTGATACGTATACATACAGGGCGATGCGGACGCTGAATGAATATGGATTGAGCACGGCGATCGGTATGGTACAATCAGTTCTTGGATTCATCATGGTGGTAACGGCAAATAAGCTGGCAAGAAAATACGAACCGGATTCAGCTATTTTTTAGGAGGGCATTATGAAAGAAAGGGCAGTTAAGAATCACAGAAAGTTAAGTAAAAGCGAGCAGGCGCTCAAGATCGCGTGTTATCTGATTGCAGGAGTCTTTGCATTCTTTTGTATTGTGCCATTCGTTTACATCATAGCCTGCTCATTTTCGGAAGAAGCTTTGATACTAAAGAATGGATTTAAACTGATTCCGCAGGGGTTTACCACGGCGGCGTATGAGGTGGTATTTGGAGGAAAACAAATCTGGATCTCTTACGGAGTATCTATCTTTGTCACGGTAGCTGGTACGCTTTTGAGTATGCTTGTAAGTTCTATGTTGGCATATCCGTTGGCGGCAGGAATCAAATACGGTTCCAGAATCAACCTGTATATTTACTTTACCATGATATTCAACGGAGGTCTTGTCCCCACGTATATGTTGATATCCAGATATCTGCATCTTACCAATACGGTTTGGGCGCTGATCCTGCCGAGCATGGTTATTCCATGGAATGTATTCCTACTGCGGAACTTTTTTACGGCGATACCGAGCTCGTTAGCAGAATCGGCAAAGCTGGACGGTGCCAATGATATGACGATTTTGTTCCGTATTATCCTCCCATGCTCAAAACCAGCGCTTGCTACCGTTAGCCTGTTTTATGCGCTGGGGTACTGGAACGAATGGTTCAAGGCAATGCTCTATAATGCGGGAGACAAAAATACATGGCCGCTACAGTATCTGATCATGCAGTTGATCAGAAAAACTGAAACATTGGCAAACATGGCGTCACAGGGAGCTGCGGTTAATACGGCGACCTTGCCAAGCACGACCATGAAAATGGCGACAGCGCTCTGTACGATCGGGCCGATTATACTGGTATATCCCATCGCGCAGAAATATTTCACAGGCGGAATTATGGTAGGTTCCGTCAAAGGATAAGGCAGTAATGCAACAAAAAATATATATCATCTGTAAAAGCAGAGAAGGAGGAATTATGACAACAAAAATCTGGAAGAGAACAGCGGTGTCCGCACTTGCGGCTGTGATGGCGGTATCCATGGCGCCATGCAGATCAGAGGCAAAAGAGACGTCTGGAGAAAAGACAGAGCTTACATTCTGGCTCACAAATGAAGGGGAAAACTATGAAAAGGTATTCGATGAATTTGAAAAGCGTGCAGGCGAGGACATGGGAATTGACATCAAGGTAAACTGGACAACAAAGCATGTGGAAGAGATGCCATTGAAGCTGATGAATCAGGAAGCATGCGACCTGACCTTTGACGCCTACTGGGTAAATCTGGCATCCAATATCAGCAATGGTCTGTATGCAGATCTTTCGGAATATTTTGATAATGACGAGTATCCGGGGCTGAAGAAGGCATTTACACCGGAGATTCTGGAAACGATGGTGAGCGATGACGGCGCGATCTATGCGATCCCGTTTTTTGAACAGTATGCGGACATGCGGTGCATCTTCTATCGTGAAGACTGGAGAGAGCAGCTTGGCTGTGAGCCAGTCACCAGCGAAGAAACATTCCATGCGTATCTGCAGGCGGTAAATGAGAATAAGGATTCCCTTGGTATTGAGTCTGCAATGGGATTGAAAGACCGCGGATACTTCTACTATCTTTCTGACTGGTATACGGCGGTGGAAAATAATATTGTAGAAGTGGATAACACCGGAGTTACTGCGAACTTGAATTTCCGGGCGCTTCTGTCAGATGACGGGAAGACGGTAGAGGACGTAAGCATCTTTGGCGATCCGGACGAACGGTTTGCAGACTATCCCGAAGGGTATCAGGAAAACTTTATGACAAAGCGCTTTCTGAAAATCGCAGATGAATACGGTGATTTCGGAAACGCAGATTCAGCGACAGTGACGAACTCGGAAGAAAAGTTCTATGTAGGAAAATATGGTGCCATTGAAGGAAATCTGGACGGATATAATAACATTGCCACCAACCTGAAACAAAACGCACCGGACAGCGAACTTGGCGTATGGTTCTATGAGGATCAGATCAACAACAAAGAGGCAACCTTTACCAATCAGGCATTGTCGGCAAACTATGTGGCAGTACCGTATTATTCTGAAAATATTGACGCAACGATGGAATTCCTTGACTGGATTTTCCAGAGCCAGGAAAACCACGACCTTTTCTGCTACGGAATCGAGGGTGAGGACTGGGAAGACGCAGGCGACAAGACAATGGAAGATCTGACACCGAATAACAAATATGTATTTCCGGGATATGAGCTGTGCTGGAATCCGGAATACACAAGAGTCAACGTAACATGGCCGGAGGAGATGCGGGAATATAAAGCTTACGCAACTGATAAGGAAAATTTTGAACTGAATCCGATCAGCGGCTTTGTATTCGATCCGAACGTATCGACAGAAGTAAAAATAGCATATGCAGCCCTGAAACAGACAGGCGGAGATTATAGGGCACAGCTTCAGAGCGGCCTGTTCGGAGCGGATACACAGGCAAAAATCGACGAGTTTTACGAAAAAGCAAAGAATGATATTGAGATCGTCAGAGCGGAAGTAGAAAAACAGCTTCAGGAATTTCTGGACGGAAAATAAGAAGCGGGATGTAATGAACCGCATGTGATTGGATGGCAGGCTGCCATGCGGGAGGTTTCGGCATGGCAGCCTTTTGGCTGATGGGGAAAGGAGAAATATGAAAGCAGAGAATCCAATTTTACGAGGCTTCCATCCGGATCCCTCCATCATACGGGTTGGAGAAGATTATTATATGGCGAACTCAACGTTTGAATGGTGGCCGGGCGTCCGGCTCCATCATTCCAGAGATCTGGTACACTGGGAAATGATCGAGTATCCGCTGAATCGGGTATCGCAGTTAGATCTGAAAGGGGTGGGGGCATCTCAGGGGATCTGGGCCCCATGCCTGACTTATGATAAGGGAATCTTTTATCTGGTTTATACCGTGGTGAAGTCTTTTTATTGTAATATGTATGATACCGCCAATTATCTGGTGACGGCTGAGAATATCCACGGACCGTGGTCCGAGCCGACTGCGTTAAATAATTTCGGATTTGATCCGTCGCTGTTCCATGACGATGACGGAAAAAAATATATGGTCAGTATGGTGACAGACCACCGTATCCCGAAAAAATATAAGGGCAGGATTATTTTGCAGGAGTATGACGCGAAAGCAAAGAATATGTACGGTCCGGTTCGGTATATCTATACCGGCGACCGGATTTATCTGGAAGGCCCGCATATTGTGAAACGAGATGGTTGGTATTATCTGTTCTGTGCAGATACAGGAACGGGAGAGGCACACGGACAATCTATTCTTCGCGCGAAAAATATCTGGGGACCGTATGAATGGAATGAGAATAACTCGATCCTCACAACCCGGGATACACCGGATTTCCCATTACAGAAAGCGGGGCATTGTGATCTGGTGGAAACACCGGAAGGAGAATGGTATGCCGTGCATCTGTGCGGGCGTCCGCTGGAAAACAGGAATGCCAAAGACGCTCCCAGATTTTCGGGAGAGCGCAGATATCCGCTGGGAAGGGAGACTGCTATTCAGAAAATGGAATGGACGAGCGACGGCTGGCTACGTCTGGCGAATGGAACAAAGCTTCCGGATGAGAAAATAGAAGTCACTGGTCTGGAACCGTATGTGTTTGGGGAAAAAACATGTAGAGACGATTTTAAAGAAGAAACACTGGATCTGGAATATCAGTCTTTGCGTATCCCAATGGACGAAAGGTTTCTTTCCCTGAAAGAACGGCCTGGATATCTGCGCATGTACGGACGGGAAGGACTGTCTTCGAAGTTTGATCAGAGCCTGATTGCCAGACGGTGGACGGAATTTCAGTTTGAAGCGGATACAAAACTGGAATTTGAACCAAATGTATTTAAACAGATGGCGGGACTGATCTGCATGTACGATACGGATAATTATTTTTACCTGCACGTTACCTGTGATGAAGATTTGGGAAAATGCATCAGTATCCTGAAAGCAGAAAACAAAACCTACACATATCCGGTTGGATTTGTTCCGATCAAAGAAGGAAAACCGGTGTATTTGAAAGTATCCGTGGATCACGATAAATTACAGTTCTATTATGGACTGGGAGAAGAAGTATACGAACAGATCGGACCGGTATTTGATGCAAGCATCTTATCGGATGAAGCGTGCCTGGAGGGCTGGTTTACCGGGGCAATGGTAGGGATTTGCTGTCAGGATCTGACGGGCAGCGGAGCTTACGCGGATTTTGACTGGTTTACATATCAGGAAAAAGGGGAGTAAATATGGGAACAAAGAGGACAAAGACATCTATCAGGTTTCTGACTTTCTGGGCAATCAACGATTCTCTGGAAATCGGTAGGTTAAAACAGCAGTTAAAGGCGATGAAAGATTACGGTTTTCAGGGAACAGTATTTCATCCGAGATATTATCCGAATGATCCTCCATATCTTGGTTCCGGATATTTGGGAGTTTTGTCCGAATTGATCTTGTATGCGAAGGAACTGGGAATGGAGTTCTGGATTTACGATGAGAACGGCTGGCCGTCGGGACGCGCTGACGGGAAGGTAATGGAAGAACTGGGAGACTGCATCTGTCAGTGGTTGGTATATCAGGATGGCAGAGTGTGTAAAAGAGAATTCCATCAGGTGAATACTTTGTCTGAAAAGGCAATGGAATGTTTTGTGAGGATTACGTATGACGGATACCGAAACGGCCTGGATCAGGAGGCATTTGAATATGTGACCGGGTTTTTCAGCGACGAAGTGGGATTTTTGGACGGGCACGGAATATCCATGCAGACAGGCGGCATTCCGTGGACAGATGACCTGCCGGAAAAATATACGGAAAAATACGGTGAAACGATGCCGGAGCATCTGGAATATCTGTTTGTAGAAAAACCGGGATATGAGAAAATGAGGGTTCGTTTCTGGGAACTGCTGGCGGACATTCTGGCAGAGAATTATTACGGAAGAATCAACACCTGGTGCAGGACATATGGAAAAAGATACGCAGCACATCTAAAAGGAGAAGAAAATCTCTTTTTTCAGATATCGCCCGGCGGCTCGGCGTTCCGCAATCTGATCCGGGTCAATAATCCGGCAGTGGATGCGCTTGGGCGTGATCCGGGAAACCATTATTATCCAAGAATCGCTGCTTCCATCGGCAGACAGTTTGGAGATGGGAATTCGATGGCGGAGATTCTGGGAGGAAGCGGCTGGGGACTGTCGCCGGAGGATGTGGAACACAATATTGACTGGCTGGCAGAGTGTGGAATTACAACGTATGTCTTTCATATCAGCCAGTATCAGAAGAATACGGCGTCGATACGCGGGGACTGGCCGCCGGATATTCCGTTCGGAGTAAACTGGCGCGATGTGTTTCCTGCGTTGTTTGAAAAATTACATAAGCGCTGGGATGATCAGGCGGAACAGGAAAGGCCGGTTCTTATAATCGCACCCGCAAGAAGAGTGATGTCCACATATGATCCGGCAGACGCTATGGTGGTAAATGAACATAACGGAGCAGGGGTGCCGGACACGAAAAGCGGCGGATGCAGCAATCGGTTCAGTGAATTTATAGAGCAGATGTATCGGCGCGGCATGCAGTTTGATGTAGCAGAAGAATGGATGATCGAGAGATGCGGAACGATAAGGAACGGGAAATTCTATCTGAATTCACAGGCGTATGATCTGGTAATATACAGTGAAGAATGTCTGTGGGAAGAGACAAAAAAAGTGGCAGAATATCTACGGTCAGATCTGTTCCGATCGTCCGAGGTATTTCAGTGGACTGTAAAAAATGCAGGAAATAACCAGATTCTGCTAAAGGACTACGATACAAAGATCGAGTATCACGGCGGGAATGACCGGAAATCAGAGCCATGGAACATTTTGGCGTTGGACGTATTGTCAAAACTGGAGGTTATGGGAGAAGAACTTATCCCGAAAAAGAAAGAGTCAGGGGAATATTGGTATGAGATACCAAAGCAGATCCGGCGGCGGATCAAAAGAAATGGATTTGCAGTTATTCACTATGAAGGAACAGCAGAACAACCGGAGCCTCTGGTATTTCTTCAGGGAGAATTTCTGGTAAAGAGTACGGAGAGGTTTCAACCGTATGGCCAGAGACAGTTGGTAACTGGAGGCTCATTTTTCCTGGAGGACTATGATCTGACACTGGTAGACTGTGCACATCTGATAGAGTCTGGATTCCCGTTTATGAGAGAATGTATTACGCTGGAAAGCGAATTTTATATCGGCACTGGTCAAAACTGCAAGCTTGGCGCGGTTGAACACATTCATGCGGAAGCAGCAAAAATCTATGTGGACGGACGCGAAGCAGGGTATACATGGGGAGAAGAGTGGCGTGTAGACATCCCGGAGCCTGGACTACATACGATTACTGTGGATTTAATCCCGAGTACCTACAATACTTACGGACCTCATCATTATTACAAGGGAGACTATCATACCATCAGTCCCGCGCAGTATGAGGGAAAGAAAAATTTTGCTGATGCGCCGAATGCACCGGAGGAAACTCATACAGACGAATGGCATTTTGTGAAATTTGGTATACAGTAGTTTTGATTATGAGTGATACATTTGTGAACAGGAAATGGAATGTAACAAAAAGAAAGGAGCCAGGATCAATACGATGATAGATAAAAAAAACAGGCGAACCCTATATCAATATCTGGTTCGGCAATTTTTACCGTCCGGCATATGATGACAGGGAATTTGTGAAAGAAAGCGTCCGGCTTCTCAGGAGACTGGGATTCAACAGTGTCCTTCAGGATGCGAAAGCATGGGAGGATCTGGAAGAACGGTGTCAGGGAAAGGAAGCAAGTCCGTATGTCTCTATGCTGGAATATATGCAGCAGGAGATCAAAGAGAATGGAATGTCGCATGAGTTTATGGCACTCTATATGAATGGGGATAATCTCTATCCGAATATCCGTTTCAGTCCGCCGGTTTACGGGGAGTCTGTCATGGATCAAAAGGGAAATGATGGAAAATGGTACCGCTACTGGTCCGAAAAAGCGAAGGATTCTATGGAAACGCAGGACAGACGTGTCGGTTGCTTCGGCAGTATACCGTAAGAATCGTTGCCTGGAACAGGCGCAATAAAAGCCAAAACGGCAGGAAAGGAAATATCATGGAAGAAAACAGATTGACAGGATATGAGGAATGGGCGGAAGGAATCGCTTCAAAAATCCGTAAAAAGATGGAATGGGTAAGTGAAAAGAATAAAGATAAGATTCCCTATACGACCAATGAGGCGGGAGATTACGATGACCGCTCCGATACAAACAAAAAATGGGCTTTGGATGATGGCCTTAACTGGTGGACAAACGGATTTTGGGGCGGTCTTATGTGGCTGCTCTACCAGGACACGAAAGATGGGCGGTATGCAGAGATTGCAAGACTTTCTGAATACAGGATGGAGAAATGCTTTGAAGGCTTTTACGGGCTGCATCATGATGTGGGATTCATGTTCCAGCTTTCCGCAGTCGCAGATTATCGCCTGACAAAGAATGAGAGATCCAGAAAGATCGGGCTACATGCGGCGAATCTTCTTGCCGGAAGGTTTAATCCTGCTGGAAATTTCATCCGTGCATGGAATGAGGTTTCCAATGAGGATACTATCGGCTGGGCGATTATTGACTGCATGATGAATATTTCCCTGCTGTACTGGGCGTGGGAAGAGACAAAGGACCCGAGATTCCGTCATATTGCCATGGCTCATGCGGATACCGTGATGAAGCATTTTGTAAGACCGGACGGTTCTGTGAACCACATCGTGGAGTTTAACCCGGAAACAGGAGAAGTGGTGCGAAGCCTTGGAGGACAGGGATATGAAGAGGATTCATCGTGGACAAGAGGCCAGGGATGGGCAGTTTATGGGTTTATGATCAGCTATCGCCACACCGGAAAGCAGGAATATCTGGATACCGCAAAAAGAGTAGCCCATTATTGTATGGCCAATATCCCGGAAAATGGAATTATTCCGGTGGATTTCAGGCAGCCAAAGGAACCGGCGTATGAGGATTCCTGCGGAGCCTGCGTCATTGCCGGCGGGCTTCTGGAGATTGCGAAGTATGTGCCGGAACAGGAAAAAGAGATGTATGTGAACTCTGCGGTAAAAATTCTGAGGGCAATCGACGAAACCCGTTCGGATTGGGGCAGAGACTGTGATGCGGTCGTACAGAACTGTACAGGGGCATATCACAGCCCGGAACATCACTTTACCATGACTTATGCAGATTATTTCTTTGCGGAGGCAATCTATAAACTAAAAGGAACCGGAATATTTCTCTGGTAAAAGTAATGGAAAAAAGGAGAAGGATTATGGAATTAAGAACAGCAGCATCACCGAGAGATGTGAAGCATTATACAACAGAAAGACTCCGGGAGGAATTCCTGATTTCGCCTGTATTCTGCAGGGATGAGATCAAGCTGGTATACAGCCATATTGACCGTATTATTACAGGAAGCGCCATGCCGGCAGAAAAAAGCCTGGTGCTGACAGCAGGCCAGGAGCTTCGGGCTGAATATTTCCTACAAAGGAGAGAGCTTGGGGTGATCAACATCGGCGGCCCGGGAAGGATCCTGACTGATGGAAAGACATGGAACGTAGGGAGCAGGGACGGAATGTACATCGGCATGGGCGCGAAGGAGATTATCTTTGAAAGCGAAGACAGCGGGAATCCTGCAAAATTTTATCTGAACAGCGCGCCTGCCCATATGTCCTATCCCACAAAGCTGATCAGGCCGGAGGGAGAACCGGGGAAAGGGGTAGTGATCGTTCACCCTGAAAATAAGGTGGAGCTTGGAAGCCTGGAAACATCCAACCACAGAACCATCTGCAAATATATCCTTCCGGGTCAGGTGGAAAGCTGCCAGCTTGAAATGGGCATGACACATCTTGAACCGGGGAGCGTGTGGAATACTATGCCATGCCATACCCACGACCGGAGGATGGAGGTTTATCTGTATTTTGACATTCCGGAGGATGGATTCGTGATGCATTATATGGGAGAACCGACGGAAACCCGTCATATTATTGTACGAAACGAAGAAGCCGTCATTTCACCGAGCTGGTCCATCCATTCCGGCTGTGGGTCCCAGGCATATACATTTATCTGGGGAATGGTCGGAGAAAACCAGGATTTTGATGATATGGACAGCATTGACAACCGGGATTTAAGATAAGGAGAGGAAAAATGGATATGAACAAAATGTTTTCATTGACGGGGAAAACAGCACTGGTAACAGGCGCGGCATATGGGATCGGCTTTGCAATCGCGGAAGCGCTTGCGGGAGCGGGGGCAAGGATTGCCTTTAACTGCAGAGGGCAGGAGCATCTGGAAAAAGCCCTTGAGGCATACAGGGAAAAAGGAATTGACGCGAAAGGGTATATCTGTGATGTGACGGATGAGCAGCAGGTAGTACAGATGGTTGCGGATATTGAGAGGGAGCTTGGGACCATTGATATTCTGGTAAATAACGCGGGCATCATCAAGAGAATACCCATGCATGAAATGAGCGTGGAAGAGTTCCGGCAGGTTGTGGACATTGACCTAAACGCCCCTTTTATAGTATCCAAAGCAGTCATTCCGGGAATGATTAAAAAAGGCCATGGAAAGATCATTAATATTTGTTCTATGATGAGTGAGCTTGGGCGTGAAACTGTATCAGCATATGCAGCGGCGAAAGGCGGACTGAAAATGCTGACCAAAAATATTGCTTCCGAATACGGTTCGTACAATATCCAGTGCAATGGCATCGGTCCCGGATATATTGCCACACCGCAGACAGCGCCTCTCCGTGAGATTCAGGCGGATGGTTCCCGCCATCCATTTGACCGTTTCATTATCGGGAAAACTCCCGCGGCGCGCTGGGGGAATCCGGAGGACCTGATGGGACCGGCAGTATTTCTTGCCTCGGACGCTTCTGATTTTGTAAACGGACATATTTTGTATGTAGACGGCGGCATTCTGGCATATATTGGTAAACAGCCGTAAGGCGGAAAATGTTATATTAATTGGAGAATGTTTGTTATCAGATGGAGGAAAATAAAGATGAGAATCGCATTGATTAATGAAAACAGCCAGGCTGCAAAAAATCCTGTGATTGAAAAGGCCCTGAGAAAAGTAGCAGAGCCAATGGGATTTGAGGTGAAAAACTATGGAATGTATACAGCAGAAGATGATTGTCAGCTTACCTATGTTCAGGTTGGGATCCTGACGGCAGTTCTTTTGAATTCCGGAGCGGCAGACTATGTGATCACGGGATGCGGTACGGGAGAAGGGGCAATGCTTGCCTGCAATTCTTTCCCGGGTGTGATCTGCGGTCATGTGGAGGATGCATTAGATGCTTATACATTTGCCCAGATCAATGATGGAAACGCGATAGCCATTCCGTTTGCCAAAGGATTTGGCTGGGGCGGAGACCTGAATCTGGAATATATTTTTGAAAAACTGTTTTGTGAAAAAAGCGGGCAGGGATATCCGAGAGAGCGCGCGGTACCAGAACAGAGAAACAAGAAGATCCTTGATGAGGTAAAAAAAGTCACATATAAAAACCTTACAGATATCCTGAAAGAACTTGACCGGGAACTGGTGAGGGGCGCCTTATCCGGCGAACATTTCAGAGAATATTTCTTCCATGATTGTAAAAATGAGAGTCTGGCAGACTGTGTAAAAGAGATCATAGACTAGGGGGAAAATAAATGTTTTGTCTGAAAATCATTGACAAAAATCAGATTACCGCAGCAGTCAGCAGGGGTGAGCATGAGGTAAATCTGGCTGTATCACGGGAATATGAGGAGGGTGACAGGATTTCTCTGGAAGTCTCTGAAAAGCCCTGTTATGTATGGCTTCAGATTGATGACGCATTGGGAAAATCTCTTGTGTATGTTAAGGAGGATATCCAGTATACAGTGCCTTTTGGGGAGCAGAGAATGAACCTGTCCCCTAAGGCTTTTTCTGGGAAACGCCATCTGGTCAGTGTCAGGGAAGCAAGAGATTTTGAAATCAATACCTATAGAAATCTGGCATTGAATGTGAATGACCAGCACGGAAATACCATGTCGTTCCCCCATGCTTCTGCAAATGTGGAAACAAGAGGTGAGGCGGTTTTTGCTGCCCAAAATGCCATTGACGGAGTTACAGCCAATCACTGCCATGGAGAATGGCCTTTTGAGTCCTGGGGCATTAACCGGAACCCGGATGCCAGAATGAAGCTTGAATTTGGAAGAGAAGTGAAGGTTGACAGACTTATTGTTTACCTTCGGGCGGATTTCCCACATGATAACTGGTGGGAAAAAGCCACAGTAACTTTTTCAAACGGAGAAAATATGGAACTTACGTTCAGAAAGACAGATGAGGCGCAGGAATTTGTTTTTGACGCAAAGAAAATAAGCTGGCTGGAATTGTCACACCTGATTGCTTCCTGCGATCCCTCGCCGTTTCCGGCACTGACGCAGCTTGAGGTCTATGGGAAAGAAATAATGGAAGGGGAATAGAAAAATAGATTTGGATTGTGTTTGACCGGGATGAAGTAAAGGATTTTGATTTATTCCAACTTGAAAAACTAAAGAGCGAATTGCCTGACGCAATGGGGTGTGAATCTATGGTGCCAAAATTAGTACTGCAGGAATTCCAGAAGGACTCAATTGCGGAAGACATTATGGATTTTTTAGAAAAACCAGATAGCCTTGATAAAGAAGAATTGTTGGAAGAAATCCAGAGATTCATCAATGTGCATCTGGATTCTGAAGGAATGGTACTGTATAGGAATCTGCTTGGACATAACAGAGTATATGAATTGATTAAGGGAGGATTTCTGCCGGCATTGAAACTAGGAGGGCTCAAAGTAAGAAAAGAGACTTTATGCAAATTCCTTAAAGAATATGAGGGATTTGATTTGACTGATCTGACGAATGTAAAGAAATTGGATACAGAGAATATAGAATAGAAGGGACGGCATTTAAGTGATAATCCATATATCCTTAAATGCCGTTTTTTAATGGCAGTATACGATAGATAGAAGTGGTTTGATAAGTCTAAATGAGATAACAAAGAGTTCGAATTTGATGCAGATTAATTTTTATTATAGGAGTATTGATTGTTTGTATATATTGGTGTAGAATAATGTCGATAGATACTTAAAAAGACAAGTCAACATTTCTAACACGAAAAAAAGTCAACATTTGGTCAACATTCGCAGGAATCTGCACAGGTTTTACAAGAGATTTATCTTATCAGATTGGAATGTGCAGTGCGTGTAAAGTGCAGGAAAATGGGAATAATTTGCAAATGATAAAGTTAAATCACAGAGGAATAAGGTTACATGCCAGATGTAGGAAACAACCCGATGGTTGGTATGACTGTGGCTGTTGCGGTTAGCATCGAAGAGGCCAGCAAAGCAGGTAAATTCTAACTGAATTATAAAATACCATATAAAATCAGAATAAACGCCATGATTCAAATGAATTATGGCGTTTTAAATCTAATTTTTAATCTTTCTTTAATCTGGACCATATATAGTATAGTCATCAGAAACAAAGAGACATTGTTTAGGAAGAGATATTAAAAGAGTATTGTTCAGAAAAAGGAGGATTTTTCAATGAAGAGAAGACAGATGATATTAAGTGCAGTAGCAGCAGGAATGATTTTTGCAGGTGCGTTTCAGAGTGGCGCAGTTGCCGTGATGGCAGAGCAGTCCGCGGCAGAGAGCGGCATCCGGGCGAAAGCGCCGCAGCAGAGTACCACGTCAGATGCAGATGCGGGCAGCGGTGGGACAGAAACGGAAAACGGGCAGAGCCGGGGAGGTGCAGCAAAGCAGACGGCGGAGCTTACGGAGGAGCAGGCGAAGGAAATTGCGCTTGCGGATGCGGATCTTACAGAGGATGAGCTGACCGGAATCCGCGTAAAGCTGGACTGGGATGATGGAAGGCTGATTTACGAAGTGGATATGTATGTGGATGCCGAGGAGTACAGCTACGAGCTGGATGCCGCTTCCGGAGCAATTCTGGAGAGCGACTATGAGGTCGACAGAGAGTATGATAATGTGCCGTCAGACCCGGATGCACTGACAAAAGAGGAAGCGTCGGCAATCGTTCTGGAAAAGGTGGAGGGCGCTACCGAAAAAGATCTCCGGATAAAATATGAGCTGGATGACGGAAGAGAGATTTATGAGGGTGACATCGTATATGAGCAGCGGGAATATGAATTTGAACTGAATGCGAAAACCGGCGAGCTTCTGGAGTGGAGCGAGGAAAAATACTGATTACAGAAGCTGCGGCGGCAGGGAGGAAAACGGACGTGAGAATTTTAGTGGCGGAGGACCAGAGGGATATGAACCGGCTGATTTCAAACCGGCTGGCTGCGGAGCATTACAGCGTGGATTCCTGCTTTGACGGGCAGGAAGCGCTGGATTATCTGGAGTGTACGGAATACGACGCCGTCATCCTGGATATTATGATGCCAGTGATGGACGGACTTCAGGTTCTCAGAAAGCTCAGACAGAGAAAGGAACATGTTCCGGTTCTGCTGCTGACGGCTATGGACAGCATTGAGGACCGCGTAACCGGTCTGGATGCGGGGGCGGACGATTATCTTGTGAAGCCCTTTGCGTTTGAGGAGCTGCTTGCAAGACTGCGTGTGATGCTCAGAAAACCGGCGGCAGTAAAAACCAATATCTGTACGGTGGGGGATCTGGAGGTACATATGGATACGCAGCAGGTGCTGCGCGGCGGAAAGGAAATAAAGCTTTCCGGAAAGGAATTTTCCATTCTGCGCTACATGGTGCAGAATGCGGGAATCGTGCTCTCAAGAGAAAAGCTGGAGCAGCACATCTGGAATTACGATTACACGGGCAGCTCCAATGTGATAGACGTGTACATCCGCTATCTGAGAAAGAAAATCGATGACGGATATGAAAAGAAGCTGATTCATACGGTGCGCGGCGCCGGATATGTCCTGAAGGATACGCCGGGAGCGGCGCTGGAGGGATGAAGTGAAAAGGTTATCTCTGAAAATAAAACTGACGCTTTTATATACGATTCTGATGACGGCGGTGGTCTGCGGAATCCTTGGCATCCTGTTTTCGCTGAGCGGGCAGGAGCTGCTCGCGGGGGTCCAGAGCAGGCTGGAGCAGAAGGTTGCCGGGGCGGCGGACGACATCCGGTACGATGACGGGGAGCTTACCTTTGATTCGGATATTATGGATCTGGAATACGGCGTCTATCTGTCCATTTACGATGCGGACGGAAGGCTTCTGTACGGAAGAGTGCCGTATGATTTCGACAATTCCGCGCTGTTTGAGGATGGCAGTATCCGCAAATTTACGACAAACAATGTGAGCTATTATCTGCTGGATTTCTTTTATGCGATTCCGGATTATGGCTCTGTGGTAATCCGCGGGGTATCATCCATCACGGAGGCGGAGGCAAGCTATCGCTTTACCATCCGTCTGGCAATGATTCTGCTGCCGCTGCTGGTAATTCTGACAGCGGTGACAGGCTACCGGATGACACAGCGTACCCTGCGGCCGGTTGCCAGGATCACGGAGACTGTGCGGCAGATACAAAACGACGGCGACCTGTCGAGAAGAGTTGCGCTGGGCGAGGGAAACGACGAGATTTACCGTCTGGCAGAGACGTTTGATCAGATGCTGACGCAGGTGGAAGAAAGCTTTCAGCGGGAGCGGCAGTTTTCCTCCGACGTCTCGCATGAGCTGCGCACGCCGGTGGCTTCTGTTATGCTCCAGTGCGAGGATCTGCTGGAGCGGGAAGACCTGACAGCTCCTGTCAGGGAGGGGCTGCTGACGATAGATGCGAAAACGCAGTATCTTTCCCAGATGATTTCCCAGCTTTTGTTTCTGACGCGCGCTGACCAGGGGCGGCAGAAGCTGGAGCTGGAGGAGCTGGATTTTGGCGAGCTGACGCTCATGGCGTGTGAGGAAGCAAGGGAAATGGCGGACCGCAGGCAGATCACCATAAAGTGCCGGACGGAGAGCGGGTTGCTTCTGCGGGGGGATGAAACACTTTTAATCCGTTTCTGGATGAATCTGCTGAACAATGCCGTTACATATGGAAAAGAGCAGGGACATATTCTGGTGACGGCCGGGCTGGAAGGCGGACGGATAAAAGGGGAAATCCGGGACGATGGGATCGGCATCCGCAGGGAGGACCTTCCGCATATCTGGGAGCGTTTTTATCAGGCGGATACTGCCAGAACGGCGGAGGGAAGCTCCGGGCTCGGACTTTCTATGGTGCGGTGGATAGTGACGGCGCACGGCGGGGAAATTTCCGTCAGAAGCCGGTTCGGGGAAGGAACCGTGTTCTCTTTTTCCTTCCCGGCGGCGCAGGAAAAGGGACAGACCTGCGTGGAGGTAAAATAATATCCCGTCCGGCGCTGGCTTTTTCCGGTGGAATATAGTATAATGAGCAGGCGGCGGGAAGTACCCCGGTGCGGGATACAGTATAATGAGCAGGCGGCGGGAAGTACCCCGGTGCGGGGTACAGTATAATGAGCAGGCAGCGGGAAGTACCCGGCGCAGGATATAAAAGTCCGGAAGCTGCCGGGAATGAAAAAGACAGATACTGCCGCGGGAGGATACCGGGAATGATAAAGATAGATTTGATTACCGGCTTTCTGGGAGCCGGAAAGACGACATTTATAAAGAAATATGCGAAGCATCTGATGAAAGCCGGACAGAATATCTGTATTCTGGAGAATGATTACGGGGCGGTCAATGTGGATATGATGCTGCTGCAGGAGCTGGAGGGCGACCAGTGCGAGCTGGAAATGGTAGCCGGTGCCTGCGATAAGGACTGTCACAGGCGGCGCTTTAAAACGAAGCTTATCGCGATGGGAATGTGCGGTTACGACCGGGTGCTGGTGGAACCCTCCGGGATTTTCGACGTCGACGAGTTTTTTGACGCGCTGTGTGAGGAGCCGCTGGATAACTGGTATGAGATAGGAAATGTAATCGCGATTGTGGACGCCGGGCTGGAGGACAATCTGTCGCGGCAGTCAGACTATCTGCTGGCGTCGGAGGTGGCGGATGCCGGTATGGTCATCTTCAGCAGAAGCCAGGAGGTTTCCGCAGAGGCTATGGAAAAAACGACCGCCCATTTAAACCGCGCAATGGAGCAGGCGCGTTGCCGCCGCAGGTTTCAGAACGAGATTTTCAGTAAGCCGTGGGATGCGCTGACAGAAGAGGACTGGAAGCGGATTTCTGCCTGCGGTTACAGACAGGAGGCATATGAGAAATACGCGCCGGAGGACGGGCAGGGCTATTCCTCCGTCTATTTCATGGATATGCAGATGCCCGTGCAGGAGCTGCGCACCAGGGTGGAAAAGCTGCTCTCTGCTGCAGACTGCGGAAATATCGTCCGTGTAAAGGGCTTTATGCAGACAGAGGACGGAGGCTGGATAGAGCTGAACGCGACGCACCGGGAGATTTCCATCACACAGATTCCCAGAGGACAGAATGTTATTATTGTCATCGGGGAGGAGCTGGTGAAAGAGAAAATCGGGCGGCTGCTCACAGAGACGGTATAGCAATTCGTTGCTGTGAACGGAGCGAACAGTAACGGGCTGTGTAACAGCTCAGCTTTGAACTGTTACCGGGCTGCTTTTCGTTTTTTCGGTAAGGCGGAATTTTTGCTTGCATTTTAAAAGAATATGCGTTATACTGTCATGGTAAAAAGTTTCCTGCAGATATAGTTCATTGGTAGAACACCAGCTTCCCAAGCTGGGGAGGCGGGTTCGATTCCCGTTATCTGCTGCATACCCCGGTCAGAATATGACCGGGGTTTTGTTATAAAAAAATTTCCGCCTGTCACGGCAGAGCTTCCGGCATTTTTATAGCTTCCGGATAAATTCTGCTTTCACAAAGCCGTAGTATTTTCCGGCGATGCGTACATAATACCAGTCTTCCCCGTTTTTATCTTTCTGTGTATAATCAATCACCTCCACCGTATCTCCGGCGTAAAGTCTGGGGTAGCTTTTGATATTTTCATAATCGGTGCCTGCCCAGACGCGCACGTTGACGTCGTCCGCGATGCATTTTCCGCGGAACAGCTCCCTGCGGTCCGCCGGGTCACTGCCGCCGGAGGTCTGCCCGCTGCCGGATTTTACATAGCGGCGCACTTCCAGAAGCTGATAGGTGTGCCGGTATTCTGTCGCTTTTTTCCGAACCGGACCGATACCGGCTCCATGCCCGGACAGCTCGCCGTCTCCCATATAATATTCCACATGGCGGGAGTCGTAGCGGGACGGTCCCCAGAAAACCAGATCGCCCTCCTGCATCAGGGCAAGATCTTTTTTCGAAAGACTTTTTTTGCCTGCATTTGTATTTTGCAGAACAAGGGTACCCCTGTCAATCTGCTCGCCGGTCCATGTGCCGACAAAAATTCCCAGACCGCGCTCATAGCATTTCCATACCAGAGACGAGCAGTCCGAATATCCATCAAAAATGTGCTCCCGCAGATAACTCTGCGTATAGGAATTTCTTCCCTCGCGCGAACGAATCAGTTCGCTGACATCTGCAATGCCTGCCATCCTGTTACCTCCTGAAATCAGATTTCCCTATCAGCATATGCCAGATGTCCGCGTCATGTCAGAAGTTCCGGCGGATTTGACCGGGTGCCGCCTGAGATACGGGCATAGAAAAGCGGCAGCGTGATGTGGGGAGATTGCATGGGAATTTCCGGAAACACGGGCATAGAAAACGTCAGCGTGATGCGGGGAGATTGCATGGGAATTTCCGGAAACACGGGCATAGAAAGCGGCAGCGTGATGTGGGGAGATTGCATGGGGAATTTCCGGAAACGCGGGCATAGAAAAGCGGCAGCGTGATGCGGCTGCCGCTTACAGGGGTTATTTTCGGAATTCGATGCTTCCGTCCTCTGCGTTCATGGATTCTACAATGGCAAGCGATTCCAGCTGGATGCCTTTTGCGCGAATCATATCGCCGCCGCGCTGGAAGCCCTTTTCAATCGCCACGCCAATGCCCTCAACGGTGGCTCCGGCGCGCTCCACAAGCTCCAGAAGCCCCATCAGCGCGCAGCCGTTGGCCAGAAAATCATCGATAATCAGCACATGATCCTCTGGCGATAAGTATTTTTTTGAGACAATCACTTCGTAAATTTTGCCGTGCGTAAAGGACTGTATTTTCGTCACATAATTATCACTGTCCAGATTGATGCTTTTTGCCTTTTTCGCAAAAACCACCGGGACGCCGAACTCCCGCGCCGCAATCGCCGCGATACCGATGCCGCTCGCCTCGATCGTGAGGATTTTGTTAATATTTTTCCGGGCAAACAGCCGTTTCCATTCCTTTGCCATTTCCTCAAACAGCGCAATGTCCATCTGATGGTTGATAAAGCTGTCTACCTTCAGTACATTTCCCGCACGGACGATGCCGTCCTTTCTGATTCGTTCTTCCAATATACGCATAGCCTGTTTTCCCCTCTTTTGTATTTATTTTTCCCGGTCGTAAAAGCGTCTGCTTTCTTCCTTTATACGCTGATGCAGCTTCTGGCGCTCCTCGGCGAGCCGCTCCTGGATGGCGTCTGTGCGCGCCTGCATATGCGGATAAGCGTCCAGGATACGCCGGTGAAGCATGGATTTCTGGGAAAGAATCCGGCGGATTTCCCGGCTTATCTGCTCGGTGCTGTCACCGGTGCTTGCTTCGCCGACACGGCGTACCATAGAGGTAACGATGTGGGAGAATACGTAATCCGTTGCCAGTATCAGCAGAAAACAGATGCAGATAATGTAAAGCGTCTTCTCCGGGATGCGCGCGAACTGCCTAAACAGCGCCGGCGCAATCAGCTTTACAACCAGCACGCCGCCGATGCCGAATAAGACGCAGTTTCCAATCCAGATGCGTCCCTCCAGATTCATGGGGCGGTCGCTGTAATCCCACCAGCGGGCATGGAATACCTTTTCCATATACCAGCTTACAAAATATTCGAGGGCGCTGCAGAAAACGAAGCTGATCAGAAAAGCTTCAAAATAGGTGCAGTCGTCGCCCGCCGTAAAATGCACCACTGCTGTGACCAGCACGGCGCCGGCTCCGTAAATCGGGCAGTAGGGACCGATAAGAAAGCCGCGGTTGATAAAACGCCGGAACTGTATGTATTTCAGCGTAACCTCCATAATCCAGCCGGCAACGGAAAATATCATAAAGAGCAGAATAAAATAGCAGAGCATCTGAAGCGGTGGAATCTGTGTCTGTAATTCCATAAAAAAATCTCCTTGTATGAATAATGTATGTAAGTCTGCGTGGCAAAGGAATTTCTTACAGTTTATCATAGATTTTCCGGAAATACCACTGTTTTACGGAGGAAAAATGTAACTGTCGGAACAACAGTCGTGGATGATATTTTCCGCGTGGCTGAATACTTACGGAAAAATCAGGAATAATGTTATTGTACACTCCGTTCACGGAAGCAGTGGCAAATCTTTTTGCAGACTAGGAGGTGTTATGATGGCGAACAGAGGACTTGATTATACGGCGCTTGTAATTGCGGTAATCGGAGCGGTCAACTGGGGACTGATTGGAATTTTCCGTCTGGACCTGGTGAAATGGATCTTCGGGGATATGACCTGGATTTCCAGACTGATTTATGTGCTGGTAGGATTAAGCGGGCTGTATCTTCTCAGCTTTTTCGGAAGAGTGGGCAGCAGCGACGAGGTACATGCGTAAAGAAGCTTTTCGGGTTATGCCCCTTCCTGCGTTGTAAGACGGACATTTTTTGCGAAGCAATCAGCCGGATGCCCGTGTCCGCACGGATATCTGGCGGATGTCGCGGCGAATCTGGCGACAAATAGCAGGAAGGGGATTTTATCGGCAGGTGTTTTGTACGAAAATAAATACATAAAATCTGATATCCTTTCGTTGACAGAAAGATTTTCCAGTGCTATAATTCCTACTAAATATATAGGAAAAATATGAATAAGGACAGTGAAAGGAACGGTTACGGAAGGAAGAAAACCGGTAAACAATCGCTGGGAATCCGGCTTCATAAAAAGGAGGGCTTGTTATGGCAAAGGGCGGCAGTTACCAGAAAAAGGAAGGTATTCACCCGGAGAAGAGCGGCGGGGAGAGCACGCATCAGCACAGGGCACTGATTGGGTTTGATGACCACGGGATACCGAAAGTGCTGGTTCCGGCGGACGGAGGCGGGCAGACGCACACGCACATTGATGAAAACGGCAATTTGTATGAGCATTTTCACGAAGCCGGATTTACGGACGACTATATGAAAGCGGTGGCGGAATATAAAAAGACTTTTCCCTCCAGACAGGATGTGCTGGATAAGACGCCGGACCCGGCGGTGCGCCAGATGATGCGGAACATGGAGCAGATTGGCGCGGATACAGCGTTCGACCGGTTTGACAGCCAGAAACCGCTGTGCAGCTACGGCTTATCCGGAACCTGCTGCAAAATCTGTAATATGGGTCCCTGCCGGATTACGCCGAAAAGCCCGCGGGGCGTCTGTGGGGCGGATGCGGATCTGATCGTCGCAAGAAATCTGCTGCGCTCGGCGGCTGCCGGGGCGGCACAGCACGGTATGCACGCCAGAGAGGTGATTCTTGCTCTGAAATGGGCGGGGCAGGGGAAGCTGGACCTTCCGATCATAGGGGAATATAAGGTAAAGGCGATGGCGCAGGCGTTCGGGATAAAGACGAAAAACCGGAGCGTGAAAAAGATTGCCGTCGATCTGGCGGATGCGCTGCTTGAGGATCTCTCCCGCACGGAGCCGGATACATACAGAACCATCGAAGCGTGTGCTCCACAGGAAAGACAAAAGGTCTGGGAAAAGCTGGATATTCTGCCGGTCAGCGCCTATCACGAGGTTTTTGAGGCGTATCACAAGTCGGGCTGCGGCACGGACGGGGACTGGAGGAGTATTATGCAGCAGTTTCTGCGCTGCGGGCTGGCGTTTACATTTACCGGGGTGGTGGCATCTAATATTGCTACGGACAGTCTGTTTGGCGTCGGGGACCGGGTGACCTCGAAGGTCAATATCGGCGCGCTGAAGGAGGGCTATGTAAACATTGCAGTGCACGGACATCTACCTTTGCTGGTCAGTCAGATCGTAAAAACAGGAATGAGTGAGAAATACCAGAAGCTTGCGCAGGAAAGGGGAGCGAAGGGGATCCGCTTTTACGGAATCTGCTGCTCCGGTCTTTCCGCGATGTACCGCTATGCGGGAGTGATTCCGCTCTCCAATGCGGTCACGGCGGAGCTGGTCATGGGCACCGGCGCGCTGGATTTGTGGGTGGCGGATGTGCAGGATGTGTTTCCCTCTATCATGGAGGTGGCGAAGTGCTACAGAACCACAGTAGTTACCACCAGCGATTCCGCCCGGCTTCCGGGAGCGGAGCATATCGCCTATGACCATCATCACTCCAATATCGGCGAGACGCAGAAGATTGCGGAGCGGATTGTGGAGCGGGCAATCGAAAGCTTTGAGGCGAGAAGGGGGATTCCCGTTTTTATTCCGCCGTATGAGGTGGAGGCGGAGGTGGGATTTTCCGTGGAATATGTACATAAACGGTTTGGCAGTATGCGGCCGCTGGCGGAGGCGGTAAAGAGCGGTCAGATTCTGGGGATCGTCAATATGGTCGGCTGCAATAATCCCAAGGTGCTGTATGAGCGCGCTATCATTGATGTAGCGGATGTCCTGCTGGAGAACAATGTGCTGATACTGACAAACGGATGCGCCGCGTTTCCGCTGATGAAGCTGGGGTACTGCACGGTATCCGCCTGGGACAGGACAGGGGAAAGCCTGCGGGAATTTCTGCAGCCGGACCTTCCGCCCGTCTGGCATGTGGGAGAATGTATTGATAATACCCGCTCCTCCGGCATTTTTGCCGGGGTGGCGCAGGCGCTGGGAAAGCATATTTACGAAATGCCGTATGCGTTTACCTCTCCGGAGTGGGGAAATGAGAAGGGCATCGATGCGGCGCTGGGCTTCCGTCTGATGGGCGTTAATTCCTATCATTGTGTGGAAGCGCAGATTCACGGCTCCGCCAATGTGATTCATTTTCTGAAGGAAGGGACCAGGGAGACGCTGGGGTCGGTCATGCATGTGGATACAGACCCCAAAGCACTGGGCAGAAAGATTGTGGAGGATATAAAGGCAAAAAGAAGAGCTCTCGGCTGGGAGTGATACAATAACGGGGTTTCTGCGGCAGGCATTTCCGGCTATCTGGAAAAACAGCATCAGACAGAGCAGGAATGGTATCAGAACAGCATCAGACAGAGCAGGAATGGCATCAGAACAGCATCGGACAGAGCAGAAATGGTATCAGAATGGAAATGGACAGGAGGAAAACGATTATGAAAAAATGGAAGCGTGTGACAGGAATGATTCTGGCTGCGCTGCTCGCGGCAGCGGCGCTGACGGCGTGCGGAAACGGGGGAAATGCCGGGCAGACGGCGGCGGACAGTGAGACGGCAGGAAATAGTGCAGCGGCGGACAGCGAGGCGGCGGGAAATAATGCGGCAGCGGTGGACAGCGAAGCGGCGGGGGATGACGCCGCGTCCGGGCAGCAGGTGGTACGCCTTGGATATCTGCCGATTACCCACGCGCTCGCTCTGCTTGCGGAGAAGGAGCTGCTGGATGCGGAGGACGGAGCTGTTGTGATAGAGCTGGAAAAATTCAGCTCCTGGTCAGACCTTACGGACGCACTGAACGCGGGACGCATCGATGGCGCCTCTGTCCTGATTGAGCTTGCCATGAGCGCCGCCGGACAGGGAATCGATTTGAAGGCGGCGGCTCTGGGACACAAGGACGGGAATGTGATTGTCGTCTCCGACGGGATTACATCCGCCGCCGGCCTGCAGGGAAAAACCTTTGCGATACCGCACACGCAGTCGTCGCACAATATCCTGCTGAACGATATGCTGACGGAGAACGGGCTTTCCATCAGCGATGTGAAGGTCGTGCAGCTTGCGCCCTCTGAAATGCCGTCGGCGCTGGCGGGCGGCTCCATCGACGGATATTGCGTGGCGGAACCGTTCGGCGCGCAGGCAGTCGCCCAGGGGTTTGGTCATGTACTGTATCATTCGGAGGAGCTCTGGGACGATTCGCTGTGCTGTGCTCTGGTCCTGAACGGAAGCTTTATCGAAAACAATCCGGAGACAACGGATTTTCTCCTGGAAAAATATAACGAGGCGGGGAAATCGCTGGATAAGGAAAAGGCACAGCAGATTGCAGAACAGTATCTGGGACAGAATGCGGACGTGCTGGAGCAGTCGCTGGAGTGGATTCGTTTTGACGACCTTGCGATTACGAAGGAAGCTTATCAGACGCTGGAGGATAAGGTCGTAGCTTACGGAATTAATGAAAATCCGCCTGCCTATGAGGATTTTGTCTACCAGACACAGGAGTAGTCCGATATCGCGCGGCAGACGGCGGGTCATACACTGGATGCGCGTGGGCATAAAAAGCTGCGCGGCAGACACCGGATGTGCGCGGGCGATTGTGCCGGGTCTGCGGTATGCGGGAATAAAAAAGCCGGAAGGAGATACCTATCATGATTCGAGTTATCAGACGGACAGTGCTGTCCTTTGCGGGGCTGCTGCTTATCTGGCAGCTTGCCGTTACTTTTGGAAATTTTAACCCCGTGCTTTTTCCGGGACCCCGGAAGGTACTGGAGGCGTTTGTGGAGCTCTGCACGACCGGGCTGGCGGGGAGCTCCTCACAGATTACGCTTATCGGGCACCTTAGGGCCAGCATGATAAGATTTCTTGCCGGCTATCTTGCGTCGGTGGGGCTGGGGGTATTGTCCGGGCTTCTGCTGGGCTGGTTCCCGGCTGTGTTCGCTTACGTCAATCCGGTCATCCAGCTTTTGCGTCCCATTGCTCCGGTGGCGTGGCTGCCGTTCATTGTGCTCTGGGTGGGAATCGGGGATGTCCCGGCGATTGCCATTATCTTTATTGCCGGATTTTTTCCGGTGCTGCTCTCCACAGCTGCGGCAGTGAAGAATGTGGACCGGGTCTACCTGAAGGTGGCGGAAAACTTCAGACTGTCACAGCCGGAGACGCTGCTGAAAATTGTATTTCCGGCGGTGTTTCCACAGATTGCCTCCAGCCTTCACATGGCGCTTGGCACCTGCTGGATCTTCCTGGTATCGGGAGAAATGGTGGGTTCCCAGACCGGGCTGGGCTTTCTGGTCATGGACGCGAAAAACTGTATCCGCGCGGATGCGCTGCTGGCGGTCATGCTGACGATCGGACTGGTGGGGCTTGCGCTGGATTTTCTGATAGGATTGTTTGAGAAAAAGGTGGCGCAGATCTGGGGCTTTCGTGCGCCGGAATACGGAAAGGGCAGGTGAGGAAAGATGCAGACAGAAAACAGAGCGCAGACAGAAAACAGAGCGCAGACAGAAAACAGAGCGCACACAGATAACAGTGCCTATATCGATGTCAGAAATGTAACCGTGACATATGCGCAGAAGAAAGGGGAGTTCCGGGCGCTGGATGATGTATCGCTCTTTGTCGGGAAAGGGGAATTTATCTGTCTTCTGGGGCCGTCCGGCTGCGGCAAGACGACCCTTCTGAACGTGATGGCGGGATTTGAGAAAGCTGCCAAGGGAAGCGTCGCCATAGACGGGGAGGCGGTGAAAAGGCCGGATCCGCGCTATGTGACGATATTCCAGAATTACGGTCTGCTTCCCTGGAGGACGGTCCGCAAAAACGTGGAGCTGGGGCTGGAGACGAAAAAGCTTCCCAGGGCGCAGCGCAGTAAAATTGCTGACAGATATCTTGAAATGGTGGGGCTTGGCGATTTCCGGCACCATCATCCCGGACAACTGTCGGGAGGAATGCAGCAGCGGGTGGCGATAGCCAGGGCGCTGGCGGCAGACCCGGAGATTTTGTTTATGGATGAACCGTTCGGCGCGCTGGACGCCATCACGCGGATGAAGCTCCAGGATGATGTGCGCAGACTGTCGGATGAGGAGAAAAAGACAATCGTTTTTGTCACCCATGACATCGAAGAAGCGGTGTTTCTGGCGGACCGGATCGTCGTTATGACGCCGAACCCCGGCAGGATCAGGAGCATTGTCGACGTGCAGCTCGGTCATGTCAGAGACCGTACCTCCGACGAATTTATTATGATGAGGGACAAAATATTTGCAGTCTTCAACATGAAAACCGAGAGAACAGTGGAGTATTACATTTAGTCCGGAAAAGATTAATAAAACTGAAACAAAAGTTAAACATTACAAAAACAATCTGATGATATATTATAAATAATAAAGAATGAATTGTTATTCTTCTTTGTCTGATGCCTTTTATTAAAGGATTAAAACAGGGGAAAGTGCGGCGGAATATCTGCTGCACTTTTTTGGGACACCAGAGCATTGTGGGAGGATTCTATGTCAGACAGGAAAAAGATACCTGACTGGAAAGCGTTGGGAAAGAGAGTATCAAAAATAAAAATGCCTGTTTTAAGGTTGCGTTACCGGATACTTTTATATTTAATAACGATTTTTTTTGTAACACTGTCACTTGTACAGGTTGTTACAGAAGTATTTGGCAGTATTGTCGGGATTATAATTTACGGGATAGCAGCAGTTACGTTGTTTTCGGCGGGCTATTATCTGGCTATGGATATGCGGTATGGAGTAAAAGAAAAAGTCAGAACGGGAATTGAGGAAAATGCATTTACACGCCGTATGGCGGGAGATTATAGATACCGCACTGTGATGTTTGCAGTTCCCGGATTGATTTTAAATGTGATATTTGCGCTTTTTAATGGAGTAATCGGAATCTACAGCCGGTCTGCATGGTATGGTACTTTATCCGCTTATTATATCTTGTTAAGTGTGATGCGTTTTCTGACAGTAAGATATGACAGGAAAATGGCAAAGAGAGAGCAGAGTGATGAACTGATGGCGGAAGAGATTTCTGTTTACCATAAATGTGGAATATTATTTTTGATTATGACAGTTGCGTTGGGTGGGATGGTTATTCTCCTGGTATGCGGGGAGGATGGAAAAAGGTATCCGGGACTTTTAATTTATGCGGTAGCTACTTATACATTTTACAAAATTACCATTTCGATTGTTAACGTAGTAAAAGTCCGGAAATTTAAGTCACCGCTTTTAATGGCGATTCGCGATATTGGTTACATTGATGCCTGTGTTTCCATTCTGTCATTGCAGACAGCGATGTTCGCTTCCTTTGGCGATGGGCAGGGACTTTTGGTAAAACTTATGAATGGGGTTACCGGTTCTGTGGTATGTCTGCTGGTATCAGGCATAGGAAGTTACAGTGTTCATTCGGCAAATAAAATGAAAAGAAAATTGTCAGAGAATACCTGCAGCAGGAGTAAGGGAAATTGAAAAAGGATGGAAATAGAAGCAGGGAGGTAATGCCCTATGTCTCAGTATTCTTTCTGGTTTGAAAGGCTTTTTGTAAATAAACGGCTTTCAATCCATATATATGATAACGAAGGTAATTTATTAGAAAGTATTGGCATGAAAGAGCGGGATGACGATCCGTTTCTTTTAGATCCGCTTTTGTACGAACGTATAAGGGAAAGAAAAAAATTGCAGAATGAGCCGCTTTTAATGACAGAAGATGAGTGGGTGGCGTATATTGCATTGGAAGACAGGGATAAGAATTTATATATCGGAGGTCCTGTTAATATAACAACAGATACGGAACAAAGAAACGGTATATATTATTATCGGAAAAAGCATCATTTGACACAGCGGTATCTGAATATTCCCCGGATGACAGTTCTGGAACTGGCTAATATTTTATCAATGTCTGCGTATGTAATATGTGGTCAGAAAATAGAAGAAACAGAGATTCTGGGATTTAATCAGATTACATCAATAGAAAAAACAAAAACAGAGAGCGAATTAACAAATTATCGATTTGATTCTTCTGAAAAAGAAAGGAAACATGTAGAGTACGAATATGAGCAGGAATATCTGGATGCAATCAGAAAAGGAGATATAGCGTATTTTGAGGCACCGGTATTTGATAAACTGCATCTGACGGATGAAATTGGGAAGCTGGCGGAAGGAAGCATGAAACAGTTGGAATATATGGTGGCAGCAGGACTGACGCTTGCGTCGAGGGCAGCGATTGAAGGCGGGGTATCTCCACAACAGGCATACACAGTGAGTGATGTGTTTTTTCAAAAACTGGAAAAATGTCGAACGCAGGTGGAAATGTTTAAGTTACACGCAGAAATAGAACGGGAATATGTATCTATGGTGTCCTATAAAATTCTAAAATAAAAGGGAGCTTTCGCTTATCGACGAATGCCCCTTTCTGTGTTATGATAATCAATAGATTATTATGAACAGCAGAAAGGGGCATTTTCTATGAAAAAAATCGGATTAGGTATTGCAATACTGCTCTTTGCTATCGTAGTTTCTCTTTGTTCATCGGGAATAGAACTGCTGACGATTGGAATTGGGATTGTAGGTCTGGGCTTTTCAATTATAGGATTTTTGGAGCGCGGATAAAAATTCGGAAAAGAGGTGCGGATTTGAAATTATCAGAGTTTTTGGGAGAAACTACTGAATACGATAAAAAACAGGAAGTAGAAATGCGGAAACCGAAAAGCTGGCTAAAAAGTGTCAGTGCATTTGCGAACGGAAATGGTGGCGTATTGATTTTTGGTATTGCAGACGATGATACTGTAATCGGAATTGAGGATATAAAAAATGCATCTGAATTCGTCAGCCAGAAAATAAAAGAGCGTATTGACCCATTTCCAGAGGTTACAATGCAGATTCAAAGTACAGAGGATGGAAAAAATCTGCTTATTGTTGAGGTGATGAAAGGGCAGGAAACTCCCTATTACTATCATGGAGATGGAAGTACGGAGGCTTTCATCCGGCTTGGGAATGAGTCGGTTGCGGCAAACGCGGCAGAATTGAAACGGCTTGTGCTGCGCGGAAAAAATACTTCTTTTGATTCCTTGATGACAGAGTATGATTTCAAGGACTTCTCTTTTTCAAAACTGCGGGAGCGTTTCATGGAATGGAACAGGGCGAGTATGCCGGAGAAAAGTTTTGAATCATTTGGAATTGTTAATGATAAAGGAAAGCTGACCAATGCGGGAGCTTTACTCGCAGATAATTGCCCGATTCGATATTCCCGGCTGTTTTGCACACACTGGAATGGGCTGGATAAGAGTGGCGGTCAGATTGACGCCCTGGACAGTGCAGAGTACAGCGGAAGTCTGATTATTCTGCTGGAAGAGGGTGTCCGCTTTGTAAAAAGGAACATGAAAACGCTCTGGAAAAAACAGCTGATTCCAGAATTGAAATGCCGGATTTTTGTGAACGGAGTGTTTTTGAAAGTCTTGTGAATGGACTGATACACAGGGATTATCTGGTTAATGGAAGTGAAGTGCATATAGATATTTTCGATGATCGTCTTGTGATTTATTCTCCGGGAGGAATGCCGGATGGAACGAAAATACAGGATAGAAATATTGATACAATTCCATCTACAAGGAGAAATCCGATATTGGCGGATATATTTGGACGGCTGGGATACATGGAACGTCAGGGGAGCGGATTGAATAAAATTCGTGAGGCATATGAAAATGCGGTGAATTATCAGCCGGGTATGGAACCGGAATTTTACTCGGACCGAGTCCTGTTTATGGTAACGTTAAAAAATTTGAATTATAAAAAGCTCCTGAACGAGGCTGAAAATGAAGCTAAAAATGAAGCTGAAAATAGTATTTTAACGGAACTCGAAAGAAGATTGTGCGAATTATTGAAGGAAAATTCAAAAATAACACAGAAAGAGATACAAAAACAGTTGAATCTTTCCAGAAGCAAAGTACAAAGAACAATGAAAAAACTGGTAGACAAAGGCGTGATTGAGAATACAGGTTCTCATAGAAGTGGACACTGGGAAGTAAAAAAACAATGATTATACCAGGAGGAATATCAGAAACCTGGAAACAAAGCTTTGATGAAGATATTCAATCCTGTTGGCAGGGGAGCCTGTTAAAGCTGGAAAAGCAGAAGCAACAGGGAAAAATAAAGGACGAAAATATAGAAAAAGGATAGTGCAGAAAGGGGCATTTTCTATGGGAAATTCCTCAGAAAATAAATCAGAAAAAATAAAAAAACACATCTGCGTCGGTATTCTCGCGCATGTGGACGCGGGGAAGACGACACTGGCGGAGAGTATGTTGTACCGGCAGGGCAGTATCCGCACAATGGGCAGGGTAGACCACGGCAATGCGTTCCTGGACAATTATGAACTGGAACGGGCGCGCGGCATCACGATTTTTTCCAAGCAGGCGATTCTTTCGCTGGGGGATAAGGAGGTGACGCTGCTGGATACGCCCGGACATGTGGATTTTTCAGCAGAAATGGAGCGCACGCTGCAGGTGCTGGATTATGCCATTCTGGTCATCAGCCAGGCGGACGGCGTGCAGGGGCATGTGCTGACGCTCTGGAAGCTGCTGCAGCGTTATCAGATTCCGGTGTTTGTGTTTGTCAATAAAATGGACCAGGAGAGTGCCGGGCGGGAAGCGGTACTCGCTGCCCTGCAGGAGCGGCTGGACGGACATTGCCTGGATTTTGGCGCGCCGCAGGGAGAGCTTAAGGAAAATCTGGCGATGTGCGACGAGGAGACGCTGGAACGGTATCTGGAGACGGAAACCGTGACGGACGAAGAAATCCGCCGTCTGATCCGGGAGCGCAGGGTGTTTCCCTGCTGCTTCGGGTCGGCGCTGAAAAACCAGGGCGTAGAGGAATTTCTGGCGGTGCTCTCCGGATATACCAGCGCGCCGGTTTATCCGGAAGATTTTTCAGCACGGGTATATAAGATCTCGCGCGATGCGCAGGGCAACCGGCTGACACACCTTAAAATCACCGGCGGTAGTCTGAAGGTGAAAACGGCGCTGCCCGCCGGGAAGGTGGACCAGATCCGTATATATTCCGGTGCAAATTACCAGGTGGTGCAGGAGGCGGAGGCGGGCAGCGTCTGTGCTGTTACCGGGCTGGCGGATATCCTGCCGGGAGAGGGGCTTGGCGCGCAGACGGAGGGCGTGCAGCCCGCGCTGGAGCCGGTGCTGCGCTACCGGGTGATGCTTCCGGAGGGCTGCGATGTGCACGGGATGCTGGGAAAGCTCAGACAGCTTGAGGAGGAAGACCCGCTGCTGCGCATTTCCTGGGAGGAGGACACCGGGGAAATCCATGCGCAGGTAATGGGCGAGGTGCAGATGGAAATTCTGCAGAGCATTATCCGTGAGCGTTTCGGGACGGAGGTCTCCTTTGGAAAGGGAAGCATTGTATATAAGGAGACTATCACAAAGCCGGTGGAGGGCGTCGGGCACTTTGAACCGCTGCGCCACTATGCGGAGGTGCATCTTTTGCTGGAGCCTGGCGAGCGCGGAAGCGGTCTGGTATTTGACACCGCAGTGAGCGAGGATGAGCTGGACAGAAACTGGCAGCGGCTGATTCTGACAAATCTGGCGGAGAAAAAGCATGTGGGCGTGCTGACGGGCGCGCAGATTACCGATATGAAAATTACGGTAATCGCCGGAAGAGCGCATCTGAAGCATACGGAGGGCGGCGATTTCCGGGAAGCCGCCTGGCGTGCCGTGCGGCAGGGGCTTCGCAGCACAGAGAGCATCCTGCTGGAGCCGGTATACGAGTTCCGCCTGGAGGTGCCGCAGGAAAATATCGGGCGGGCAATGGCGGATTTTACCAGAATGCACGGCGTTTTTTCACAGCCGGAGCAGGAGGGGGATTATTCCGTGCTGCGCGGGACGGTTCCGGCATCGTCGGTGGGCGATTATCAGAAGGAAGTGACGGCGTACACAAAAGGGCGCGGGCGGCTGTTCTGCTCTCTGAAGGGATATGAGCCGTGTCACAACCAGGAGGAGATTATCGCCGCTGCGGCATACGACCCGGATGCGGATACGGACAACCCCTCCGGCTCGGTGTTCTGCGCGCATGGCGCCGGGTTTTATGTGCCCTGGGACAGCGTGCGGGATTATATGCATGTGGAAAGTCATTTTTCTGACGGAAGCCGGGAGGAGCCGCAGGAGAAGCAGATGGCGCCGGTGCGGGAAAAGGGCGCCTCTTTGGGCGGATGGGCGTCCGACAAAGAGCTGGAGGAAATTTTCACCAGAACCTACGGCGCCGGAAAGGAAGCGCGCAGCGGCTGGGGACGCAGCCGTTTTTCCCCGGCGCGCACGGCGGAAACGGGAAATACCGGAGGGCCGCGCAGGGAGACGCCGAAGGAGGAATATCTGCTGGTGGACGGCTACAATATCATTTTTGCCTGGGAGGAGCTGCGCGAGCTGGCGCGGATAAATATTGAAAGCGCCCGCGGCAGGCTGGCGGACATCCTCTGCAATTACCAGGGATTCCGGAAAAATACGGTCATTCTGGTATTTGATGCCTACAGGGTGGAGGGAGGAACCGGTTCCGTGCAGAAGTATCACAATATTTATGTGGTATACACCAGGGAGGCGGAAACCGCGGACCAGTATATCGAGAAAACGGTACATAAAATCAGTCCGCAGCATCATGTAACGGTGGCGACCTCGGACGCGCTGGAGCAGATGATTATCTGGGGCGCGGGGGCATCCCGGCTGTCGGCGGCGGGACTTCTGGAGGAAATTGAAGCGTCGTGCAGCGAAATCCGCAGAGATTATCTGACGGGGCAGAAGCGCACCGGAGAAAAGCTTTTTGACAAGCTTCCGGAGGATCTGGCGGCGCTGATGGAGGACATTCGTCTGGGAAGAAGGAGTTTCGCAGAGCAACCAGAAGAAAAGAAAAATTCATAAACATGATGTACAACTGGAAGAAACGGGCTGTCTGGTAAAGGAGAACTATACAGAAGAAAAGACATTCAAAATAACATGAGAAAGGAAGACAGGCTATGAGAGAGGAAATTCTGGCATATAACAAACAATTTGTGGCAAATAAAGAATACGAAAAATACCGGGCGGGCAAATATCCGGAGAAAAAGCTGGCGATTCTGTCCTGCATGGACACGCGGCTGACGGAGCTTTTGCCGGCGGCGCTCGGCATAAAAAACGGTGATGCCAAAATCATCAAAAATGCGGGCGCGGTTGTCACGCATCCCTTCGGCAGCGTGGTGCGCAGCCTGCTGGTTGCGATTGTCGAGCTCGGCGTGGAGGAGGTCATGGTAATCGGACACACCGACTGCGGCGTGCAGCACATTGACGCCGACCTGATCTTAGGTCATCTGCAGCAGCGCGGCATTTCGATGGAGCAGATTGAAATGCTCAAATATGCCGGCGTGGATTTCGAAAAATGGCTGTGCGGCTTTAATACCATCCGCGAATCGGTGGAGGATACCGTGCGGACGCTGCGGGAGCATCCGCTCATCCCGAAGGACGTAACCATTACCGGTTATATCATGGATACCGAGACCGGCGAGCTCTACCCGGTGGTGGAATAAGCAAGTGTGGGCAAATCCCATTCGCGAAGCGAATTCAGAATGGATTTGCGAAGTCAGGTGCGGGCGGAGCCGGCACCTGACGAATAATGTCGAATGTTTACGATGAAATCTTCTTGATTATGATAATTATCTAAAGCTATAATAGCTGTAATGATTGGAAATAATTGGAGGACAGACTGTTGGAAAAATTACATGTTGCAATCGCGGACGACAATGAGAGGATGGTACAGCTGCTCGACAGCATTGTCAGCAGCGATAAGGATCTGGAAGTAGTGGGGAAAGCCGGAAACGGCGAGGACCTTGTAAATATTATCAGACAGAAGGAGCCGGACGTGGTGCTTCTGGATATTATCATGCCGAAGGTGGATGGTCTGAGCGTTATGCAGAAAGTCAACCAGGATGCCGCGATAAAGAAGCGGCCGGCGTTCATTGTGATTACGGCTATCGGGCAGGAGAAGATTACAGAGGATGCCTTTGAGCTCGGCGCGGATTATTACATATTAAAGCCGTTCGACAACGATATGGTGCTCAACCGGATACATCATGTGCGCAAGGAGCGGGAGCGCAACTTTGCGGAGGTGCGCAAGGTGAACGCCTACGAGAGCAAGAGCGAATACATGGAGCGCAACCTGGAGACAGATGTGACAAATATCATCCACGAAATCGGCGTTCCGGCGCACATTAAAGGATACCAGTATCTGAGGGACGCCATTATCATGTCGGTAAACGATATGGAAATGCTCAATTCCATCACCAAGATTCTGTATCCGATGATTGCAAAGAAGCACCAGACGACGCCCAGCCGGGTGGAGAGAGCCATCCGCCATGCCATCGAGGTGGCGTGGAGCCGCGGAAAGATGGACACGATTGATGAGCTGTTCGGCTATACGGTGAACGGCGGAAAGGGCAAGCCGACCAATTCGGAATTTATTGCCCTGATTGCCGACAAGGTGCGTCTGGAATATAAAAACCGTTAGTGACGGGAGGTTACAAAAGAAAATGGAGATGAAAAAATGGTAGCGGTATATTTATCGCCGCTGTATGTGCTCTGGAATATTATCCAGCTTGTATGGATCATGCGCTGGATGCAGGCGTGCCACGGGATATTCCGGACGGTGACGGCGCGGACAATCGTGGTGCTGGTGTATATGTTTTTTGCGGGCAGTCTGCTGATTGCGTTTTTCCTGCCGGCGTCTCCGCTGCAGCGGCTGATGAAGCTCATCAGCAATTACTGGCTCGGCGTGCTGCTCTACATGACGCTGGTCATCGGCGCGGCATTAATCCTGCATTTTATTCTGTACCGGGTTTCCTTTGTGCATAAGGAGGCGCTGTTTTCCACGCGGGGGTCGGTGATTGCCGGGACAATCTGTGCGGTGCTTGTGATTTCTGTGAGCCTGTATGGGATAATAAATGCGCGCACGATACGTATGACGCGCTACGCGGTAACGGTCGACAAGCCCTGCGCGGGACTCGATGGACCGCTTCGCATTGCGCTGGTGGCGGATCTGCATCTGGGCTATAACATCAGCAACGGAAGCATGAAAAAGATGGTGGAAAAGATAAATGCCGAAGAGCCGGACCTGGTGGTGATCGCCGGAGATATTTTCGACAATCAGTATGAGGCGCTGGAGGACCCGGAAGAGCTGGCGCAGATTCTTTCAAGACTTAAGAGCCGGTACGGCGTGTATGCCTGCTATGGCAATCATGACATCGAGGAGCCGATTCTGGCGGGCTTTACCTTTTCCTCCGATAAGAAAAAGCAGAGCGACCCGCGCATGGACGAGCTGCTTAAAAAGGCGGATATCCGGCTTCTGCGGGACGAGGGTGTGCTGGTAGACGATATGTTTTATGTGTACGGCAGAGCGGACTACGAGCGACCGGGCCGCGGCATTGAGGTGCGGAAAACGCCGGCGGAAATCACGCAGGGCATGGATATGGAAAAACCGGTGCTGGTGATCGACCACGAGCCGCGCGAGCTGCAGGAGCTTGCCGACGCCGGGGTGGATCTGGACCTTTGCGGACACACGCACGATGGGCAGATGTTCCCGGCGAATATTATCACGGATCTGAAGTGGGAAAATTCCTGCGGCTATCTGAAAAAAGGAAATATGCACAATATTGTCACCTCCGGCATCGGCGTGTTCGGTCCGTTTATGCGCGTGGGCACAAAATCAGAAATCTGCATGATAGAGGTAAACTTTTCTTAACGGCGTGTAAATAGCGCCGTTTTTTTGTTGCTCTTTTGGAAGAATCGGGTTATACTTAGAATAACACATAAATTTTTACGGGAGGTTTTCATGAAGAAGGTACTTTTTGTGGCATCGGAGGGTGTGCCGTTTATCAAAACCGGCGGACTGGCGGACGTAGTGGGTTCGCTGCCCAAATATCTCAATAAGGAAGAATTTGATGTGCGGGTGATTCTTCCGAAATATCTTTGTATGCGCGAGGACTTAAAGGAGCGTCTGAATTACGTATCGCATTTTTATATGGACCTCGGCTGGAGAAGCCAGTATGTGGGCATTCTGGAAACGGTGTACGACGGCATCCAGTTTTATTTCATCGACAACGAATATTATTTTGCCGGGATGAAGCCGTACGGCAATATTTATGAGGACATTGAGAAATTTGCGTTTTTCTCGAAGGCGGCGCTTTCCGCGCTTCCGGTCATCGGCTTCCAGCCGGATATCGTGCACTGCCATGACTGGCAGACCGGTCTGATTCCGGTATTTTTAAAGGACAAATTCCATGAGGGTGAATTCTTTAAAAATATGAAGTCGATTATGACGATTCACAATCTGAAATTCCAGGGCGTGTGGGATATGAACACCGTGAAAAACATCACGGGGCTGCCGGATTATTATTTTACGCCGGACAAGCTGGAAGCATACGGGGACGCCAATTATCTGAAGGGCGGTCTGGTGTACGCGGACGCGCTCACGACGGTAAGCCCGACATACGCGGAGGAAATCAAAACACCGTTTTACGGGGAAAATCTGGACGGGCTGATGAAGGCGCGCGCCCATGATTTGCGCGGTATTGTGAACGGCATCGATTATGAGGAGTATAATCCGGAAACAGATACCATGATTACGGCAAACTATAATGTGCGTAATTTCCGCAAGGAAAAAATCAAAAATAAGATTGCGCTGCAGAAGGAGCTGGGACTGGCTGAGAATGAAAAGACGTTTATGATTGGCATCGTTTCCCGGCTGACGGATCAGAAGGGCTTTGACCTCATCAATTACATGATGGAGGAAATGTGCCAGCAGGACTGGCAGATCGTCGTGCTCGGCACTGGCGAAGAGCGGTATGAAAATATGTTCCGTCATTACGCATGGAAATATCCGGACAAGGTATCGGCAAATATTTACTACTGCGAGGCTATGTCACACAAAGTGTACGCCTCCTGCGATGCTTTCCTTATGCCGTCGCTTTTCGAGCCGTGCGGTCTGAGCCAGCTTATGAGCCTGCGCTACGGCACGCTTCCGATCGTGCGCGAGACGGGTGGTCTGAAGGATACGGTGGAGCCTTACAATGAGTACGAAGGCACCGGCACCGGCTTCAGCTTCCGCAATTACAATGCGCACGAAATGTATAATACCATCCGCTACGCGCATTCCGTGTATGTGGATAAGAGACGCGAGTGGAACCGGCTGATTGACCGCGCGATGGCTGCGGACTTCTCCTGGAAGAAATCGGCGGACCAGTACGCGGAGCTGTACAACTGGCTGTAAAGTTATAAGAACATGAATAAAAAGCTCTCCCGGAAGACATACTGATAGCGTAACGATATGTTGACAAGGAGGGCTTTTTTTATGGCAGAATTATCAGAACTTGATTTGCAGAACCTGCGCCATCTGATTGGCGGCTTTTCCACCACGCACTGTAAGATGACGGCATACGCTTCACAGGCAACGGACCCGGCGGTAAAGCAGTTTTTCCAGAAATCCGCGCAGAGCGCGATGGAAACCAAACAGCAGCTTATGGGATTTTTACAGTAGGAGGGAAGCAGTCATGGATGAGAAAACAATGGTATCAGATACCCTTGCAGGTATCAACGGCGAGCTGGTACGCTACGGAGAAATGATCCCGCAGACGGAAAATAAGGAGCTGAAGCAGACGCTGAAACAGATTCGCAATCAGTGTGAAATGTCCCAGGAGGAAATCTACCAGATTGCGAGAAGCAAGCAGTATTATGTTCCGGCGGCGAAAGCGACCGCGGAAGAAATCGCGCATGTAAAATCCATTCTGACGATGGGCTGAAGTCACTGTTCACTCTGTTTACGGTAACTGATAGTATGGCACAGGTTTTCCTTGCTTATTATGGAAAACTGTGCCATACTGTGTATAAGAAGAGACCGGGGCGGCGGCAATCCGGCGGGCAGCCGCAGGACAGTCTGCCCGGCGGCGTATATGGGGGAAGGTATGGGAAAGGGTGATTGTATGAAAGTGCGAAAAAAAACAGGGGTGTTTCTGGTATTGCTGTTTCTGCTGGCGCTGGTTCCGGCGGTCACGGTGAACGCGGGCTTCCGCAGAGTAAAGGTGAAGGAAAACGGGGCGTACCGCTATTATTACCGGTATTACACGTCGAAAACCAGATATCTGAAGGGAAGCAGGACGACGGACAATGCCGCGGCATATAAGCGCTGGGTATTTAAGAACATCAAAAAGAATGGAAAGACGTATACATACTGCTTTGATGAAAACGGCTATATGCAGGTCGGCTGGAAGAGACTGACCACAAAAGCGTGCAAAGGCGCCTGGTACTGGTATTATTTTGATAACAGCGGACGGATGCTGAAGAGCCGGACGAAAAACGGGCATTACCTGCAGAGCAACGGCAGGATGCTCACAAACGACTGGCATAACGGTATCTATTACGGAGAAGACGGCAGCGCGGTGAGCGGCTACCGCCAGGATGTGAAAAACGGCTTCCGGAAGACGAAAAAGGGCGTAAAATACCGGCAGGCGGACGGCACCTACGCTCAGAAAAAATGGGTGTGCATCAAAGACAGCCTGGGGAAATACAACTGGTACTATTTCTACAGCAGCGGCTACATGGCCAAAAACACGTGGGTTGGTTCCAGGCATGTGGACAAAAACGGCAGACTGGACAGCCTGAAAAAAATTTAATAAAACAGGACAGCAGGGCAGGAACGCTTTTTACGGCTTCCTGCCCTTTATAATGCAGCGGTGTGAGATATGATAACCGTATTTCCCGTCTGCCCGCTGCTGTGCCGCCTGCGCAGGTGCTTTGCGGATGCTATGCCGCCTGCGCAAGTGCTTTGCGGATGCTGTGCACCGCCAGCAGAAAGGTGACGAGCTGGTTGACCAGCATTCCGGCGAAGTAGCCGCTGATTCCGAAGGCGGGAATCGCAAAGACAATGAAGTCGATGCGGATGGCGACGCCGGTGAGGTTGTGCACGAGCACCTGCGAGGTTTTTCCGAGCCCGTTCAGAATAGCGAAAAGCGCGGGATTCAGGTACATCAGCGGACAAATCCAGGCGAACGCCCGGATGAAGGAGCCGGCGAGCTCGTTGTGGAAGAGCAGGTTCCCGGCAAAATCACCCAGAAAAAAGAACCCCAGAAAGCAGCAGATGCCGAGCGCGAGGCAGGAGAGGCAGAGCTTGCGGATGGCGGCGGTGATGGCGGAGAGTTTTCCGGCCGCCTGCGCCTCCGAGATAACCGGGAGCAGCATCGTGCAGAGGGAGGAGGTCAGCGCGGACGGAAACAGAACCAGCGGCAGCGCCATGCCGGTGAGCACGCCGTAAACACTCAGAGAAACGGACGCCTCCAGACCGGACAGGCGGAGCTGCAGCGGGATAAGCAGCGCCTCGATGCTCTGCAGGACATTGACAAGCACGCGGTTCAGCGTAAGCGGCACGGAGACCAGCAGAAGTTCGCCCGCGTAATGCGCGGTGGAGTGCACCGGGGGCGGCAGCGGCGGCTGTGCGGCAAAATGGATGGTCAGCGCCGTCGCAGAAAAAAGCGCGGCGAAAAATTCCTCCAGAATCATACTGTAGACGGCGACGGCAGGAGTGATGGCGATGCCCTTCTCCGTGAAGATACTGCAGAGCAGCACGACGCTGCCAAGGCGCACCAGATGCTCCAGAATTTCCGATATAGCGGGGATTTTTGCCTGCTTCAGACCATAATAATAGCCGTTGATGCAGGCGTGTATGGAGCCGAAGGGAACGGCGTAGGCAAGCAGACGCAGCAGATTGGAGGTGCGCGGCTCCTTCACAAACTCTTCCGCCAGCAGGGCGTGAAAACGCAGCAGCAGGAAGGACACGCACAGGGACAGGGCGATGGAGAGCGCCATACCGGTGTGAAAAATCCTGCGGGCGCCGCCGTGGTCCCCGGAGGCGGTTTTGGCGGAGACAAACCGCGAGATAGCGGTCTGGATACCGGATACGGTGAGGGAAAAAGAGAGCGCATAGAGCGGAAAAATAAGCTGGTAAATTCCAAGCCCCTCTGCACCGATCGTGCGGGAGAGGAATATTCTATAAAAAAAACCGATGATCCGCCCGGCGATGCCGGCGGCGGTCAGCAGGGCGGCGCCCTTCAGAACAGTGTGTTTCTGCAGCATAGATAGTAACTCACCATTTTTTTAGAAATATATGCAAAGATGTACCTTGACAGAACCGCAAATGGGTGCTATATTCATTCTTGAAGAAATCCGAGTAATTTAGTAGGATTTAAAATAACAGGATAGAAGGTGACAGCGTGAAGCTTTCCACAAAGGGCAGATACGGGCTGCGCGCACTGATTGACCTGGCGGTATACTGCGGGGAGGAAGCGGTTCCCATCAGCAGCGTGGCGGCGCGGCAGGGCATTTCGGAGAGTTACCTGGAGCAGCTTTTTGCAAAGCTCAGGAAAGCCGGGCTGATTATCAGCGAGCGCGGGGCGCAGGGCGGTTACCGGCTTGCAAAGCCGGCAGAGGAAATTTCTGTGGGAGATATCCTGCGGGCGCTGGAGGGTAATCTGGATGCCGTGGAGTGTCCGGGACTAAAAGAGGAAGCCGGATGCGAGAACGCAGACTTCTGCGTAACAAAATATGTGTGGCAGAGGATAAACGAAAGCATAACAGAAGCGGTAGATGAAATAAGACTGGACCAGCTGGTCAGAGAGAGCAGAGAGGCACAGGACAAAAGCGGCTATACTGCCGTAAAATGTGAGAATTGAGGTGTAGAATATGAAAAAAGTCATTTATCTGGATAATGCGGCGACCACGAGAACGGCGCCGGAGGTGGTAGACGCCATGCTTCCGTACTTCACGGAATATTATGGAAATGCATCTACCATATACGAACTGGGCGGGAGCAGCAAAAAAGCCATGAACGAGGCGCGGGAGACCATTGCCGGCATTCTGGGCGCGCAGGAAAACGAAATCTATTTCACAGCGGGCGGCTCGGAATCGGATAACTGGGCGCTGAAGGCGACGGCAGAAGCGTACCGCGCGAAAGGAAACCACATCATCACATCGAAGATTGAGCATCACGCGGTGCTGCACACCTGCGAATATCTGGAGAAAAACGGATTCGAGGTTACTTATGTGGATGTGGATGAAAACGGAAAAATCAAGCTGGGCGAGCTGGAAAAAGCCATCCGTCCGACCACGATTCTGATTTCCGTGATGTTTGCAAATAACGAAATCGGAACCATACAGCCAATCAGGGAAATCGGTGAGATTGCCCATAAGCACGGCATCCTGTTCCACACCGACGCGGTGCAGGCGTTCGGACAGCTTCCGATTAATGTTGACGAGTATCATATTGATATGTTAAGCGCAAGCGGACACAAGCTGAACGGTCCCAAGGGCATCGGTTTCCTTTACATCCGCAAGGGTGTGAAAATCCGTTCCTTTATCCACGGCGGGGCACAGGAGCGCAAGCGCCGTGCGGGCACGGAAAATATTCCGGGCATCGTGGGATTTGGCGTTGCGGCAAAGCGCGCGGCGGAGACGATGCAGGAGCGGACCGCAAAGGAAATCGCGCTGCGCGACCACTTGATTGACCGCGTGCTGAAGGAGGTTCCGTACACGCGTCTGAACGGGGACCGCACTGACCGCCTTCCGAATAACGCGAATTTCAGCTTTCAGTTTATCGAGGGAGAATCGATGCTGATCATGCTGGACATGGAGGGCATCTGCGGCTCCAGCGGTTCCGCGTGCACCTCAGGAAGTCTGGATCCGTCGCATGTGCTGCTTGCCATCGGGCTGCCGCACGAGATTGCGCACGGCTCCCTGCGTCTGACCTTAAGCGAGGAGACGACGCTGGAGGATATTGATTTTGTAGTAGATACGATTAAAGGAATCGTCGGGCGGCTGCGCGATATGTCTCCGCTCTACGAGGATTTTGTAAAAAAACAGGCGGCAAAATAAACGAAAGCCGGATGAAGGAGGAAGAACTATGTACAGTGAGAAAGTAATGGATCATTTCCAGCATCCCAGAAATATGGGTGAAATAGAGGACGCCAGCGGCGTGGGAACCGTGGGCAATGCAAAATGCGGCGATATCATGCGCATGTATCTGGATATTGACGACGACGGCATTATCCAGGATGTAAAGTTTAAAACGTTCGGATGCGGCGCTGCTGTGGCGACCAGCAGCATGGCAACCGAGCTTGTAAAGGGCAAAAATATCCAGGAGGCGCTGCAGGTGACGAACAAGGCGGTCATGGAGGCACTGGACGGGCTTCCGCCGGTGAAGGTACACTGTTCCCTGCTTGCGGAGGAGGCTATCCACGCGGCGCTCTGGGATTATGCGGAGAAGCACGGCATCAAAATTGAAGGTTTAAAGAAGCCGAAGTCCGATATCCACGAGGGCGAAGAGGACGAGGAAGAAGAATACTAATGGCAGGTCAGTGCGATGAAGAAAAAAGTGGTTGTGGGAATGTCGGGCGGTGTCGATTCCTCAGTGGCGGCGTGGCTCTTAAAGGAACAGGGCTATGACGTGGTCGGCGTGACGATGCAGATATGGCAGGATGAGGAAGAGCAGACGCAGGAGGAAAACGGCGGCTGCTGCGGCCTGAGCGCCGTGGAGGATGCAAGGCGCGTGGCGCAGACACTGGAAATTCCGTATTATGTGATGAATTTCAAGGCGGAATTTAAAGAAAAGGTAATGGATTATTTTGCACAGGAATATCTGTGCGGGCGGACGCCGAATCCCTGCATCGCCTGCAACCGCTATGTGAAGTGGGAGGCGCTCCTGCAGAGAAGCCTTGCCATCGGCGCGGATTACATCGCAACAGGACATTACGCGCGCATCCGGCAGCTTCCGGGCGGGCGGTATACCATCTGCCGTTCGGCGACCGCCGCGAAGGATCAGACCTATGCGCTTTACAATCTGACGCAGGAGCAGCTCGCGCATACGCTGATGCCGGTGGGAGAGTACACAAAAGAAGAAATCCGCGGCATTGCGGAAAAAATCGGGCTGCGTGTGGCGAACAAGCCGGACAGCCAGGAAATCTGCTTTGTGCCGGACGACGACTACGCTTCCTTTATTGAAGAATATACTGGCAGAGAGATGCCCGCCGGCAATTTTGTGACGGCGGACGGCACGGTGCTCGGACAGCACCGCGGCATCACACATTATACCATCGGACAGCGGAGAGGACTGCAGCTTCCGATGGGGCACCGCGTGTTTGTGACGGACATCCGTCCGGAGACAAACGAGGTGGTGATCGGAGAGAACGAGGAGCTTTTTAAGCGGCGTCTTCTTGCGAATAAATTAAACTTCATGTCGGTGCCGGAAATTGACGGCGATACGCGCGTGACGGCGAAAATCCGCTACAATCACAGAGGGGCGCCGGCAACCATCCGCATGGCGGGACCGGACATGGTGGAATGTATTTTTGACGAGCCGCAGCGGGCGATGACGCCGGGACAGGCGGTGGTCTTTTACGATGGCGAAAACGTGCTGGGAGGAGGAACCATTTTATGAGTATTCTGGCGGACTGTCATCTGCACAGCAGTTTCTCCGCGGATTCTGACGCGCCGATGGAGAGCATGATAGAAAGAGGGCTGCAGCTTGGTCTGACAGAAATGTGCTTTACGGAGCATATGGACCACGGGATGCTGGACAACGGCGTTTCTTTTGAGGTGGATACGGAGGCGTACCGGAGGGGCTTTCTGGACCTGAAGGAAAAATACCGTGGAAAAATTGAGCTGCTTTTTGGCGTTGAGCTGGGGCTGGAGGCGCAGTATGCTGATTTTTTAAACGCATATTCCAGGGCATGGGACTTTGATTTTATCATCGGTTCCTCTCACACAGTGGCGGGCAAAGACCCGTATTTTGCGGACTTTTACGAAGGACGCACGGAGGAAGAGGCGTACCGGGCGTATTTTGAGACGATTCCGAAGAATCTTTCTGCGTTCTCCAATGTGGATACCTACGGGCATCTGGATTACGTGGTGCGCTACGGCCCGAATAAAAACAGACAGTATTCCTATGAAAAATATAAGGATGTACTGGATGCGGCGCTGCAGGCGCTCATTGAGCACGGCGTCGGGCTGGAGATTAATTCCGCGGGCTATAAGCAGGGGCTTGGAACAGCGAATCCGTGCATGGATATTATAAAGGCATACCGCCGGATGGGTGGCGAGATCGTCACCGTCGGCTCGGATGCGCACGCGCCGGAGTGGATCGCCGGGCAGTTTGAGAGCGTCCGCGGGCTGCTTCTGGAGTGCGGTTTCCGTTATTACGCCGTCTTTCGCGAAAGGAAACCACATTTTTTGCGATTATGAAAAATATGTCTTGAATTTTTGGGACAAATTGGGTAAAATGTCATTAAGGTTGACGTTTCTTTAACAAACTGGGAAACGGTAACATTCTGCGCATATGTGCAGACAAAAATATTATTTATATTTTTAGGAGGAATTGCGATTATGGCAGTAAAAGTAGCAATCAATGGTTTTGGCCGTATCGGTCGTCTGGCATTCAGACAGATGTTTGGTGCTGAGGGTTATGAAGTAGTGGCTATCAACGATTTGACAAGCCCGAAAATGTTGGCTCATCTGTTGAAGTATGACTCTTCTCAGGGTAAATATGAACTGGCTGACAAGGTAAGCGCAGGCGAAGATTCTATCACAGTTGATGGAACAGAAATCAAAATCTACGCTATGGCTGATGCATCCCAGCTTCCGTGGGGCGAGCTTGGTGTAGACGTTGTTCTTGAGTGCACAGGCTTCTATACCTCCAAGGCAAAAGCTGAAGCTCATATCAAAGCAGGCGCCCGCAAGGTTGTTATTTCTGCTCCGGCTGGAAACGACCTTCCGACTATCGTTTACAATGTAAACCATAAGACACTGAAAGCTGAAGATACCGTTATTTCCGCAGCTTCCTGTACAACAAACTGCCTCGCTCCGATGGCAAAGGCTCTGAACGACTATATGCCGATTCAGTCCGGTATCATGTGCACGATCCACGCTTACACAGGCGACCAGATGATTCTGGATGGTCCGCAGAGAAAAGGCGACCTCAGAAGAAGCCGTGCAGGCGCTGTAAACATCGTTCCGAACAGCACAGGTGCTGCAAAAGCTATCGGTCTGGTTATTCCGGAACTGAACGGCAAGCTTATCGGCGCTGCTCAGCGTGTTCCGACCCCGACAGGTTCTACCACGATTCTGAACGCTGTTGTTAAGGGCAAAGCTACCGTTGAAGGAATCAACGAGGCTATGAAGGCTGCAGCTACAGAGTCCTTCGGATACAACACAGACGAAATCGTATCCAGCGATATCGTTGGTATGAGATTTGGTTCTCTGTTCGATGCTACTCAGACAATGGTAGTAAATCTGGAAGACGGCACATCCCAGGTACAGGTTGTTTCCTGGTATGACAACGAGAACTCTTACGTAAGCCAGATGGTTCGCACAATCAAATATTTCAGCGAGCTGGCATAAGAGCATTATCAAGACCTGTCAGAGGTCCGGTCCCAGGACCGGACCTCATTTACTATGAAAACTCGTAAGAAATGAAAACGGAGGTTTTAAATCATGGGATTAAATAAAAAATCAGTTGATGATATCAACGCAAAGGGCAAACGCGTCCTGGTAAGATGTGATTTCAACGTTCCGCTGAAAAACGGCGAGATTACGGATGAAACACGTATCGTGGCAGCGCTGCCGACCATCCAGAAATTAATCAATGACGGCGGAAAAGTAATTCTCTGCTCTCATCTTGGAAAAGTGAAAAACGGCCCGAACGAGGGCGAATCCCTTGCACCGGTTGCAAAGAGACTGTCTGAGAAGCTTGGCAAAGAAGTTGTATTCGTTTCCGATTACAACGTAACCGGTGAAGCGGCAACAAAGGCAGTGGAAGCGATGAAGGACGGCGACGTGGTGCTTCTGCAGAACACCCGTTTCCGCGGCAAGGAAGAGACAAAGAACGGTGAAGAATTCAGCAAAGAGCTGGCAGACCTGGCTGATCTGTATGTATGCGATGCATTCGGTTCCTCCCACAGAGCACATGCTTCTGTTGCAGGTGTGACAAAATTCATCACAGCGAAGGGCGGCGAGAATGTTGTCGGCTATCTGATGCAGAAGGAAATCAACTTCCTCGGCAATGCGGTAGAGAATCCGGTAAGACCGTTCGTTGCAATCCTCGGCGGCGCAAAGGTTGCGGACAAGCTGAACGTTATCTCCAATCTTCTTGAAAAATGCGATACGCTTATCATCGGCGGCGGTATGGCTTACACCTTCCTGAAAGCAAAAGGATACGAGGTAGGTACCTCTCTGGTAGATGATGAGAAGATTGATTACTGCAAGGAAATGATGGAAAAGGCAGAGAAGCTTGGCAAGAAGCTGCTGCTTCCGGTTGACACCACCATCGCAAAAGAATTCCCGAACCCGATCGATGCGGAGATCGAAGTTTCCGTAGTAGACTCCAATGCAATCCCGGCTGATATGATGGGACTGGACATCGGACCGAAGACGGCAGAGCTCTACGCTGACGCTGTGAAATCCGCAAAGACCGTTGTATGGAACGGACCGATGGGCGTATTCGAAAACCCGACCCTTGCAAAAGGAACCATCGCAGTGGCAAAATCCCTGGCAGAGACAGACGCAACCACCATCATCGGCGGTGGCGACTCCGCAGCGGCAGTCAACCAGCTTGGATTTGGCGATAAGATGAGCCACATTTCCACAGGCGGCGGCGCATCCCTCGAATTCCTCGAAGGAAAAGAGCTTCCGGGCGTAGCAGCAGCAGACGATAAGTAGGCCGAAAGCAGCTTAGCGAATGCGAGCCGCAGGCGAAGTATGAGCTTAGCGCGAGGCCGTTCCCGAACCTTAACGACGCCGAAAGCAACTTAGTGAAAACGAGCTGTAAGCGAAGTTTGAACTTAGTGCGAGGCGGTTCTGTGAGATTAATGAGTCTGAGCCGTAGGCGAAAGACGAATTTAGCGAACAGAACTTCCGCAGGGAACATACCCGTCTTTGCATACAGAATATTTTATCTAAGGAGAGACCACAATCATGGCAAGAAAGAAAATCATCGCCGGAAACTGGAAAATGAACATGACTCCGAGCGAAGCAGTAGAACTTGTAAACACCTTAAAACCGCTGGTAGCGAACGATGAAGCAGACGTTGTTTTCTGCGTTCCGGCAATCGACATCATCCCGGTAGTGGAAGCCGCAAAGGGTTCCAACATCCAGGTTGGCGCGGAGAATATGTACTTTGAGGAAAAGGGCGCTTACACAGGCGAGATTTCCCCGAACATGCTGACAGACGCCGGCGTAAAGTACGTAATTCTCGGACATTCTGAGAGACGCGAATACTTTGCAGAAACCTCTGAAACAGTAAACAAAAAGATGCTGAAGGCATTCGAACACGGTCTTACACCGATTATGTGCTGCGGCGAATCTCTGGAGCAGAGAGAGCAGGGCATCACGATGGACTGGATCCGTCAGCAGGTAAAGGTTGGCTTCCTCAATGTAACTGCAGAGCAGGCAAAGACAGCTGTAATCGCTTACGAGCCGATCTGGGCAATCGGAACCGGCAAGACAGCAACTACCGAGCAGGCACAGGAAGTCTGCAAGGGTATCCGTGACTGCATCGCTGAAATCTACGACGAAGCGACCGCAGACGCAATCCGCATCCAGTACGGCGGCTCTGTAAATGCAGCAACCGCTCCGGAACTGTTTGCACAGCCGGATATCGACGGCGGTCTGGTAGGCGGCGCCGCTCTCAAACCGGACTTCGGAAAGATTGTAAACTATAACAAATAAAACTGCCGGACTGCGATAAATCAAACTATTTATAGCGGACGGATAAACCCGGAAGAGCGTATGAAAAGCATATACTCCTCCGGGTTTTATGTTCATATTTTATGATGAAATTTTTTATTGGTGTCTGTATGGTATTCCTGCACATATAGAGAAGATGTCAATAACAAATAATTAATAGTTATTTTAGAATCTAGGACTTAAAGATGTATTACATAATAAATGAGTATCCATCGATTTTTAATGTGTTAAACGTCAAAATTCACTCATGTTTGCGACACCATAGAAAAATATGTTTTTTATGTCTGGGTATTTTTTGTTTAAAACATGTTATTTTAGTCCTAATACATTTTTTAAATTTTGAATTGTAGGCATACATGCATCACAATAAACTTCTTTTCCTGTACTTACTTCGATTGCGACACCTCGTTCATTAATAAATATGTGTCCTTTCTTTTTTAGGTAAGTTACATTATCTTGAAAAATAGAATTATTCCACATTTTGGGATTCATGTTAGCAGCAATGTATACTGGTTTTTCATATGCCAATAAAGTGCTGGTCAACAGATTATCGGCTATTCCGTGAGCCATTTTAGAAATAGTGTTTGCACTTGCTGGTAACAGTAAAAATACATCTGCGTTTGCTGCCAGACTAATATGAAGTGGTTTTATATTATCAAATTCTTCCGTATAGCAATTATTTATTATTGTGGAAAAACCCTTATACTGCACAAAATTTGTAGAGTTTGGAGTTAAAATCAAGTCAATATCATAATATTGAAACAGTGAACTTATGTAATTTACCAGTGAAACAGCTCCCACAGAGCCACAAACACCTATAAGCATTTTCTTTTTTGAATCCATAGCAATTCTCCTCATATATAAAATATTTAATGAGACAAAAAATTTAGGTCTTGAATTATTTATGCATTAATTGAAGGTACGTATTTATATATTTATAAAAAGGCGGACAAGGTTCCTTTTTATTTATTATTTTTTCTAAAGGACAAAATTTTCCAAAGCATATAGGAGAAAATTTGCAAGTAGTACATTTGATAGAAGTTTCAAATCCATTTTGTTCCCACAGAAGTTTTTTTTCGTAATCAATTAAAGCTTTTCCATTTTTTAACTCGCCTATTGTATTAACTGGATTATTAAAGGCAACAGTACATTTATATATCTTACCATCTGAACCAATAACCATAGCATTTGGATTTGCGGCATAGCATATCATGCCGGTTGGCTTAAACATAGATTTGTAAAAATCAAAGCTGATACCTATAGATTTAGCATATTTGTAATATTGAAAAAGACAGTATGTATCGCACAAATCAATTGTAGTGTGGAGAGTTCCTGTCAAATCCGCGATGGCTACGAAATGTAGCATAAATCGTTTGTCATCGCCAAAATCATTTTTTATATTATCTATGTAATTATATAAAGAGGTAGTTGTTTCTTTACTTATATTAGTCCGTAATATTACACCAAACTGTTTATCAGATTTTTTCATATCTAATAAATTTCGATAAATTACATCAAATGTTCCTTTGTGGTTGACATTAATTCTTTGTTTGTCATGAGTTTCTTTAGCCCCATCTAAAGTTATTTGATAATCATATATCCTACAATTTAATAACCTTTCAAAAATTTCTGATGATAATAAGGTTCCATTAGTTGTTATACCTGCATGGAAATCAATCTGATGTTTTACGGATAATTTAATAATTTCTGCACTTAATTTCTCTATAATATTAACTGCTAATAGTGGCTCTCCTCCAAACCAAGATATATAAAGTCGTTTATAGTGTGGTAAAATTGAATCCAAAAAAATCAATAAATTTTCTTGTACACTTGTTGACATGATTCCATTTTTAAAATCCTCATAACAGTAAATGCATCTTAAATTGCATTGTTCTGTAGGGAGAATAATAAGAAAAAGCTCTCCATTATTCTCATAATTATAAAATAATTGCGTTAATAGCAATTCTTCATTAACGTTGGAATCAAGTAATATACCGGCACTATGTAATTGCTCGTTCAAACCTTCCGAAAAAATAATGTTATTTTTTTCGGGTAATTTGATATTACTAATACTGTTAACTTCTGCATTCATACCGGACAATGTATTATATATGTAAGTGTGATTGTTTGATGTATATTTGTAATTATATTTTGAGTATTTATATTTTTTCAACTTATATATGCCTCCAGCTAGCTTTTTACGATATATTAGGGAAGCAGGTTTGTACAGCTTCCCTAATACATTGTTATACTTCTTCAATTAACAAATAAAATTTACGCCACGGGTTTCCATAGATTTCAGCCTCCTTTCTAAAAAAAGTTATAAATCAAAAAAATATAAAAAACAATCCTTGTATTATATAAAATTTTATGTTACAATATATGTAATGTTATAATTTATAGTATGAAACCGATAAAAGGACAATTTGTTTGAAAATTAATCTAGATAGAATTATTATTATATTATTGCAATGAAAAAATAGTAGGAAGGAGAATATTTTGCTTTAAGGCAGAACAGTATTATTTTATGAGTTTGGAAATCAATATAACAACCAGAGAAGAACTGAATATTTATATGAACGTGCAGAGACAACGTCTCTTAAAGGTAATGGAAATTTCCGCTGTTCCCATGACGCCGAAACAGCTTTCTTTAAAATTGGAGCTTTCACCGTCCTCTGTGACCTATCATTTAAAAAAATTACAATCCATTGGATTGGTAGAATTAGATCACACGGAAATAATACATGGAATTGAAGCCAAATTTTATAAAAAGATTCCAGCAACCGTAAATCTGAAAGGTGATTTAAGAGATGATTTATACGAAGAAAAATTGTTACTTGCAGATTACTCCTTAAATAATGCCTGGGTGGGCTTTAAAAAATATATTTCAGAAATATCGAGGGAGAACAAGATGGATTCTGAAGTAAAGGGAGACTTCATAACAGGAACACTTTATTTAACGGAGGGGGAAGCGGAGCAATTAAAAAATATGATGCTAAAATTTTACGAGGAACACAGCACACCGAATTCTGATGCAAAGCCTTGGGAACTTTCCTTTATTATTTATCCGGAAAAACTGTAAAAATAAAACATATATTAGATATTCGGGCAATGGGAAAAGGAGGGAGGCTCTTGCCGTTATCGCATAAAATATTATTAATATTTAATGCTATTTCAGTGGGAATTATTGTTCCTGTTTTAACATTAATCTTTTTTCAGCACGGGGGTTCGTCAGAAACTTTGTGGGCAATTATGGGGGCATATTCTGTCTCTGTAGTGATACTTGAAATTCCCAGTGGTATGATTGCTGATTTTATTGGGAGAAAAAAAGTATTTGTTTTGTCACATATATTATCGTTGATAAGTTTTTTTCTAATTATTAACAGTAACAGTTTATGGCTGTTAATAATCGCTGTTATATTTTTAGGAGCCAGTCGAGCGTTTGCATCTGGATCTGTTGAAGCGCTTGAGGTAGAATTATTTATCAAAAAAAATGGTGTAGAAAAACTTGATACAATAAACAATATCCTATCTATAATTGATTCGGTAGGCACTTTTCTTGGCGCGGCACTGGGAGGATTTTTAGGATATTTGGATAATACATATACTATACTCCTTATATTATTAATTATATCGGAAATTATCATTATCTTTTTTTCTATGGCGGTCATTCATGAAACGAATACTTCCGTGGTTTATCGTTTGGAGACTTCTTTGTGGAAAAGGCTAAAAGCTAATCTGTTATTAGTGATAGCTGAAATAAAAAATACACGAATTGTTTTAAATATTGTGCTAATGTCGCTTGTTTTAGGAATTTCGCTGTCTACGATAGAAACCTATTGGCAGTCCACTTTTATCCGGTATATTTCTCCACAAAAAAACTGGTTGTTAGGCATTATAAGCTGTTCCGCTTATATTGGTGTTGGATTGGGAAGTTCTGTTGGAAAATATTGTTTTAATTTATTAAAAAAACATAGAAAATATGCCAAAATAAGCTATTATTTTACAAGAGTATTGCTTCCGGTTAGCCTAATGGGAATATATATCTGCAAAAATGGGATATGGTTTGCTGTGAATTATTTCGTGATGTATTTAATTTTAGGAGTAGGAAATTTGGTAGAAAATACTGTTTTACATGCATCCATTCAGAACAGCCACCGCGCATCTATTTTGTCATGTATATCACTCGCAATAAAGGCAGGCGGATTGGTTACCTCCTTTTTAGGGGGAATTATTTTAAAAAATACAGAAATAGCTATAATATGGTTGGTGGCGCCTATTGTTTCTATATTTATTATTGCATGTATTATATATAAATTTGATTTATCTGCATAAATTTGCAGGAAATGACAGATGAAGTTTCCGTTTTCTGTAGTCCTCGAAATGTTATCGTTGTTGAGGATTTTCATAATGGTAGAAATGTCGGGCTCTTTAGTGTATCGGGACAATGGGCATACCAAAGATTACAGGCAGTTTGGAAAGATTGTGAATACCTTGAAAAACAGGCGTGGTTTATGGATAATGTGAATGTTTGGCTTTTATGCGACAGTGATGATTCTGATAGCCCGGATGATTTCAATGAGGAAGATTTGTTGTATCCGGGAGCAAACTATCGGCAAGCTTATGACGAGCTCCGGAGATTTTTCAAACATCATCAGTTTTCCCGCCGGCAGGGTTCCGGATACATATCAGATATAAAACTCAGCACAGTGGAAGAATTGACGGGAAGTTTGCGGCGTGCTATTATAAAAGAAAAGCCTGGAAGCTGAAAAACAGGCTATCTTCAAGAAAGGAAGTGATGATATGCCACCGGCAATTAAGGTCTATGATATGGCAGGAGCCTATATCGAGCATTCGATGGTTATCAGTAATTTTGTGATAAGAATCGGAAATCAGATACGGGACGGTCTGTGCCGTGTTTTTGGTGATAATGTACAATATAAATGGTATGTGGGTGATGAAGAGAAGACGGTGATACCGGATGCGTCGATAAATTGCGGATTCAAAAACAGAAGGGGATAAGGAAGAACTGAAAATCGTTCATTTCCCCGATTTGAAAATTACGTTTGAAGAATTATTTAATTTTGAATAACGTTAAATAAACATCTATAAACATTTCATTTTGCAAAAAAAGCAGTCACAAAAAGACTGCTTTTTCTTATCGCTGGCGGTATACGTTTAGCGCTGCCCCAGTGCGGCTCGCATCCGACTTCTTTTATGGTTCCCGATTTAAGTCTATATGCTCACCTATTGTGAAATATAGCTAAAAACGGCATTGGTATTTTGTGAAAAACAGAAAACATGATAAAAACCCAGAAAAAACAGTTGCATTTCTCATACAGACATGTATAATAATCTTAACACTGATATGATTAATGATAAGAATTTAAAAATGTTAATGATATGAGGAATGAGATTATGAAAGAAGAACAGTTTCTGAGCATACTGAAGAGCGAGATTGCACCGGCGGTCGGATGTACGGAACCGGTGGCAATCGCCTACGCGGCGGCGAAAGCACGGACTCTGCTGGAGGACAGGCCGGACAGGACATCTGTTATCGTAAGCCGCAATATTCTGAAAAATGCAATGGGTGTAGGAATACCGGGAACAGATGAGGTCGGGCTGGAAATGGCGGCTGCAATGGGCGTCATCGGAGGAAACAGCGATAAGGTTCTGGAAGTGCTGGAGGGGATCACTCCGGACGAGGTGGAGGAAGCAAAAGCATATGCCAGGTCCTGTGTGTCTGTCTCCCTGAAGGACACGCCGCAGAAGCTGTACATAGAGGTACGTCTGGAAAAAGCGGACGATTCGGCAGTGGTTGTGATTGAAGGCGGTCATACCAATATTACAAAAATACAGCACGGCTCCCATATCCTGTACGAACAGAAGGGCTGCAGGGAAATTCAGAGGTCTGCCCCGGACAAAGACGGACTGACGATAGAAAACATTTATGAATTTATCAGCAATGTTGATATTCAGAAGCTTGATTTCCTGGATGAATGTGTACGGATGAACTGGACGATCGCACAGGAAGGACTTTTCGGGGAATACGGGCTGGGAGTCGGAAAAAGCATTTATCCGCCGGAGAAGACAGAGCTTACAGCCGCGGACCTGGCAGGCTATACGGCGGCACTTGCCGCGGCGGCGGCAGACGCGCGGATGTCCGGAAGTACCCTCCCGGTGATGACAGTATGCGGCAGCGGAAATCAGGGAATTACGGCAACACTTCCGGTCATCGGGGCGGCACTGGTGCTGGGGACTGACCACGAAAGGATGTATCGCGCGCTTGCATTAAGCTGTCTTGTGACGATACATGTGAAACAGTTTATCGGAAAGCTCTCGCCGCTTTGCGGCTGCGGAATGGGTTCCTCTATCGGAGCCTGCTGCGCCTTTGTGTATTTGCAGGGCGGTGCTCTGGAGCAGATACGGTATGCGGTAAACAACATGACAGCTTCCGTCTCCGGAATTATCTGCGACGGCGCAAAATCCGGATGTGCGCTGAAGGTTGCCTCTGTGATTTCCAGCGCCTGCCAGTGCGCGGCGCTTGCATTAAAAGACCATTCGGCGGGGAGCATGGACGGAATCGTCTCTTCCGATGTGGAAAGTACCATCCGCAACCTCGGAGTGCTGGGAAGCAGGGGAATGGCAGATACCGACCAGGTGATTCTCGACATGATGATTTGTAAATAGCAGCAGGTAATGAAAGCAGATAAGCTGATTTACAGGTAACAGCAGATGTTAAGGACCGGCGTGAGCAGTAACAGCTCTCCCTATATAAAAAAGCAGGAGGAAAAAGACATGGACAAAAGGACAAGAGTATTAAATGCGTTAAACGGAAAGGAGGTGGACTGTGTTCCCTGCGGATTCTGGTTTCATTTCGGAGGAGAAGAAGCGCTGGGCGATGCCAATGTGCAGGCACATTTAAAATATTACCGGGAGACAGACCTGGATTTTGTCAAAATTATGTGTGACGGTTATTTTCCGTATCCGCTTCCGGAAATTAAAAAAGTATCCGACTGGAAGAGCTTGAAGCCGCTGACTGCAGAGCATCCGTTTATCCGGGAGCAGGTGGAGCGCGCAAAGGCGATCGTGCAGGAAATCGGGCAGGAGCGCTGTGTATTTTATAATGTGTTTGCTCCGTTTTCTTCGCTGAGGTTCGGGGCGGAGGAAATCGGCATCAGCGATGCCCGGGTGATGGGGTATATTAAGGAGGATCATCTGGCGGTCATGGCGGCGCTTGATGTCATTGCACAGAGCAATGCGCTGCTGGCGGAGCTGCTTATTACAGAAGCGGGCTGTGATGGCGTTTATTACTGTGTGCAGGGCGGCGAATATACCCGTTTTACGCCGGAAGAATACCGCAGCATAATTACGCCGAGCGACAAATATGTGCTGGAGCATGCAAACCGGTTCTCGGAAAACAATATTCTCCATATGTGCGGATGGGCGGGAAACCGCAACCAGCTTGCCATCTGGAAGGACTACCCGGCAAAAGCGGTAAACTGGGCGGTATATGTGGAGGGATTAAGCCTGGAAGAAGGACGTTTCTTTATAGATGGAAGGACGGCGCTTGGCGGTTTTGAGACACACTGGGATGAGCATACGCAGCAGGGAATCATCTACACTGGTACGAAAGATGAGCTGCAGGAATACACCAGAAATCTGATTCTCAATTATGGAAAAAGAGGGCTGATACTGGGAGGCGACTGCACGATTGACGCAAAGCTGGACTGGGAGCGCATCCGCTGGATCATTGAGGCGGCACGCAGCGTCTGAGCTGTCAGGCAACGGGAGAGGTAGCCGGTGGCAGGTTTTGCAGGTTGTCAGGCATCCGGAAAAGGCACCTGGCGACAGGTTTTGCAGGTTGCCAGGCATCCGGAAAAGGCACCTGGCGACAGCTTCTGCAGGTTGCCAGGCATCCGGAGGAAGCTGCCAGTGGCAGCTTCCGCATGTGATAAATTTACGTACGAAGGAGGGCGCTCTGCTGACACGGACAAAAATGTCAGCAGCGGCAATCTTTCAAAAATAAAAGAAAAAGAAAGGACAAAAGACTATGAAAAAATGGGGTAAAATGATGGTACTGGGAATGACGGCGGTAATGACGGCATCAGCGGCAGCCGGGGTATCGGCGGAAGAAAAAACATATGAGCCGACGACACTGACCTTCTGGAACGGGTTTACGAGTACAGACGGAGAGGTGCTGCAGGATATCGTGGACCAGTTCAACGAAACAAACGAGTGGAATATTACGATTGAAATGGACGTAATGCCGTGGGATACCTTTAATGAAAAACTTCCGGCGGCAATCGCAGCGGGAGACGCACCGGATTTTGTATTATGCTCTTCCGGTTACTATCCGCCGTATGTGGAGGCGGGAAGCTTCACAGATGTCAGTGATTTTTATGACCTGCCGGAGGTAAATAAGGAGGACTTTGACCAGAACGTGGTGGACCTGCTTTATTATGATGACCTGTGTGTAGGCATTCCGATGCAGATGGTGTCGCATTATTTCTACTGGGACAAGGACCTTTATGAGGCGGCAGGGCTGGATCCGGAGAATCCGCCGGAAACTTTTGAGGAAATTGTAGAGAACGCACAGCTTCTCACGGACAAGAGCAAGAACCAGTATGGCTTTGTTCTTCCGACAGATAACAATGTACCTGCACAGTATACACTGTATGCTTACGGCGGCGGTTACGTGAACGAAGACGAAACACAGGCAGTCTTTAATTCAGCGGAGAATGCAGCGGCTTTTGAGACTATGAAAACGCTGTATGACTGCTCCCCGAAGGACACGGATGATAACACATATATCAGCGGACAGGTTGCACAGTTTATCAACGGTCCGTGGATTATCAACGGTCTGCGCGAAAATGAGATTAATTTCGGAGTGAAAGAAGTGCCAGCATGTACTGGAATTGAAAAGGATGCGGCTGTTATTCCGGTTGGTTTCTCAATCCCGAAAACAACCTCCGAGGAGCATAAGGAGCTTGTATACAAGTTTGTCAACTACTGGAATTCCGAGGAAATCTGCACAAAATGGACAGAGGAATGCGGAACACCGGCATATCTGATATCGGCGCAGGAGAATTTTGCGGATGACCCATTGACTTCTTCCCTGTCCATCCCGCTTTCCTACGGACATATTGAATGCAAAGAAAATGGTGTGAACCAGATTTCTACAGATGCGTTATATCCGTCGATGGAGGAGATTTTTGCCGGGGCGGACATTCAGACAACGCTCGACAAGTATAATGATGTAATTCAGGGAATTTTAGATGCGAAATAAGTAAAAAGCCAGGATGCGGCTGCGCGCAGCCGCATCCTTCTCAGGCTTATGGATGATACCGGAGAGCGCAGCCGAACGGTGTCAGGAAAGGAGAAGCGCTATGGAGAAAAGTCAGCCAGCAGCCCGCCGCTGGATACAGAGATGGACGAAAAAAGACAGAGTGGGATATCTTTTTATTTTTCCGGCGGTCTTTATTTTATTTGTATTTACCATTATCCCGTTAATCTGCTCTTTTTTTATCAGCCTGACAGATCTGGATATTTTTCTGGCAACCCCGGATTTTGTCGGACTGGAAAACTTTAAACGGACCTTTGAGGACGAACGTGTCTGGAATGCCCTGAAGAATACCTTTTATTATACGGTAATTTCAGTTCCGGTCCAGCTTGTGATTGCGCTGGTTCTGGCGTACTGGCTCTACAAACCGACCAGATTTAACAAGCTTTGCCGCACGGTTTTTTACATCCCGGTTCTTTGCTCGTTTACGGCAATCGGTATTTTATTCAGTCTGCTGCTGAATTCGACAGTGGGATATATTCCGTATCTTATCAGCCTTGTTACAGGGGAGCCGATTGCGCTCTTAAGCGACACCAGATTTGCAATGCCGATTATCATTTTTATTTCTGTGTGGAAATCGTTCGGCAAGACCCTCATTATCCTGGTATCCGGAATCAATGATATTCCGTCCAACCTGTTTGAAGCGTCAGAAATCGACGGAGCCAGCAAAACGCAGCAGTTTTTCCGTATCACGCTTCCAAATCTGCTGCCGACCATTAATTTTACCTTACTGACCTCCATCATCGGAGCGTTCCAGGTGTTTGATGTGGTCTATGTTACCACGGGAGGCGGACCGCTCTTTAAGACAGAAACAATGGTTCAGTACATTTACCAGCGCGGCTTTTCCAACCCGTATGAGCTGGGTTATGCGTCAGCGATGTGTGTGGAGCTGTTTTTGATAATTGCTGTGATTGTCCTGTTTTTCAAGGGATATATGGAACGTAAAATTGCACAGAATACGTAAGGGGAGGATAGAAATGGAAAAAAGAAAAAAAATTAATGCATATCAGATTCTGCGGGTTGCAGTATGCCTGCTGGTGCTTTTCCTGATTCTGTTCCCTCTTGCATGGCTGCTGGTAAGCACCTTCAAGCTGCAGAAGGATATTATCAAGTGGCCGCCCACCTTCTGGCCGAAGCACTGGACCATCCAGAATTATCTGAAGGTCTGGGACAGAATCCCGCTTGCGGATTATATTAAAAATACAGTGATTTTTGCGGGCGGCGTTTCTATCTGTTCCGCTATGCTGGATTCGCTGGCGGGCTATGCGTTTGCGAGACTGGAATTTAAAGGCAGAGAGCTGATTTTTAACATTATCCTGCTGACAATGATGATTCCGTTTCAGATTATCATGATTCCGCTGTATCTGGAACTGAATTTTATGGGAATCCTTAATACGTACATCGGGCTGATTCTTCCGAGAGCAGCGTCCGCCTACGGGATTTTCTTTATGCGCTCGTTCTATCTGGGAATGCCCAAAAGTCTGGAAGAGGCGGCGCGGATTGATGGCATGAGTGAATTTGGCATTTACAGAAAAATCATGTTTCCGCTCTGCAAACCGGCGTTTATTACGTTTTTTATTTTCTGTCTGACGTCAAACTGGAATGATTTGATTTATCCGATGATGATGACAAACTCTACGAAAATGCGGACGCTTTCTGCCGGACTTGCCATGTTTGTGGGTGAGGGGGTCCGGGAAACAGGACCGGCGCTGGCTGGAGCTTTGATTTCTATTCTTCCCTTATTGATTTTATATTTTTTGGCACAGCAGTTTTTCGTGGAAGGAATTGCCGTATCCGGCATGAAGGAGTGAGCGGGATGTTTGAACAGATTGGAACAGTTTTATCGGAAATGATACGGATACCGACGGTCAGCGGAGCCGGAAATGAAGAGCAGTACCGGATTGGGGAATACAGGGAGTGCCTGCGGAAAAATTTTCCGGAGCTTTTTGCAGCGGCAAAGGAGTATCCCATCGGGGAAGCCAGACTTTTAAAGCTGACGGCGGCAGGCCGTGCGGGAAGACCGGTGCTGTTCACCGGACACATGGATGTGGTCCCGGCGGATGGGAGTACATGGATACAGGAACCGTTTTCCGGAAAAATCGAGGATGGCTGCGTCTGGGGACGCGGCAGCCAGGATATGAAGGGCCCACAGTGCGCGCTTCTGTCGGCAGTGAACGAATTGCTGAAGGAGGGATGGCGCCCGGAGAGGGAAATCTGGTTTTACCTCTCCTGCGACGAGGAAACAGGCGGACAGACGACAGAGCGCGCGGCAGATTTTCTGAAGGAACGCGGTGTACAGTTTGAAACGGTGTTCGATGAGGGCGGTACTATCTGCGAGAATTTTATGGGACTGCTTCCGGAGCGGGCGGCGATGTTTGGAATCGCGGAAAAAGGCTCCTTCGAATACCGGTTTACGGCATATGGAAGGGGCGGTCACGCGGCAAATCCACCGAAGGATTCGGCGATTGTACGTCTGGCAGAGCTGGTCACAGAGCTGGAAGAAACTGATATTTTTGTCCGCAGGCTCAGCGAGGGAAACCGGATGATGCTGCGGGAAATCGCGAGATCGGCAGAAACAGAAGAGAGCTGCCGTATCGCGCTGGCGGCAGAAGAGCAGGAGGCGGGGTATCCCCTGCTGCATGAGATATGTCCGGAGGCGGACCAGCTTCTGGGGACAACGATTGCGTTCACTATGATAGAAGGAGGCAGCGCCTTTAACGTGATGCCGAAAAAAGCGGTATTGACAGCGAATGTGCGGGTGTCCTCTGTTGAGGGAGAAAAAGAGGTTACAGAGAAGCTGAAGGCGCTGGCGGCCCGTCATGATATCGTCTGTGAGCTGACGGGCGGAAGGGATGCTGCGCCGGAGGGCGGCGTGGACGGAAACGGCTACCAGGCAATGAAGGCAAGCGTGGAAGCTGTCTATCCCGGTCTGAAGGTTATTCCTTTTGTCCTGGCTGGCGGTACGGATTCACGCCATTTCCTGGAGCTGACAGACGAAGTGCTGCGCTTCTCGCCCATGTATGCGGCGCCGCACCAGGGAAGGGGCGTTCACGGTGAAAATGAATCTGCGTATATTTCCGCGGTTGCGGACGCTGCACGCTGTTACTATACGCTGCTGAAGGAGCATTTATAAAGGAGGGTATATGGATAAGATTCAGAAATTGCAGAAAACAATGCCGTCCTCTGTGGAAGCACTGATTGTCTGCGACCCGGCAAACCGTTTTTACTTGACAGGAATGAAATCCTCTGCCGGTACGGTTCTCGTTACGCGTCAGAGGGCATGGCTGCTGATTGATTTCCGGTATCTGGAAGAGGCGGAAAAAAAGGTAAAAAACTGCACCGTACTGGAACAGAAGGAGCTTTATGCGCAGCTTGCCACGCTTCTGCGTAAGCAGCAGATAAAAAAGGTTTCCGTGCTGGCTGACCGGATGACGCTTGTGCAGTGCAGAGCGCTGCGGGAAGGATTGGCTTTGGCAGAGATAGACGATACGGAGATGGCAGCGCAGTGGATGGAGCGGATGCGCATGGAGAAGGACGATGAAGAAATCGAATGCCACAGGAGAGCGCAGCAGATAACAGACCGCACGTTTGATTATATCTGCGGGATTATCCGGCCGGGGATGACGGAGCTGGAAATCTCGCAGGAAATCGGAACGCATCTGACAGCGCTTGGCTCGGACGACCGGAATTTCAATTTTATTGTGGCTTCGGGGACAAACAGCTCCCTTCCGCACGGCTTTGCGACCCGGAAGGTCATTCAGAAGGGCGATTTTGTCACAATGGATTTCGGCGCGGTCTGCGGCGGCTATCTTGCCGATATGACCAGAACGGTGGCGGTGGGAAGTGTGACGGAGGAACAGAAAAACGTATATGAGATAGTGAGAGGGGCGCAGGAGCGGGCTTTCGCAGAAATCCGACCGGGCGCCTGCTGCCGTGACGTGGATGCTGCCGCGCGCGATTATATTTACAGCCGGGGATACCGGGGCTGCTTTTCCCACGGACTGGGGCACAGCATCGGAGTGGAGGTGCATGAAAATCCGAGATTTAATGAAACCTGCATGGAGAAACTGGTACCGGGCGTTGTGATTACGGTAGAGCCGGGCATTTATATCCGGCAGCGGTTCGGCGTGCGCATCGAGGACATGATAGTGGTGCGGGAAAACGGATTTGAAAACCTGGCGAAGAGCCCGAAGAAACTGATTATTTTGTGAGTGGAGGATAAACATTTATGAACAATTTTGAATTTCAGTGTGGAACAAAGATGATTTTTGGAAAAGGAACAGAGCAGCGTGTGGGAGAAGAGCTGAAAAGCTTTGGCGCATCAAGGGTACTTTTTGTATACGGCGGAAGCTCGATAAAAAAGAGCGGATTATATGACCGCGTGGTAAAATCACTGACGGATGCCGGGCTTTATTTTGAGGAGCTGGCGGGCGTTGTGCCGAATCCGCGGGTATCTCTCGTGCGCCGGGGAATTTCCATCTGCCGTGAGAAAGGGATAGATTTTCTGCTGGCTGTCGGGGGCGGAAGCGTCATTGACACTTGCAAAGCAATGTCGTTTGGGGTATATTATAAAGAAGATGTCTGGGATCTGATTTCGGGAAAGGTCAGACCGGGAACGCAGCGTCTCCCGGTGGCAACAATACTGACACTGCCTGCGGCGGGCAGTGAGGAGAGCGATAGCTGTGTTATTTCTGATGAGACAATTTCCGTGAAAACAGGCTTTGGTTCTCCGCTGATGCGACCGGTCTTCTCGATAATGAATCCGGAGCTTACCTATACACTGCCGCCTTATCAGACCGCCTGCGGCTGTATGGATATGATGTCCCATGCAATGGAACGCTATTTTTCCCATACGGAAAATGTGGAAATGACGGATCGGGTGACAGAGGGAATTCTGGCAACTGTGATACATAATCTTCCCATTGCGCTGGAAAAACCGGATGATTATGCTGCGCGTGCGGAAATCATGCTCTGTGGGACCTGGGCGCAGAACGATATGACAGGCTGCGGCAGGGAGCAGGACTGGTTTAATCACGGGCTGGAGCATCAGATCAGCGGATTTTATGATATCGCACATGGAGCGGGACTGGCGATTTCCACACCGGCGTGGATGGAAATGCTCTGCGAAAAGGAACAGTGTGTGCCGAAGCTGGCGCAGTATGCGGTGCGCGTCTGGAACGTGCCGGAGAATCCGGAAGATGCGGCTGAAACAGCAAAAGAGGGCGTAAAAAAGCTGCGCAGTCTGCTGCGCGCTGCCGGTCTGCCGCAGTCGCTTGGCGAGGTCGGAATCGGAACAGAACGTTTTGAGGAAATCGCGGATAATATGACGGATGGCGGAAGTCATACCTGCGGTGCTTTTTACCCGTTTGGGAAAAAAGATATTCTGGAATTACTGAACAGGATGGAATAGAAAATATGAGTGAATCAACAAAAGTTTTTACCCAGATAAAGGGAAAAAAGTCGCTGACAGACCAGATTCATGACCAGATTCTGGAGCTGATTATCAAAAACCCGTCTCCGGAGAACCAGGTTTTAAATGAAAAACGTCTGGCGGAGCTGTTCGGCGTCAGCAAGGCGCCGGTGCGGGAGGCACTGATCAAGCTGTGCAGCGAGGATATTCTGATGAGTGTCCCGCGCTTCGGCTATATGGTCATTCAGAGACAGGAGAAGGATTACCGCGATATTGCAAAGATGCGTGTGATGCTGGAGCAGGAAGCGCTGCGCACATCATTTCCGGGGCTGACGAAGGATAAGCTGGAGGAAATCCGCAGACAGCTCCAGCGGGCAGCCACAAAAAAGGATGTGGATGTATGGCAGGTCTGGGAGGACAACGAGGAATTTCATATGCTGCTGGCGTCGTTTGCGGAGAACAAAATTCTTCTGAGATTTCTGAAGGACTGTATGAATCTGCAGAAGCGGGACTATGCACAGGAGATATGGCGCAAAAAGAGCAATATGGACGATTCGGTATCCGGAACACCGCACAATGATATTTATGCAAGACTGTGCGAAGGCGACCAGGAGGGAGCGCTTCTCTTATTAGAGAAAGACATCATCGGAGGAGCAGAGATGGAGGGGCAGAGCCTGATTGCGCGCTAGGTAATTTGAATTTTACATCAGCAACTCCATTTTTTTCATTAAAGCAAAGTGAGATTTCGCATTGATTTTTTTCGCGATATTTGTATAATAGTACATATAAAGCGCGAAAAAGCACGAGGCTGTGCCTGTTGGCGCTTTTCTTGATAATTTTGATAAAAAGGAAAGAGAGAGGCGTGAAACTATGAAAATGAAAAATGTATGCAGAACCCTGCTGGGTATGACCATGACACTGTCACTTGCAGCCGGAATGATGACAGCGGCGAACGCGGAGGAGAAAAAGGTACTCAAAGTTGCGATGGAGTGCGGTTATGCTCCCTACAACTGGACACAGTCGGATGATTCCAACGGGGCAGTGCCGATTTCCGGCAGCCCGGACTATGCTTACGGCTACGACGTTATGATGGCAAAGCACATCTGTGAGGAGCTCGGCTACGATCTGGAAATCGTAAAGCTTGACTGGGATTCCCTGGTACCGGCGGTGCAGGCAGGAACGGTTGACTGCGTAATCGCAGGACAGTCGATTACCTCTGAGCGTCTGCAGTCGGTCGATTTTTCCGAGCCGTATTACTATGCGACGATTGTTACTCTGGTGAAAAGCGATAACGCCTATGCGGAGGCGAAGGGCGTTGCCGATTTGAAGGGCGCTACCTGCACCTCGCAGATTAACACCATCTGGTATGATCTGTGTCTGCCGCAGATCGAGGACGCCAATATTCTGCCGGCGCATGAATCTGTTCCGCAGATGCTGGTTGCACTGAACAGCGGCGCATGTGACATTGTAGTTACCGACCAGCCGACCGGTATGGCGGCATGTGTGGCATATCCGGATTTCACCATGCTGGATTTTGCGGGTACAGACGATGATTTTGAAGTATCCGATGAAGAAATTAACATCGGTATTTCCATGCAGAAGGGCAATACCGAGCTGAAGGAAGCCATCGACAGCGTGCTGAGCGAAATGACGGTGGACGATTTCTCGGAAATGATGGACGAAGCGATTGCAGTACAGCCGCTGGCCCAGTAGTATAGAGGGAGAAAAATATGACCAGTTCGATACCTGCTGATTTTTTTGGCAGAATTCTGTTTTTGCTGGAACGTTACGGCGCCTCCTTTTTGCGGGGCGCCGGCGTGACGATGGCGATTGCCCTGGTGGGCACGCTTATCGGCTGTATTATCGGCTTCGCGGTGGGCGTGGTGCAGACCATTCCGGTGTCGAAGCGGGACGGACTTCCGAAACGTATTTTTCTGAAGGCTGTCAAGGTGATTCTGAGCGCGTATGTGGAGCTTTTCCGCGGAACGCCGATGATGGTGCAGGCGATGTTTATCTATTACGGCTCGCAGTCGCTCTTTAAAATTAATATGTCGATGTGGTTCGCCGCGTATTTTATCGTTTCGATCAACACCGGCGCCTACATGGCGGAGACGGTCCGCGGCGGAATCCTTTCCATCGACCCCGGACAGACCGAGGGTGCAAAGGCGATCGGTATGACGCACTTCCAGACGATGACGAGCGTCATCCTGCCGCAGGCGCTGCGCAATATTATGCCGCAGATTGGCAACAATCTGATCATCAACATTAAGGATACCTGCGTGCTTTCTATTATCGGCACGGTGGAGCTGTTTTTCGCGGCAAAGAGCGTAGCGGGAACCTTCTATACTTATTTTGAGGCGTTTACGATTGCGATGGTGATTTATTTTGTGCTGACCTTTACCTGCTCGCGCATTCTGCGCTGGGCGGAGCACAAGATGGACGGACCGGACAATTATGACCTTGCAAATCTGGATACGCTCACTCAGACGAGCGGTATGTATCCTTTTAAAAAGAGGAGGACAGGCAATGAGTGAAGCAATTATTCAGGTACAGCATCTGGGAAAGGAATTTGGAAGCCATTCGGTGCTGCGGGACATTGATTTTTCCGTGCATCCGCAGGATGTCACCAGTATTATCGGACCGTCCGGCTCCGGAAAATCAACGCTTCTGCGCTGCATTAATATGCTGGAGATTCCCAGCACGGGTGCGATTCTCTATCATGGAACCGATATCACGGACCGCCGGGTAAATGTCGAGTCGTACCGCGCAAAGGTGGGAATGGTTTTTCAGAATTTCAATCTGTTTAACAATAAGACGGTGCTTGGCAACTGTATGGTCGGTCAGATGCGCGTTCTGAAAAAGAGTAAGGAAGAGGCGCACAGAAAGGCGATTTTCTATCTGGAAAAGGTGGGAATGGCGGAATATATCAACGCGAAGCCGCGCCAGCTCTCCGGCGGACAGAAGCAGCGTGTGGCGATTGCCAGAGCTCTTGCGATGGAGCCGGAGGTGCTGCTGTTTGACGAGCCGACATCGGCGCTCGACCCGCAGATGGTCGGCGAGGTGCTCCAGGTTATGCGCCAGCTCGTGGAGGAAGGACTGACGATGATTATCGTCACGCACGAAATGGCATTCGCAAGGGATGTGTCAAAGCATGTAATTTTCATGACGGACGGCGTGATAGAAGAGCAGGGAACGCCGCAGGATATTTTTGAGAATCCGTCGAATGAGCGGACAAAGGAATTCCTGAGCAGATTCCGTCAGGCATAAAAGATAAAAAATGAGAAGAAAAACAGCATCTGTCAGTTTGCGGCAGATGCTGTCTGTATTTTCGGGAAAAAGCCCGTGTTCAGCCGACGGTTCCGGGAAAAAGCCCGTTGACCGGCTGATGGTTCCGGAAAAGAGCCGCGACTAATCCGTCTACAGCGCGGCAACACGGATTTTCACAACGACCTTGCGGATATTTTCCGGTTCCCCGGCACAGACGCAGGGACGGTGGATGTCCTCCGGGAAGAAGACGCTGAAGCAGCCCGGCGTGGAAACGACGAAGCTTTCGTTTTCCACCTCTCCATAGAAATACACGTCAGACCCCTCCGGGTGCTCGATGGGCTCATATTTTCCGGTATCATTTACAAAGCCGAGCTTTTCTGTGCCGGAGACAACGAACTGGACGTCGATGTACTCACGGTGGGATTCGGGATGTACCTCCTCCTTTGGCTTTGTGGTGGCATCCATCAGCGTGGCGAAAATATCATCGCCCTGGAGCTCAAAGCGTCCCGGCTCCATAGCTGTAAAATCGTGGTCCTTCAGGAAATCCAGCGCTTTCTGGATGCCCTTCGGGTAGCAGAGGCTTTCGGATGCTGTGTAGATAGATGAAAAAATCATGGGTGTTCCTCCTTCATGTTGTTATTTAATTTTCAGTGTACGCAGGTACACCTTTTGCTCATCTGTGATGCGCGAGCTTTCGATGGCTTTCTGGATTGCTTTGTTGTGCGTCCACGGCTCCAGCATCTTCTGCTGGAAATACGGCAGAATGGCATCGTATTGCTTGGCAAGCGCCGTTGCAAAGTACCAGGCGACCATCATATTAACATAATATTCTTCAGAGCGGACGGCGGCGACCAGTGTGGGGTACTCGGACTGGAACAGCTCATCCAGGTAAAAACGCATCAGCATCCCGATGCCGAAACGGATGGTATAGGTCTGTCCGGAAGCCAGCCACTGGCGGATTTTTTCAAACAATTCCTGCGGATGCTTTTTTAAAACCTTCGGCACCATCAAATCGCAGGTGGCCCAGTTGTCCACATAGGGAAGAAATGTATCCAGCGCATCAATCGTTTCCTGGAAATCCTTCATGCTCTCGATCAGAAAGCCGTGCAGATTGTCTTCCTCGTAGTAAGTGTGCGGCAGGAGCTTCATAAATGCGGCGGCATCCCCGCTTTTTGCGAACTCTCTGGCAAATTTGCGCAGCTGCGGCGTGCGGATGCCGATAATCCGGTCCGGATTCACCGTCGGAATCAGCTTGCTCTGGAAGGCTTTGTATTCCGGATCCTGCATGTCAGACAGAGCGGTCTGTACGCGTTTTTCCAGTGTATTCATAAAACTTTCTCCTTAGACTTTTGTGCCTGCTGACGCGGGCTCTGGTGCCCCTGGCATCTTAAAAAAAGAATAACATAAAATCCGGGCGGCTGCAAGCGCGGACACACGTTTTTTTGCGCATCACATAAACTAATAGAGAATCAGGATATAAAGGAGTTATTATGAATTGTCAGACACGCGAATCATCAACTATGCCGCGCTGCAATGACGCGCTTGCGGGAATGCCGCTTGCAATGGCGTATGTGCCGTGGCAGCCGGCGTTTAACGATACGTTCCCGCTCTGCAGGGCGCTGCAGAATGGCACGATTTTCCCGGAGCTTTGCAAACCATTCTGTGGAAGGAGAGGTGGCTGCAGATGAGTAATTATATGATGCGCAATCATCCGGCGCAGATGCAGAGAAGCTGCACGCAGGGCTGCCAGCAGCGGACGGCGTCCCCGGCGCCGGATAGCTGCCAGATGCCGCGCCGGATGGAAGAACGGCGACAGACTTCCGGCACGGCGATGGAGAACTGCCGTATGACAGCGGGCGCCGGGACGGAAAACTGCCGTATGGACGGCGGAAACCGGCGCCGGACATCTTTCGAGACCATGAATCAGACGCAGCTTCTGGACTGTATTAATGAAGTGAGTTTTGCAGTAAGTGATATTCTGCTGTATCTGGATACGCATCCGGATGACTGCGCGGCACTTTCCTACAGCAGGGAAATGATCGCCGCGCGCAGGGAGGCGATGGCGGTTTATGCCAGACGTTTTGCACCGCTGACGATTGACAGTACAAACGATGCGGATAGCTGCCGCTGGGAATGGGTAATGCAGCCGTGGCCGTGGGAGCCGGCAATGAAAGGGGGATGCCGTTAAATGTGGAATTATGAAAAAAGATTACAGTACCCGGTCAACATTACGACACCAAATGCGAAGCTTGCGCAGTTTATTATGAGTCAGTATGGGGGACCTGATTGCCATAACTGATAAAATGGATTACTCAGTCATCAGGTCACAGACTGCCTGGTGTGCTATAGAAGCACGGTGTCCGGTGCGCGCCGCTCAGGGGGTGCGCAGGAAGAAGGAAAGCCGGTTTTTCTGCTTATCCCAGACAATTTCCTCCAGAACGCGGCAAAGAAAAGCGGCTTTTTGTTCCGGAGGGATGGCGTCGCTCTCAAAGAATTCGCGCAGTGTATAAACAGGAGCGGAGGAAGGATTTTGCGGATTCTGTTTTTTGGCGGTTTCCTGTTTCCGGGCAGATGCCAGCAGAGCATTCAGCCGGGCGCGTTCGGATTGCAGGCGCTGCTTATTCTCCTGATATTCCGGGAGCGTGTCGATGCCTGCCTCATAGGCTTCCTTTATACGCAGCTCCCGGAGTGCCAGCTTCTTTAGACTGCTCTGGCAGAGAGTCACGTCGGCATGGGAGATATCTTCCGGGTGAAGCAGGCAGAGCGGAGCGCCGGGGATGGCAGCGCTCTCAGATGTGAACCGGCAGGACACAGGACCGGGGAGGATGGCATTTTCCAGACCGTTTTGGCAGAGAGACGCATCAGGGCTGGCGAGGCCATCCGGACTGCGCTGGCAGGACGCCGCAGAGACGCGGGAGGCGGGGAGCGGAGTATCTGCCGGAGACAGCAGAAAGTCGGCTCCGGCAAGCAGTTCTCTGAAGAAAGAAAAAATGGCTTCTGTCAGTTGCCGTTCCTGGATGCTGCAACTGCCGGGATGCATACCTTTGGCGTATTTCCAGCACTGGAAAAAGGGGTAGGCGCTCTTGTTATAGCCAAGGGACGCCCCGCAGGCGGCGCATTTTACCATACCGGACAGCCAGTGACGGCGGGAAGACGGGCGGCGGCTCTGCCGGGGTGCATATTCGGCATCCAGACGTTCCTTTGCCAGGGAAAAAAGCTCTTCGGAAAGAAAGCGTTCCTGCGCGCCGTCACGTTCGATGCCGTTCCAGGAGACTTTGCCGATATAAAAACGATTGCGCAGAATATAGACGACCGAGCGCGTCTCAAATTTTCTGCCGCGCCGGGTAGTAATGCCGCGCTCATTGAGCGAACGCGCAATGGCGGCGGCACTCAGGCGGACGATGGCAAACTGGAAGAAGATATACTGCACGATTTCTGCTTCCTCCGGCACAATTTCAAACGGCTGTCCGCCTCCGGGAGCACGGTAGCCAAGACAGGGCGCGCTCTGGCAGCCCCCGCGCAGCGCCTTTTCCGTCATACCGCGCAGTACCTCGCCGGACAGGTTGATGGAATAATATTCATCCATCCATTCGATAATACGTTCAATCAGACTGCCGAAAGGGCCCTCGGCAAGCGGCTCTGTGATGCTGACGACATCAATGCCGTGCTGTTTTTTCAGCATGGATTTATAGACGATGGATTCCTCCTGGTTGCGCGCAAAGCGGCTGAACTTCCAGACCAGAATTACGCGAAATGGCGGCTGTTCCGTCTTTGCCATACCAACCATGCGCTGAAACTGCGGGCGTTTTTCTGCTTTTCTGCCGGAAATGCCATTTTCAATAAAAATATGCTCCGGAGATACCCGCATATGATTTGAACAGGCATAATCAAGCAGCAGACGCTGCTGTGCAGCCGGAGAAAGCTCCTCCTGCCTGTCGGTGGAGACGCGGATGTAACAGGCGGCGGGTGTAAAGTTGCCGGTAGCTTCTGGATTCATAATCGTCACCCCTTATAGTTCCTGGATTTCTAATTGTCACTCTGTCAGAGCCACTGGATATATAATTGTTATCCCGTTATGCTTTGTTAAAGTGTATGGGTCTGCCGCACAGATTTATGACCAGGAAGTCAATTCCGACGCGCAGCCACAGAGAAAGCCACAGGAAAAACTTTGACGTGCAGCAACAGAGAAAGCAACAGGGAAAACTTTAATGCGCAGCCACAGGGGAAATTTTGATGGCTTTTTATGGCGGTTGTCAACATAACGGGGAGACTGCCGGAATAGGATGCTGGTGGGAGGAGGCGGTCGGTTGGAGAAGCCGGAGATAATCAGTTACCTGAAGGAGAACGGAACATGGATTCGTCTGGAGGAAATGGAGCCGGAGAGGGCGGCAGGGCTGGCGGAACAGGTGCTGAAAAAGGCGGCAGCGGCCATCGGATTTGAGGGACGGACAGATTATGATGGAAAAAACGATTCCTTTATTGTATAATGACGTTGGAAGAAAGCAGACGAACAAAAAGCAGAAGAATAAAAAGCAGAAGAATAAAAAGCGGAGGACAATCAATGAAGACACGCGAAGAAATAATCAGTATGTTAGAGGAATCCGGGAAAATCATGGAAAAAGGACCGACACAGAAGGATTTCCGGTTTCATATGGAAAGGATAGAAACCCTGATAGAGATATTGGGGACAGACACACCGGTATATTACCGGAAAAAACTGAAGGAGTGGAAAGAACAGGAGCTGTTCCGGCAGCGGAGAGGAAAAAGGCTGACGTAAAATCTGTATAGCGGTCCGAAGCAGGAGGCTTTGAAGCACAGGCGAAAAAATTGCAGGAAAAGCTTTTGGGAAAAGATGCGGGAAAAAGCTTTCTGCCGGGAAAAGGCAGTTTGACAAAATATAAAAATGGGGTATAAAAAATCCGGAAGCCTGTATCCTGCTTCCGGATTTTATACATTCCTGGAGCATACGGGATTCGAACCCGTGACCTCCACATTGCGAACGTGGCGCGCTCCCAGCTGTGCTAATGCCCCAAACCTATTTTATTATAGCACGTTATCAGAAAAATGCAATAAAAATTTTCATAAAATTTAGAAAAACTGTTCGCACTGTTCGCCCAAATTGTTCGCCGGTTTGCCCGAATGTTTTGGAACGGTTTGTCCGTAAATTGCTCAGTCACGATACCACCGGAGTTTTGGAATGGTCCAGAAGCATTCGCCGGGATGATAGGTAAGCTCCACCTGCCGGATGATACCGTGGTCTTCGACACGGCACTGGAACTGCTTATATTTCTGAAAACGCGGACTGCTGCTCTGATAGCTGGATAATATTTTGAAGGATTCTCCGTGAATGCCAATGTACAGGGGAAGCATATTGCCGCACTTATCAAAAGAGACGATCACCGGAACAACGGTCATGGATTCCGGAAAGTAAGAAGAATCAGTTAATTGTGTGCGCATTTTTTGCCCCCTTCCTGTGTATTCTATATCTATTATAGAATATATGTTCGAAAAGTAAAGAGGAAAAATATTTCCAGAGAGAGGGCGGCAGGAGGAAACCGGGAGAAAAGAGCAGGAGAAAGGGCGGGCTGCAGTATGGGTGCAAAATGTCCGTGGAAAATCTGTGCGGATTGTGGTAAGATAAAGACGTTGTAAAAAGATACTGAAAAGATATGGGAAAAGACGGCATCGTCCGGAATGGAGGTTGGCTTATGAGACGGATGGAATTTACCATAGAGGATAACGGTGACATGCTGACAGTCGGGCAGGTGGTAACAGTGAAGGAATATCTGACCACGAGGCTGTACAGCTATATGATTGAACATGCGATTGGGATGTCCAGACCATACGGCGCCGGGGAACGCCTGAAAACGGACCGCGGGAAGGTGGTAGAAGTAAAGAAAACCGACCGCTTTAATATCGCAGTGCTGGAATTTGATGAGTGAAGGTGCTCTTTTATAGGTTTCTGCAATAAGGAGGACCGGATGGAGAAATCGGAGCCTCCATGCGCTACCTTTCCCAGCGGTATGCCATGCCGGACCGTCAGACAATGGGTGTGCTGACGGATATCGGAACAGAAGAGCTGGCGCATTTTGAAATGGTTGCCACGATTATTCATCAGCTCACCAGAAACCTGTCGATGGAGGAAATTGAAAACTCCGGGCTGGGGCCGTATTATATTGACCATACGATTTCTATCTGGCCGCAGGCGGCGGGCGGAGTGCCGTTTAATGCCTGCGAATTCCAGGCAAAGGGCGACCCGATTACCGATTTGCATGAAAATATGGCTGCGGAACAGAAAGCGCGGTCGACATACGACAACATTCTGCGCGTCGTGCGGAACATTCCGGAGGTGGCAGACCCAATCCGCTTCCTGCGTGCGCGCGAGGTGGTGCATTACCAGCGTTTCGGTGAAGCAAAGAGTAGTTATACAAGCAAAATAGAAAAAAGAAATGTGTATAGAAACATACAAGGATGGCTCACCATATATTTTCCGTACACAAAGGTCTGCGTTAAATCTTCCATTCAATTTCAATCACATCCTCATCAATGTAAATGACTTTAATGAGAATGTCGGCAATTTTCTGCTTGTCCTCAAGGCTTAATTCTGACCATTTTGATACATAATCCGTAATTTTGTCTATCTTTTCTTCCGGCTTATTGGTGGTCTGTTCCACCAGCTTTTCCTGCAATGACTGTTTTTCCTTATCCAATTCTTCTATGCGTTTATTGATGTAATTCATAAGCGTTTTATTCGCATCAGATACCTTCAATAACAGAGAGGAAATTTCTTTGTCAATTTCTGCAATACGGATTTTATTCTGGTTATCAGACTGGGATACAGTTTCCGTCAGTTCTTCGGAAAGATACTGAAACTTTGCCAGTTCCTTTCTAATCTCTCCAAAAATATAATCTTCAAATACATCCGCATAAATGGTATGACCGGAACCTTTGCATTTGATAGAATACCGGGCGCCGGAACACTGGAAATAACGTCCTGCTTTTGTATTTGATTTGGTAACGGTATAGGCATAGCCGCATTTTTTACATTTCACTTTTCCCGAAAGCCATGTGCGCTTGCCTTTATTTGTTCTGGCTGACTGGCGGTTGTTCATGATTTTCAATCTGCATTTTAACCATGTTGCTGAATCAATCACGCCCTCATGAGGTGCTAAAACAACATCTCTGTCCACCAGATCATACTGTTTCTTCTTTTTCTTATCCCCGTTACAGCCTTTGTAGAGGAAAATACCATTCGTCCCAATATAGTCAGACACCGGATTCACCAAATTGGAACCCTGACTTTCAAAGAAGTTGTAAACGTCTATATCTGCCTTAACATACACCGGATTACGAACAATTTCACTGATTCTTGCCGTACACCATGCTGCTCCACGTTTTTCCGTAAATCCTCTGTTTAAAAGCTCGCGCATGACTGCTCCCAGCGTCATATCCTGTTCAGAATAAAGCCGGTAAATTAGCTTGATCTGCTCCATTTCCATTGGTTCCGGTACGAATCGTGAAGTATGGATTCCATTGATAATGGCATCTTCTAATTGAAAACCATATGGAACACGTCCGCCCATGTAATATCCTTTCTGGCTCTTGGTATAATACGCATCTGCGACACGCTTCTGAATGGTTTCCCTTTCAAGCTGCGCAAATACAATACTGATATTGAGCATTGCATTACCAATTGGTGTGGAAGTATCAAACTTCTCCGTAGAGGATACAAACTCTACATGGTGTTCTTGAAAAATTTCCATCATGTTTGAAAAGTCAAGAATAGACCGACTGATTCTGTCCAGCTTATAGACGATTACACGTTTTATCTTTCCGGCTCTGATATCCTGCATCATTTGCATAAATGCCGGACGATTGGTATTTTTTCCGCTAAAACCTTTGTCAATGTACGTTTCATAATCACCGCCGCGAGTTTCATACTTACAAAACTCAAGCTGGTTCTCAATGGAGATACTATCCTGCTTATCAAGTGACTGTCTTGCGTATAGCGCATCTATTGGATACATCATCGTACATACCTCCCTACGATGTGTAGACAGTCACTCTCCACTTATTTTCAGTATATCACGAACACGGCACATGGGAAAGAGAATATTGGATGCTTTTACGGATACTTTTTAAATATCTGGTAAAGCTCCCTGCGCATATCCCGTTTCATTTTTGCCGCTGTGTCACTGGAATACTGTGGATGTTTACTGATTACACGAAATTGCATTTTGTCAACATGGATCTCTTTTATTTGCTTGCTTTCCATTAACTGGTTCATAAAATCCCCCTAAACATCTTATTTCTGGTAAAATTTGTCCTATACCTGTTTTTTCAAGACAGTTTTCCTTGTCTGCCGAGTCTGCGTTTTCTTAGGTGAATGCTCTTACACATTCCTCTTAAACAAATTGCTTAACCCGCCGTTGAATGCCGGGCCACCCCAGGGAGTTTCACCCATTAGATGTGAGTGTCATTATATGATTACCGCCGATCACGCTCGCTCTGATTGTCAAAGTTCATGCGGCGGTTTCTTGAAAAAATCTACTATATCAGCTATAATTTTCTGGAAGTCCTGCCGCAGTTTTATCATACAAAAGCGGAGCCTTTTTCTGAATGGCAGCGACTTGGCATAGAGTTGGCAAAAAAGGACGGATTGAATTTGAGAGACAGATTGGATTTTTCTTCCATATCAAAAACCATACTGGAAAACCGCAAGATCAACGCAATGTCACAGGTGGAATACTATTTCTGCCTGTTTCGGTATGCTTTTGAGCAGACGAATCTAGCGGTAACTGTGCCGGAAGAGTCCGAGGTAAGCAAAATTATCAGCGGTCAGAGAAATGTATCGAAAGATATTATTTATTTGTACCAGACAGTTATCGGCGTAACAGAATTGGAAAACGCAATCCGCAAAATACTGAATGATGTATCTGATTCTGACTATGTGAAAGAGCAGATTTACCGTATTTTATGGAATGACAGCAGCATATCACAGACGAAAAAGCAGGAACTATCGGCTCGCTATAACCATGCTGCCGCATTTCTTTCAGATGTTTTGTTATTTGCACTGTCCCGGAATTTTCTTCCGAGAAATAAAAAAACAGCCGGTTCGGAGCTGATTTTATCAGATTACCTGCTGGATACCCGTTTACCTTCTGTAACCCGTACTTTTGTCGGACGGGAAAAAGAATTGCAGGAAATTCACGAAGCACTGCAGCAGGAACACAGCATTTTTCTGGAAGGCATCGGGGGCATCGGGAAATCTGAACTGGCAAAATGTTATGCAAAACGCTATGGAAAATATTATTCTAACGTGCTGTATTTGCGGTATCATGAGAATCTGTACCGCACTATTTTAGAGATGGATTTTATAGATGATTCAATGGAAATGTCCGACGATGAGCGTTTCCGCAATCATTATCGTTTTTTCAAGTATCTGGACAACAAAAGCCTTGTGATCCTTGATAATTTTAATTCTGTGCCAGAGGAAGATTTTCTTTTCCATGCTTTTTTATCTATGCACTTTCAAGTATTGGTTACAACCAGAAGCCATATTGAAGAAGTGCCTTGCTATGCTGTGAATGAAATCGAGAATATAGGAGATTTGAAACAGCTCTTCTTTGCTTATGCGCCGGATGCACAGCAGGAACCGGAAATAACAGAAAAAATTATAGAGGAAATTTATCGTCATACATTGACTGTGGAATTATCGGCAAAAACCTTAAAGGCTTCCGGTATGAGTGGGAAAGATTTCCTGCAGGCATTGCGGACAGAAGGATTAAGTATCTCCAATCCCAATAAGGTAATTCTCACTAAGGATAATCTGTCACAAAAACAGAGACTTTATCAGCATATACAGACCTTATTCCAAATACAAGGGTTATCGCCGGATGCGTTGGATACCCTTAGAAATATGGTTCTCATGCCGCAAAACGGTATCTCGAAGATACTTTTTCATACGTGGCAAGGGAAATCTGACTGGAATATCACAAATGACTTGATCGAATATGGATGGATACAGGAAGATACTGTGCATAACCAGATTATGCTTCATCCATATCTGCATGAGGTTTTGCTGTTAGAAACAGCTCCTTCTATTACCAAATGCGGTAATCTGCTAAAGGGCATTTTTGAAAATTGTATTCTATACGGCATAGATGTACCCTACTATAATGAATTACTGAATACCATAGAAAGCATTTACCAGAATATAAAACTGGATGATACTGTATCGGCAACTTTGTTCATGGATACTACAATGGCATATCTGGCGAAATATGGGCGTATGGAATCAGTGGAACAAGTGCTTAAACTCATGATGAGTATGCCGGATTATGGACAAAATAACCGGCATACGGCTATTTGCGATTGCTATGCGGGCTATGTCGAATACATGAACGGTCGCTATCAAAAGGCAAAGCAGCATTATCTGCATGGTTTGGAATTACTGGAACCGTTTCATCCGATAAACGCGGATTTGATTTCAAATTTGAAAAATAATCTTGGTCAGACATACCTTGCACTAGGCGATACGCAAATTGCACTTTCTGCTATTGAAGAAGCGATATTCATCCGGCAGTCGTATGGTACTGTCGCTTCGCATGACACGCTTGTACAAGGCCTTTCTTATGCACAGCTACTTGCTGTAAACGGAAAATGGAGAGAAGCTCGAAAGCATCTGTTCTCACTGATCCGCTGCGTGAAGAAAACAGACGGGATGCATCTGTTTCTGGCAGAGCTTTATTCCACTCTCGCCATAATTGAATCAAAGAAGCTGCCGGAAGATAGCTTGAATCATTATAAAAAAGCAAAACAGGCTCTTATAGACGGCTATCTCCCGAAAAATCATCCCGAAATCCAACAGATAGAACAAGAAATTCAAAGGGAAGAAATGTTGGTACGGGGATTGAATGGAGGGAAAATTCACATAATTCCTCGATTACCACACAAATAAAATATACCTTCAAATAGGGGCAGTACACTATTTGCGCTACCCCTATATTTTTCCACTAATCTTTACAAAATAAGACGGATTATTTATATTTAGTCAGAAATACTAGAATCAAAAAAATTCCACATTGTTTTATCATATCCACAAATATCTTCTGGCACACACCATTTAATCCCTAATATTCTTTCAAATATTGCTACGCTCAAACGGCTATGTCCAAATCGCTGTAATAATACAGACTGTGCAATTCCCATATCATTTAAAACCAATACTCGAAATAATTCTTTACATATGGTTGCTACATTTATCATTTCATTAAAATCTAACCGCACTGTTATTCTATTAGAGGAATGGGTATAGAAATTTCTATCATTCACAATATTATCTATTAAAGTATTATGTTTTTGGAAAAATGCTGTCTTACTCATAGTTTCTATACAGCTACTTCCGGCATAAAAAAATTCCTTAACTGCTTTTCTAAATGAGATTCCAGAAAATCCTAATCCGTCTCTGATTATTTCTATGTCTTCTTCTTTTATGTTTTCCATTCTATCCAACTTTAATAGAAAATCTGCTTTCCATTTTTCAAAATCTTCTATCTCTTTTTTTTCATCTGCATATGCCTGTGAATATCCTTCGATGAGTTGCATAGCCGCCAGAAATTTGTTGACTGACACGACTTTTAACTCTTCATCTAACAAAATCCTGCTATACGCTTTTTGTGCATTATAAAGGTTCTCGTAATGCTCAAACCAAAAGTTCATAGCTTTTTCTAAATCTGAAAAATCTGATATTTTAAAAATAGAAAGCCTTTTAAAACTAGTCGTATCTATTCCAGAATTATCAAGCGCATTTAATTTATCTTTTTCATAATTGCATATTCCTATAAAATCTGCTATTTCTGGCTTAGGATTAACTTGCTCCATGCCCGATAACTTATTAATAGTTACAGTTTCTCCACATAGTATTGTAAAAAAAGAAGTAAGCTTAATTAATGTTTCACGAATTTCCGTAACCCTCAAAGCTTTTTGAGGCTTAAATTGAATCTTATGTGCAAATCCTAAAGAAAACGAATCTTTACTACATTTATATTCTGGGTAAACAGAAAACCGAAATTCCCCTTCCACTGTATTCACATAAATCATGGATCTCTGAATAGGAATTTCGATGTTCTTGTACATCATAATATCCAAATAATTCTTACTCAAATCATACGGACATAATCCAATCAATTCACATCCATCAGTTATCTCCATAAATAATTCTTGAAATGTATCTTTTGTAGAATAGGGTCTATTTCCTTTAAGAATAATGGAAGATACCGCAGTAATCGTTCCACAATCAAAGACTGTTTCTCCATCAATAATTTTAGAATTAGCTGAACCCTTTTTGACATACAGATCAAAAATCGAAATATATTTTTTATTTTTCAATAACATTATTGCTGAATTGTATACTCCATGCTCCGCATTCAAAAGAATTTCTCTAGTTACTCCATAAATTGTAATAATTCCTTGATGATATTCATTAAATTGTATTTCTGCATCAAAATCTACTTCAGTATCGTTAAGTAAACAAACTTTTCCGGAGTACCATTTTTTCAACATTTCGGACATTATATTCCTCCCTATTAAGTCAAGTCTTTTTTCCTTAAAAATCAAGGATTTTTTCAATATATCATCAATAAATATCTCAGAAGAAGGAGCCATAGGAATGGACATTTCTCTGTATCTGGTACGAAAATAGCTGGTTTTGGGTACACGAAGTAAAACGTCTTGGTTTTCTGTTTTACATGGCCTTGTGTATACCCATCCATCTACGGCAGCGAACCTCCCGTGTCTACCAGGATCATCAGACAATTGCTGAGTCCTAACTTCTCTCGTCCCGCCTGTCCATAACCAGGGTGTCAGCTCAGCTCCTCATCAGGGTCATGCCCTCTGGAAAATATTCCTGCCGACTACTGGCTCATTCTTTGTATGTTTTATTCTGACTCTTCTTCCGCAGCAGCACTTTTCAGTGGACGTTTTCCTGTTGCATTCCGATTTTTATACTTCCAGCTACCGTGGCCAGTCTCAGCATTCGGGCATTCTTTACTCAAATGCTTTCAGGCCAACCACGATATACTGTTTCACGATATTTTTATGCTGCCATTATAGTTTCCGGTCTTACGATATCACTCAGCATCTTCTGACCATCATAATCTACACCTTTTGTTAATATCGTGTGAAGATCTTGATCAGCTTACACGCAATCGCTATGACAGACTGCATCTTCTTCAAAGGATTCTGGCTCTTCTCCTGTAATAGTCTCTTAAATTTCTTTAAACTCTTTGTTCTTTGCTATCACACCAGATATCGCAGCTTCATACAATGCATACCTCAGGCGCTTTCTTCCCCTGTGGCTGATGCGGCTTTCTCCGTTGTGTTTGCCGGAACTGTCTGCAACAATGGCATAACCTGCCAGTTTCTGCAGCTGCTTTGGAGTTATCAAAACGACAAATGTCACCCACCTCTGCAATAAAACAACTTACGGTTTTTAAACCGATTCCCTTGATCTCCATCAGTTTATCAATGTATGGGATCTCTGAAAGTTTTCTTCTATCTCTGCATCAGATCATCCATTCTGTTTTTATATACTTCGTAATCGTTCAACAGGTTTCGGATCTCTATTCTGGCACTTCCCGGTGCTTCCGTACTTCCGATGCTGTGCTCCGCAGCTGATACCAGGGTCCTTGCCCTCTTTAAGCCAGCGCCCTTCAGCTTTGCATCCCTCCATACACGATTCACACCATCTACGCCTAGTTCTTTGATATCACATGGCAGCGGTGCCATTTTTAATCACCATCATCCCGCTTACCGCGTCCGGACTTTTATAAACGTCTTTTATTTCCGGAAAATAAATGCAGAACCATCGGACAATCCGGTTTTTGATCCTTGTAAGTTCTTCCTGCGTCTGAATACGAAGATTTGACAGATTTCTAATCTCTGCGTATATTCCTGTAGGGATATACGGATACGAAAATCTTCCTTCATTTACCAGTCCCGCAATTGTTTTGGATCCTTACGGTCATTCTTGTTCGGGTTGTTATCATCCAGTTCTTTGGACTTCTTTACATGATGCGGATTCACATGCACCGGCTTCATTCCCTGTTCCTGCAGGTACGCTCCAAGGTTCAGCCAGTAATGACCGGTAGGTTCCATCCCTGGAATCACCGCCTCTTTCCCATGCTTCTCTGCTATATCTTCCATCCATGCCTTAAATGAAGCAAACCCGGCTTCATCATTGTTGAAAGCAAACGGCTTTTTTGAGTACTCGTAATTTCGCCAATCAAAAGCCCTTGCATAATGAGTTTCACTTCCAACATCGATCCCAACAATTAAAGTTTTTTCCGTAATAGATGCAATTTTTGCGTTCTGTGTGTTATAATTCATTTCAGATACCTCTCTGTTCAATAAGATTTTTTACTAACCGTGCAAAGTCAGTAATCTTATTTTACACTGAGGTATTTTTTTCTCAACCTTCTTTCGCGGAATTCCTTATATTTGAATTATACAAGAAGCTCCTCATCTTTTTTCATTCTCAAATCATTTTAACATACTGTAAAAAAACACACTATTAATTTTTATCTATCTCGTATCACAATAACGCATATTCTTTCCAGTTTCCGCTCTTGAAATCTGTCGTTGTCGATTATGCTGTTCGCTTTTTTGTTTTCCAAACTCCAACCGTTCCTCCATACTGGTATATCCATTGATATGTGCATCCCGGCACTTTTTAAATTTGTCTGAAAGTCCCCTGTTGTCCAACATCACATACATCAGTTCCCAATCATATTTTATCTGCTCTATATTGGATGAGCTTTCTTTCAGACGATTGTATTTATCCCGAATTTCATCATAGGAATCCGATAGAATGTCATAATCAGCCGATAATCTATCAAATTTTCTTTTCAGACAACGGTATTTATCCAGCAGATTATCATATAATTCCTGTAATGATTCCGTTGCGGCTTTGACGGCTTCGGCAATTTTTTGAGGAAATGATCGCTCTTGTTCATCCAACTTTTGCTGCGTTTCAAGCGCCCAGCTTCTATGAAATTGAGAATCTCTTTTTTCATTTTTTAATTCTTGCTTAATCTCTGATAAATCCTCTTCCAACTTTTGATATTCTTCGACAGGAACCACGCCTTCCTGCAAATGTTCAATATTTGCAATTCGCTGTTTCAGCAGCTTATTTTCTGCCTGCTTTGCCAGTGCAACAGATTGAGCTTTTTGAACAAGCGGCGTAATACGCTCTTGATATTCTTTCGCTGTTTCACCCTTTTTGAAAAATCCTTCCTTCTGTACTGGCTCCGGTAGTTCCTGTACGGCAACTGCTTCATTAACCATAGAATAAAAATTGTCAACGTCTTGATGACGTGCTTTACTTCCTTTATCACCCCGGTCAAGATTGTGTTTTGATCCAACCTCTTCATGGTAGCAATCCTGCAATTCAGACAGACGATATTTAGAACCACCTAAATACTTTGTATAATTTAATTTGCCTTTTTCGTCCAGAGGAATCACGATGGTGTGTATATGTGGAGTACGTTCATCAAGGTGCAAAATGGCAGAAACAACATTGTCAGCTCCACCAAAATGCTTTTCCAGCCAATCCATATTATCTTTACACCATGTTTCAATATCTACCTTTCCTTTCGCTTCATGACCAAATGTCAGCATAAATTCAACGGCGTAAATAGCGTTTTTGGCAATTTTATGGCGATCATTTTGATACCATGTGGATTCATCTATTTTTTCATGGAAACAATCCACATATGATTTTCCGGAAGGTCGGCTCGTCATTTCAATATTATACGCCGTCCTTGTTTCATCAGCATTAGTAATGTCTTTTAATCGTAAATTATGCTCGTATGCGCTACCTAGCGCACCTACAGATTTGATTTTTTCAATTCTGCATACTTCCTTTGCAATTCCCATAATAAATCTCCTTTCTTTCGGTTGATATGTTTTTAATGCCGTTTGCACATTTAACAGCACAAACGGCGATAATATTTGGCGGACAAATCCGGCAAATATTACATGCAGCCGAGCGGGCAACAAATTGACCGCTCGGCTGCTGGATGGCGTGAGCGTCAGCGAATGCCTTAAGGCCCACTGCCAGAAATTATCCGGTGGATGATTTCGAGAGGTGCCCTCGGAGAGCGAACGGGCTTTTTACTTCCGTCAGCATTTCTCTAACGGTCTGTCTAAAAAAGCCGCATATGATATGTCGCTCCAGTGAAAAAACAGTTGCCGCTTAAAAGGTATGGGACATCGTGCCCTGCGGGTATACCTTTTGGCAACGTCCGGTTATATTCCGAAATAAAATTGCATAAAAAAAGAACCATGCTTTTTCACACAGTTCTTCTCAAAATACGGTGCTTTTTAATTTTCTTCTGATATTTTCAGCTTAAATTTTTCCGGATGCTCCACAATATTATACTCACTGTTTAAAGTTTCCTGCTCATAACTAAGTGAGAATATCGCCTTACCTCTTTTCAAATCCCTTTCATTCAGATATGCGGTAGCGTGTAATTCATTTGGGATCGACTCGTCATAGCTGAATAATACACTGTCAAAATCATTATTTCTGCATCTTTCCACGATTTCTTCCGCACACGCCTGAATGTCCTCTATATGTGGTTTATTTACTATAACCGTAATATTTTCTTCGTGGTAATCTCCAAATACCGTTGAATGAGTATTATACACATCCATTTCTCCACTATATTGTGAGTAATAATACCATAACGCTCCGCACACAATAATTATAGTCACTACAATACCAATAATCCACTTTTTCCTCATTATACTCTCTCCTTATACCTGTATTTTAATACAGTCTATTATAATACAGCTTATTTTGCAATACAGATGTATGTATAATCATAGAAAAGGGTTGATTGATATGGAAATTTTTATTGATTTAGAGAATCTCATAAAAGTAAAACAGGTCAGTAAAAATAAAGTCTGTGAAGCCTGCCATCTACAAAGAACACAGTTAAACAATTACTGCAAGAATAAGGTTTCCAGAATAGATTTTGCTATCCTCGCCAGATTGTGTGAGTTTCTGGACTGTACCCCCAACGATATATTAAAACTGCGATAATGCTGCTGGAATCCTCCGGCAGCATTTATTATATAGTTTTATCAACCATTCTCTTAAACAACCTCATATCTTTAAATACCTGTATTTTAATACAGAGTACAGTAATACAGCTTATTTTCTGATACAGATATATTTATAATTCAAACAAAAGAGGATGGACATACTTATGGATATTTATATTGATTTAGAAAATCTGTTGAAGGTAAAAAATGTGAGTAAAAATAAAGTCTGTGCCGCTTGTAAATTACAGCGGACACAGCTCAATAATTACTGCAAAAACAAAGTATCCCGTATTGATCTGGCGATACTTGCCAGATTGTGTGAGTACCTTGATTGCACACCAAACGACATATTGAAACTGAAATAGTGCTGCTGATGTTCCGGCGCACTATTTTTTTATGCCAGAATGTTAAAAATGACAACACATTTTATCAGTTTCCATAAGAACATTTTATTTCTCTCTGAACGAGATTCATTTTATCATTTTTGTCACTGTACGGTGTTTTCAATACTCTAAGCATTTCTTTTTATCATCAATTTTGTCATAAAAATTGCACCTGCTTTTTTATTTTGTCACCAACTCCATTTGCTCAAACGGAATCCCCTCCGTACTGTCAACTTTCACAAAATCCTCATCCTTCAGCGATAGATTATCATAATAGAAACCGTTGCAGTCCCGTTTAAGAGTGTATCCTTTGTCTGACATCATGCGGAAAAATACAGATTTACCATGTGCCTGCCGATCATTTTCCTCACAAAACTTTGTATAAAGCTGATACAGCTCGCTCCGCTTTAGTTTTGCTCCTTTTTGCCGACATATTTTTTCATCCAGAAATGCTTTTACGCTGTCAGCAGAACGATAAAGCTCCTCAATACATTCCCGGCTGTGAAGAGATTCGCAAAAATGATTGTCTGCATATAATTGTTTCAATGCGGCAATTCCCATGTGAATTGCATAGTCTGCTTCTTTGTATATTTTTTCTTTCAGCATGGTATCTTTTTCTGACGTTGAAACCAAACGGTTCATATCCAGTACAAGTAAACGGCGATAGTACGCATTTGTTTTGTCATCCAGATTCAGCGGCATTTCGTTGGCGGAAAACAGCAGCTTTGCATAGCTGTGAAATTGTGTCGGGTCTTGCCCCTTTTTTTCATAAAGTAAGGTATCCTCCCCAACAGCTTTTTTGATAATATCTACACTTTGCATAGCTGTACAGGGAATATCTGCGCAGGCATTTAATTGTTTTCCAAATAAACCGGTAGCATAAAATCGTTTGTTTAAATCTTGAAGGGAAATACTGGAACAATTTTCTATTCCAACAATGTGCTGAATCAACGCTATTGCCACTGATTTTCCTGTGCCGCCTTTTCCTTTAATCATCAAAAATTTTTGAAAACGTGTATCTGTAGTCATGCAATAACCGAGATACTGCCAGAAAGTCTGCTGATCAGCTTCATCCGGCAGTGATGATTCCAGATAATGCTTTGTAATATTTTCTTGTTTCTGAATTTCCTCGTGCTGTTCTGGATAGAACGAATAGGGAATCTGGTTAATCATCAGATACTTTGTATCATGCTCAACCATTTTCCATTCTATTACATCAAAATAACCGTTCTTGAAGTTTATCCAATGGGTTGGCTGGTTGTTCAAATCCGAAAATTTTTTCTGAATCTGCGGCTGGCTCACCAGTAAATTGTAAATACTTTGTATTGTGCTGCTTTTAATGCAATCACGAAACAAAAGTTTTTGTATATGGGATTTCAACAGAATACCGTTGGAATCCTCCTGATAATAGCCATGACAGTAAATATATGGTGTACTGCCGATAATAAAAAAAGGAATCGTCTGTATCAGATAATCGACAATCTCCATATCCAATACACCGATTCGCTTTCCCTGTTCATTAAATTTGTGAAAACGGTTTAAATCCGGCTGCTCTGACGGTTTCCGTTCAAACCTCATAATAAAGTCGGATAAGATGGCTTTCAATTCTTTTTGATTCTCCATTTTTTCAAGATATTCTTTATTTTTAAATAATGTCCAGCCTACCCGAAACTGTAGATATTCCTGTTTAAAATATGCTTCTAAAATATCGTTTGCTTTTTTTGAAGCGCAGGCCGGAACATAACAGTAATCACTGCGGCATTTCCCCATAAAGGCAATCTCATCCATATACATTAAAAATGAATCAATGGAGTAGTATGCGTCGTTGTCTGGTATCAGCGTGACCGCCAGATACCCACTGGCAACAATGTTCATTGCGATATTTTCATTGTCTACCAGAAAGATGTATTTTTGCTCTGTTGTTTTTGGTTCTGTAGTCATGTAATGCTTTAAAAATTTTTTGTTCAATTTCTCACCTCCATAGTCCGCCGCTCATGCGCAAAAGAAAAAGCACCCTTTCGGATGCTGAATCTTTCGGCGCAGAGAGTAACGGTCTACACATATAATTCGTTTGTTTATCGTTGTCCAAAGTATGCTTACATAACTACGCTTCGGTGAAGCGCTGCGTCTTGTGCAGGATAAGCTGGACAGCCGGAATTTCTATGCGTACAATCTGAGCTTTGACCAGCCGGCGTCGTGCCCGGACTGTGGGGAATAAGAGCATGAGCGGGAAGATGGCGGGAATACTGAGCTGTGACAACTTCAGCGGTATTTCCGGAAATATGGAAATGCTCCTGCATATGATACAGAACGGAAAGCCGGAGGCTTATGCGCTGGTCTATGGAAAAGCGCGGATGGATTGTATCTGCGGAAATGTGCTGCTTTATCCGCTCTGGGGAGGTACGCTGGTGGCGGCGGAGATTGCCGGACTTCCGGCAAAGGAGGGCGCATGCGGAGGAAGCTTCCTCGGATTTCATATTCACGGGGGAGAAGCCTGCAGCGGAACGGCGGACGATGCGTTTGCAGATGCCGACGGGCATTTTAATCCGGCGGGCTGTGAGCACCCGTTTCATGCCGGGGATTTCCCGCCGCTTCTGGAAAATCATGGATATGCGTTATCCGTCTTTTATACAGACCGTTTTACGCCGGAGGAGGTAGTCGGACGGACGGTGATTATCCACGCGATGGCGGATGATTTCAGAACGCAGCCGTCCGGGAATTCCGGAATGAAAATAGCGTGCGGAAAAATTATGAGTGCATAAAGAACGAAACAGGAGAGCGGGGGAACACTGCGGTTTTGCGGGAGCTCCCCCGCTTACATAGTAAAAATCCGGATATTTCGTGATAGCATGGGAGATTCTGTGAAAAGCGGCGCTGCCAGTGCAGCAGACGGAGGCGGGAATATGAAGAGAGAGCGGTTGTGTTCCGGAATGCGCGACAGAGACGGAAAGGAGATTTTTACGCAGGATACTGTCAGGGCATATGAGCTGAGCCAGCGGGAATGGTCGCTGAATGAGGTGGTTTTCGAATATGGATGTTTTAAGCTGCGGCAGAACAACCGGGTGGATGCGCTTCTGTGCAGCTACCGGTCAGAATACCTGCAGGTGACAGAAGGAAAATAAAAGGAAAAACGTTGCAATCCCGGAAAAAGCAATATATAATGACAGCATTAAGCGTCATGAAAAATGATGATAAGAAACAGCCGAAAAATAACAGCAATGAAAACAGCAGGAAGAAAAAACAATAATGGGAGCGTGTATTTTATGATGAAGGTCAGAGCGGAAGTGGTTTGGATGCTGGATGAGACGATGCATGCAATAAATGAAAATCTGGAGGGGGACGAATTTCTGCGTCTGATAGCAAGGGCGGAGACGCTGATGGAGGTGCTGGGGACGGATACGCCGACGTTTCAGAGAAAGCTGCTGGAAGCCTGGAAAAAAAGTATGAAATACCGGGCGCTCTGTCTGCATCAGCGATAGGAGCATGTATACGGCGGAAAATTTTTCGTTGTATCTGCCGCTTAATTGTGCTAAAATTTACGGAAGAAGAGGAAAACGGCTTCCAGAGATTAAGGAGTGAGCCATGACGGCAGTAAGTAAGAAAAAAGTACGGAGCATAGCAAAATCAGCCGGAACTGCTGCAAGGCAGGTATTCCATTATTATGATTATAACCTGCTTGCCAGCATTATTCTGCTGACCTGCTTTGGTCTGGTTATGTTATACAGTACCAGCGCGTATTCGGCGCAGATTGATTTTGGGGACGGCATGTATTATTTTAAGAGACAGGGCGCCATCAGTGCGGTCTGTTTTGTGATGGTATTGATTTTTTCACAGATTGATTATCATATTTATGCAAAATTTGCCGGATTGCTTTACGTGGTGGCAAATATTCTTCTGTTTGCCACAAAGTTTATAGGAACGGAAATATATGGTGCAAAGCGCTGGATCTACATCGGCTCTCTTTCCATACAGCCTGCCGAGATTGCGAAGCTGGCGGTTATTTTGTTTTTATCGGTGTTGATTGTCCGGATGGGGAAAAAAATGAGAACGCCGAAAGCATTCTGGATGGTGCTGGGCTGCGGCGCGCTGAGCTCCGCGCTCACGCTGTTCTTTACGGATAATCTGAGCACTGCCATTATTATCGCCGGAATTACCGTCGGGATGCTGTTTATTGTATATCCGAGAAAACGGCCGTTTGTTATCGGAGCGGGGATCGTTGCGGTTGTGGTGGTCGGTGTAATCATATATGCGCAGACGTTGAGCGGCAGTGAAAATTTCCGTCTGCGCCGTGTTATTGCATGGCTGGACCCGGAGGCGAATTCCAGCCTTGGCGGCTATCAGATAATGCAGGGACTGTATGCGATCGGCTCCGGCGGCATCTTTGGAAAAGGACTTGGAAACAGTCTCCAGAAGCTGGATTTTGTGCCGGAGGCGCAGAACGATATGATTCTTACCATCATCTGTGAGGAACTGGGGATTTTTGGCGTGGTGGTATTGTCCATGCTGTTTGTCTTTATGCTGTACCGTCTTCTGTTTATTGCGCAGAATGCGCCGGATCTGCTTGGGTCGCTGATCGTGTCGGGAATTTTTATTCACATTGCCCTGCAGGTGGTGCTGAATATCGCTGTTGTCACAAATGCGATTCCGACAACAGGTATCACGCTGCCGTTTGTCAGCTACGGAGGCACGTCTATCGTATTTTTGATGGCGGAAATGACGCTTGCGCTAAGCGTATCCAGACAGATTAAATTCAGAGATAATGAAAAGTGAGCTGCAGGAAAACAGGCACCCCTAAGGGCGCCTGTTTTCTGAAGTGCGGATTATGCTTCGTGCTCCGGGAGAGTTATTTTGCGGCTGCTGCGGCAAATTCTGTGGTGACAAGGGCGTCGTAGGGAGCGCGCTGGGAGAGCTCTCCGGCGCTTTCCAGAATATCCTGCAGAAGCGTAAAGCTCTCTTCCTCAAAGATTAAATTTTCCTTCCAGGTATCCTGACCGGCATAACGTGTGACAATGGCGGTGATAGTTTCCAGATCACTGTCCGGGAACTGCGGGGCAATCACCTCTGCGATTTCCTCCGGCGTGTGGCTGTTTACATAGTCCATACCCTTCTGCAGCGCGTTGGTGAAGCCCTGGATGATTTCCGGATGCTCCTCCATGTAGCTGGATTTTGCACTATAGGAGGTATACGGGACATAGCCGGAGTCTACGCCGAGGGAGGCAACTACATATCCGGCGCCTTCCTTCTCAAGCGCTGTCGCCGACGGCTCAAACTCAATAGTAAAGTCTCCCTGCCCGCCGGAGAAAGCGGCGGCGGTGGAGCCAAAGTCGATGCTCTGGTCGATTTCCAAATCGGCGGCAGGGTCGATGTCGTGCTGTTTTAAAATATACTCAAAAACCATTTCCGGCATCCCGCCTTTTCTTCCGCCGAGCACTTTCCTGCCTTTTAAGTCTGCCCACTCAAAATCCGGCATTTCTTCGCGCGCGACCAGAAAGTTGCCGGCGCGCTGCGTGAGCTGCGCGAAGTTTACGACGTAGTCGGAGGCGCCCTGGTTGTAGGCGTAGATGGTGGATTCGCTGCCCATGAAGCCGATTTCGGCGTCGCCGGAGAGGACGGCGGTCATGACCTTATCGGCGCCGAAGCCGCATACCAGCTCCAGGTCAATGCCTTCTTCGGCAAAATAGCCAAGCTCGATGGCAGCGTACTGCGGGGCGTAAAAGATAGAGTGTGCCACCTCGTTTAAGGTGACCTTCTGCAGGGATTCCTCTGTTTCGGCAGCGAATGCCGCAGCCGGCAGGGCGGCTGTCAGAAGTGTGGCGCAAAGAAGCGCAGTCAGTTTTCTTTTCATAAAACAACTCCGTGAATTTACTCGTCAGATTTAATATATGCAGAAGCGGGAAAGCGGTGCGAAGCCGGCAGAAGTCCGGTCTGCCCGGCATAAGCGATACGGGAGCGCCCGGCATAACCGCAGGTTCGGATTGTCCGGCAAAGCTTCAGTCTGCCCGGCAGATGCTTTGCGCAAAAAAACAGGACTGCCGCAAAAGCAACAGTCCTGCAGAAATTCTCTTAAAAACAGGATTATTCAATCGGCTCGAAGTCGGCAACGCCGTGCTTGCAGAGCGGGCAGATGAAATCATCCGGAAGAGTATCGCCCTCATAGATATAGCCGCACACCTTGCACACAAAGCCCTTCTTACCCTCTGTCTGGGGCTTCGGCTTTACATTTTTCTGGTAGTAGGTGTAGGACATCGTTTCCTTGTCGGACATCACGCGCGCCTCGGTAACGCGGCAGATGAACATGCCATGCGTGTCAAGGTCTACGTAGGATTCCACTTCAAGCGACATAAACGCATTGATATAACGCGGAAGGAAAGCCAGTCCGTTGTCGGAGTAGAGCGGGGTGAAGCCATCAAATTTGTCGGCGGTTCTTCCGCTCTGGAAACCAAAACGCTGGAAGATTTCAAACGGCGCTTCCACAGACAGGCAGTTTACATTCATCTTGCCGGTCTGCTTGATAACATGATGCGAATAATTCTGCTTATTGATATTGACAGCCACGCGGTTCGGTGTATCGGTAAGCTGAGTTACCGTATTTACAATCAGACCGTTGTCCTTTTTGCCGTCGTTGCTGGTGACAACGTAGAGACCGTAGCCGATTTTGAAGAGCGCGGTCATATCGTTTTTGTTCGCCTTATCCGGAGACTGCGCAATGTAATCCTTGCAGAGCTCCGCCGCCAGCGCATCCAGCGCTTCCTTTGTTTCCGCCTTTACGGAGGACTTGATAGTAACCTCGGTTTCTGCATATGTCAGCTTTTTGCATTTTTCCAGCATACCCTTCATTACCTTGGTGGCAAGCGGCGCCCAGGTTCCGTTCTGGATGAAGGCAACCGTGCGGTTCTGGAAGTTGCGCTCTGTCAGATGATTGATAAATTCGCGCATGAACGGGAAAATTTCCGCATTATAAGTAGTGGTGGCAAGTACCAGCTTGCCGTAGCGGAAAGCGTCCTCCACAGCCTTCGCCATATCCGTGCGCGCAAGGTCGTGTACGATAACCTTCGGGCAGCCCTCGTCCGCCATTTTTGCAGCAAGATGCTCCACCGCCTGCTTCGTATTGCCGTAAACGGAGGTGTAAGCGATGACGATTCCCTCGCTCTCCACCTTATAAGAGGACCAGGTGTCATACAGACCGATGTAATGTCCGAGGTCTTCCGTCAGAACCGGTCCGTGCAGCGGGCAGATAATCTGGATATCCAGCGTTGCTGCAACCTTCAGCAGGTTCTGCACCTGTGCGCCGTATTTGCCGACGATACCGATATAATAACGGCGCGCCTCGTCATCCCACGGCTCCTCCACATCGTTTGCACCGAATTTTCCGAAGCCGTCTGCGGAAAACAGAACCTTATCCGTGCTGTCGTAGGTTACCATAACCTCCGGCCAGTGAACCATCGGCGCGAATACGAAGGTAAGCAGATGTTTACCGAGCGAAAGTGTGCCGCCGTTTTCCACAGTCAGTCTCTTAACAGACTCGTCCAGGTTAAAGAACTGGTCCATCATGGCAAAGGTTTTTACATTTGCTACCACGGTCGTGTCCGGGTATACCTTCAGAAAATTGGCAATATTTGCGGAGTGGTCCGGCTCCATATGCTGGACGACCAGGTAATCCGGCTGTCTGCCATTCAGAACAGCGGAAATGTTATCCAGCCATTCGTGAGTAAAATGAATATCTACGGTGTCCATAACGGCAACCTTTTCATCCAGAATAACATAGGAATTATATGCCATGCCATTTGGTACGACGTACTGACCCTCGAATAAATCGACTTTGTGGTCGTTTACGCCAACATAACGGATGTCGTTCGTGATTTTCATAACAAATCCTCCATTTTATTTTGTAGTGTAGATTTTGCGTGCCAGCAGATATCACTGCTGTGATAATTATAATATAGCGGATTTAAAAAAGCAACGGAAATATGTCAGTTATTGGCAGCGCCATCCGGAAATGGCGGGGACAGCAGCGGCCTGTTCCGTTTTACTCCGCCAGATATGCCTTCAAAGCAGTGGCAAGCTGGTCGGGACATGATGTAGGACGCATTCCGCAGCGGACACCTTCCAGACGGCGGATGACATCATGGATTTCCATGCCCTCCACAAGCCTGCCGATACCGGTCGTATTTCCATTGCAGCCGCCGATAAAATGTACGTTTTTCAGATGGTTGTCCTCCACCTCAAATTCCACCGCGGAGGAGCATACGCCGCTGTTTTTGTGAACATAAGTGTTATTATTTTTTGTCAGTTTTCCCATTGTCAGTATTCCATCCTTTCTAATAAAGTATTCTTAATCTTTTTTTGTTCCTGTGTCTGTCTGCTTCCTGGCTCATCATATCATATTTCTGCAAAAAAAGCCACTGTGATATGCATGGCGAAACTGTTTATTTTGCATGTTGCGGACCGGGGCGGATTCGTGGTATAATGTTCACACTGACAAGGTGAAGCGTGAAACTGGCAGCTCTGGATACCGGCGCCATGCGGCGTCACCGGGAACGAATTTAAGAAAGAAGTGAAAAGATGCGGGACGTTTTAGACGTACATACACATACGCTTGCGAGCGGACATGCTTACAATACCATCTGGGAAATGGCGCGCAGCGCGAAGGAAAAGGGGCTTGCGCTTCTTGGCATCACGGACCATGCGCCCGAAATGCCGGGGAGCAGCCACGAATTTTATTTCTCCAATCTGAAGTCGGTGCCGCGCATGCTGGAGGGGATAACAGTGCTGCAGGGGGCGGAGCTGAATATTATGGATTACAGCGGAAGCGTGGATTTGCCGCAGCAGATCCTGCGGGAGCTGGATGTGGTGATTGCAAGCCTGCATACGCCGTGCATCACGCCCGGAACAAGGGAGGAAAACACCGGCGCTTATATTGCAGCCATGAAAAATCCCTACATTAATATTATCGGACATCCCGACGACGGCCGCTACGAAATCGATTATGAGCGTCTGGTGGCGGCGGCGAAGGAGACGGGCGTGCTTCTGGAAATCAACAACAGCTCTCTGAATCCGGCGGGGCTTCGCCAGAATACGGCGCCGAACGACCGGCTGATGCTGAAGCTGTGCAAGGAGCAGCAGGTTCCGGTGATTCTGGGAAGCGATGCGCATGTGGCTTCCGATATCGGACGGCACGAGCGGGCGGTGAGGCTGCTGGAGGAGCTGGATTTTCCGGAGGAGCTGGTGGCAAACCGCAGTGTGGAGGCTCTGATGCAGCATATTAATTACGGAAAACGCGACACAATTTCAATGGAGGAAAAAAGATGAGCAAAACAATCAGGACGGAAGCGGTAGACCATCTGTTTGAGGCAGTTTTACAGTTAAAGAATAAAGAAGAATGCTATCTGTTTTTTCAGGACGTGTGCACGGTCAATGAACTGCTGTCGCTCTCGCAGCGCTTTGAGGTGGCGCGGATGCTGACGCAGAATAAGACCTATCTGGAGATTGCGGAACAGACAGGGGCTTCCACGGCTACGATCAGCCGTGTCAACCGCTCTCTGAATTATGGAAGTGACGGATACCAGATGGTATTTAAACGGATGGAAAAGAATCAATAATTTTTTCGATAATCTGTTTTTTTACATAGACATCAAAACTCAGCAGACACAGGAAGGAGAAAAGACGCAGATTCTCCTGTTCCTCTTCGGGAGCATCTGCGAAGGTTTGCTGCGCTGTCTGGTAATCTGCCAGCAGCTCATCCTTCAGCAGCTCAATCTGCTCCTTCTCCATGCTGAACACTTCGCGGTAAAGGGCTTCGATATTTAAGCCCTCCTGGTTTTTAAAATATTTTTTCGCCAGCGGACCGAGCAGCGCCTGGATATCGGTGATTGAGAGAAAGCCTTTAAAATAATAAATAAAAATCAGAATCAGAACATGCTCCTTGGAGTATTTCTTCTTGTCCGGGGCAGGCAGCAGGCGGTTTTTGGCATAATTGTTGATCATGGTTTTGGTGAGTACTTTATCTTCCGGGTAGCGTTTTGCAGTGGAAAGCTGCGCGTCCATAAAGGTCGTCACCTGGTCCATGTATAAGTCAATGTTGGGAATATCATCCGGCTTGATGTAGTCCATATGGGAAAGGCTCTCCAGAATGCTCTGGAGTATATCGTCTGGATTAATTGTCATAATTCACGTGTCCCTCCTTATGGACTACATTATACAGTTTTTAAAACTACATGACAAGTATAAAATAAATTTTCGGAGGAAAAATGAGTACATACGACAATTTAAATGAGATGCAGCGGGAGGCGGTCCTTCACACCGAAGGTCCGCTTTTGATACTGGCAGGCGCAGGTTCCGGAAAAACGAGGGTCCTGACGCACCGCGTGGCATATTTAATAGAAGAAAAGGGGGTAAAGCCGTGGAATATTCTGGCGATTACCTTCACCAACAAAGCGGCGGGCGAGATGCGTGAGCGCGTGGATAACCTTGCGGGACCGGAGGCGGGAAGCGTGTGGGTATCCACCTTCCATTCTCTGTGTGTGCGCATCCTGCGGCGTTTTATTGACCGTCTCGGCTATGAAAATAATTTTACGATTTACGATACAGATGATCAGAAATCGCTGATGAAGGATATCTGCAAAAAGCTGAATATCGATACAAAGATGTTGAAGGAACGCACGATTCTTGCCGCCATTTCCTCCGCGAAAAATGAGCTGATTTCCGTGGAAGCGTTTGAAAAGCAGAATTTCGGGGACTTTAACAGGCGCAGGATCGCCGCGGCATATACGGAGTACCAGGAGCAGTTAAAGCGCAATAACGCGCTGGATTTTGATGATTTGCTGATGAAAACGGTGGAGCTGTTCCAGAGCTGCGAGGACGTGCTGGCGTACTATCAGGATCGCTTCCGCTATATCATGGTGGATGAGTACCAGGACACCAACACCGCGCAGTTCCGGCTTATCAGCCTCCTGGCGGCAAAGTACCGCAATCTGTGCGTGGTCGGCGACGATGACCAGTCAATCTATAAGTTCCGCGGCGCCAACATCCGCAATATTCTGGATTTTGAGACGGTTTTTGACGACGCGAAGGTCATCCGGCTGGAGCAGAATTACCGCTCAACAAAGCACATCCTGGAGGCGGCGAACAACGTCATTAAGAACAATGTCGGCAGAAAGGAAAAAACGCTCTGGACGGAAAATGAAGAGGGCAGTCTGATTAAGGCGAAGCAGTTTCCGAGCGCGTTCGATGAGGCGGAATTCGTCGCGGAAAATATTGCCGGACAGGTGCGCCGGGGCGAGGCGCAGTACGGGGATTTTGCCGTGCTGTACCGCACAAACGCGCAGTCGCGTCTGTTTGAGGAAAAATTTCTGATGGCGAATATCCCGTATAAGATTGTCGGCGGTGTAAATTTCTATGCCAGAAAGGAAATCAAGGATTTGCTCTGCTATCTGAAAACGGTGGACAATGCGCGCGATGACCTTGCTGTGCGCCGCATCATCAATGTTCCGCGCAGAGGCATCGGGGCGGCAACGCTGACGAAGGTGCAGAGCTATGCGATGGACCATGAAATCAGCTTTTACCAGGCGCTGGAGCAGGCGGCAGAGATACCGGGACTGGGACGCAGCGTTTCAAAGCTGCAGGATTTTGTCACCTTTATACGGACGCTGCGCAGCCAGGCGGAATTTCTTGGCGTCAATGAGCTGCTCGGACAGATTATCGAGTCGACTGGCTACGTAAAGGAGCTGGAGGCGGAGGATACGGACGAGGCGCGCGCAAGAATCGAAAATATTGATGAATTGATATCGAAGGTCGTTACTTACGAGGAAAGTACCGGGGAACCGAGCCTTAGCGGTTTTCTGGAGGAGGTCGCGCTGGTTGCGGATATCGACAGCCTTGACGAAAATGAGAGCCGGGTGGTTCTGATGACGCTGCACAGCGCCAAGGGACTGGAATTTCCCAATGTGTATCTGACCGGGATGGAGGAGGGACTTTTCCCAAGCCATGTGGGCTTTGATGAGGACCCCGACGCCCTGGAGGAGGAGCGGCGGCTCTGTTATGTGGGAATCACGCGGGCGATGAAGCATCTTACGCTGACCTGCGCCCGTATGCGCATGACGCGCGGCGAGACGCACATGAGCGCGATGTCGCGCTTCCTGCGGGAGATTCCGCAGGAGCTGCTGGAGACGAAAAAGAAAACGGCGGCGGAAGAGACGGCAGGCGGGACGAACGGGACAAAGAGCGCGTGGAAAAAGCCGGAGCCGCCGGCAGATTCGCCCTATATGCAGGCAAAACGGGCGTTCCGCAGCAAGGCGTTCGACGCCAATGCGTTTAAGGTGACGAAGGCGGACCATCTGGATTACGGTGTGGGCGACACGGTGAAGCATATAAAATTCGGCACCGGCGTGGTGCAGGCAATCGCGGACGGCGGCAAGGACTACGAGGTGACGGTCGATTTTGAACGCTGCGGGGTGAAAAAGCTGTTTGCGGCGTTTGCAAAGCTGCAGAAATTGTAAATTTGGTATGGTAAAGACAGAGGTTTTGTGTTATACTATGAAAAACATACGAAATGAAATCTAAGAAAGGATGTGCACGACATGAACAAATTCGAAGATTTATTAGCAGCAATCCAGAAAAAAGAGGATGAGAAGGCAAAAAATACGGTATTGTGGATTCTGGCAATCATCGGTGCGGTAGCGGCAGTTGCGGGTATCGCGGTTGCGGTTTACAAGTATCTCACCCCGGATTATCTGGAAGACTTTGATGATGACTTCGATGACGATTTCGACGACTACTTCGAGGATGAGCTTGAAGAGGAAGAAAAAGAAGAGGCGCCGGAAAAGGAAAAAGAGGCAGAAGAGGAAGAAGAAATCTTTGTAGATGAAGAAGAAAAACCGGCTGCAGAAGAAAAATAATCCCATCGCAGAGCGATTTTAAATGGGTTTTTGCAGGTAACAGGACAGCAGGTCTGCGCTGTTACACATAACTGCCGGCAAGAATGAGCCGCCGCATATATTGCGGCGGCTGTTTTATCTTAATGGAGAGTTTTTGGAGGAGAGCATATGAAAAAGGGACAGGTTCTGGAAGGAAAAATTGCTGAGGTTTTATTTCCGAATAAGTGTGTAACGATTGTTGAGGGAGAAGAAAAGCCGGTCATCGTAAAAAACGGGATTGCCGGACAGCGGGTGCGGCTTTCTGTCAATAAAATCCGTAAGGGACGGGCAGAGGGGCGTATCCTGGAGGTCCTGGAAAAATCACCGCTGGAAATCGCCTCCCCGTGTCCGCATTTTGCAGACTGCGGCGGCTGTACGTATCAGAACCTTCCATATGAAGCGCAGCTTGCCCTGAAGGAGCAGCAGGTAAAAAAGCTGCTGGATGAGGTATGCCCGGAATATGTTTTTGAGGGCATCCTTGGCAGTCCGGAGCAGTCCGGCTACCGCAATAAAATGGAATTTTCTTTTGGGGATGAGTATTTTGGCGGACCGCTGGCGCTCGGTATGCACAAACGCGGAAGCTTTTACGATATTGTGACGGTTTCCGGCTGCCGGATTGTAGATGAGGATTTTCGCAGGATACTGGCGTGCGTGCTGGATTATTTCCGGGAAACACAAACGCCGTTTTATCATAAGCTGAGACACACCGGCTACCTGCGCCACCTGCTGGTGCGCAAAGCCAAAAAAACCGGGGAAATTCTGATTGATCTGGTGACAACCTCCCGGCTGGAGCTGCCGGGCGCGGAGGATGACGCGGCGCAGGAGAAAGAGGCGGTTCCGAGAATCGGCGAAAGTGAAAATGCGCAGGGGTGTGCGGCGCAGGAGGACGAGACGGTTCAGCGAACCGGCGAAAGTGAAAATACGCAGGGGTGTGCGGCGCAGGAGGACGAGACGGTTCCGAGAATCGGCGAAAGTGAAAATGCGCAGGAGAATGGCGGACAGACAGGGGCGGCGCTCCTGCAGGGGCTTGCGGAACGCCTCCGTGCGCTGCAGCTGGACGGGACGATTGCCGGAATTCTTCACACCGTGAACGACAGTCTTGCCGATGTGATAAAAAGTGACAGGACGGATATTCTGTACGGCAAAGACTTCTTTTATGAGGAGCTTCTGGGACTGCGCTTTAAAATATCGCCGTTTTCCTTTTTTCAGACGAATTCCCTGGGAGCGGAGGTGCTCTACGACAGGGCGCGTTCCTATGTAGGAGAGACGAAAGACAAAACAATTTTCGACCTGTATTCCGGTACCGGAACCATCGCGCAGATTCTTGCCCCGGTCGCCCGGAAGGTAGTCGGTGTAGAAATCGTGGAGGAGGCGGTAGCGGCGGCAAAAGAAAATGCGGCGGCGAACGGACTGGATAACTGCGAATTTCTGGCAGGCGATGTGCTGAAGGTTATTGATTCCGTGGAGGAAAAGCCGGATATCATCGTGCTCGACCCGCCGCGCGATGGCATCCACCCAAAGGCGCTGGAAAAAATAGGTGCGCATATTAGGGCAAAAAGAATGATATACATTTCCTGCAAGCCGACCAGCCTTGCACGTGATCTTGCAGAGCTTCAAAAATACGGATACCAGGTTGACCGGGTCTGCTGCGTTGATATGTTCCCCGGCAGCGTTCACGTAGAAACTGTCTGCGAGCTGGCCTTGAAAGAGAATCAGCAGAACGACCAGTAAATAGTAATATCGTTATTTAGCACAACAACTTTGTCTATAAGGGAATGAATAAGCCGTTGCATAGCTTCCAGATCGCCGGAAGCTATGATGGCAGAGAAACCCTGCAAGCTTTTCCAGGTTGCGTCCAGAGAACAGGAAGCTGTGGCAGAATCTGAAGAAAGAAGGTTCTGCTGGAGCTTTTCTTTTTCTTCTTTAAGAGTACCCAGGCGCGCGCTTATCTCTTCCAGACAGACAAGACCGGTCTGATAAATATTTAGCAGCCTTCCGGTCTGCTTATCTATTTCTGCTATGCGTTCCTGTATAGCAGAAAAATCCAATGGCTTTTCATCACGGCAGCGTTCCACCATCGAATCAAAATAAGACCGGTCAATGGAAAGCTTTTTAATTTCATTAATAATCACGGCATCCAGTTCTTCCACGGTATACGGATGTAATCGGTTGGAACAATGATTCGATTTTATCATAGCTGCAGAGGTGCGGGCCACAGAATGACATATATATTTTTTCTTCGTTTTTGACACCTTTCTGGCATACATGCGGGCTCCGCAATCACCGCAAAATAACAGACCTGTCAACAGATTATCCCCACGGCCAGGCGTTCCCAGAGCATATCGGTAGGAGCGTTTATCAATGGCTTTGTTATGTTCAAGAAGAGCAGCAGCCATATACCAGTCAGTTTCGCTTATAATTGCTTCATGGATTCCGTCAAACAGTTCCCCGTTTAAGCGGACTTTACCCATATAAACGGGATTTGATAGTATGCGCCGGATTGCCGTATTTTTTGCCCAGTCGTACTGGCCAGGTCCATATTTGTCCAGCATATAGCGACCGATTGCACTAAGCCCGGTGCCGCTCAGAAATAAGCGGAATACTTCGCGAACCATAATAGAAGTGTAAGGATTTACGAGCAATTCATTGCATCCATCTTTGAATTTATAGCCGAGTGGAGCATGGGATCCGGAAAAGTATCCTTTACGAATTTTCTCAACGCGACCAAGAGTAGTCCGGATGCGGATGTTTTCTCGTTCCATTTGAGCGAAAGCTGCCAGGATTCCAACAATACACCGACCGAATGGCGTGGATGTATCGAAGCTTTCCATAACAGAAATGAAGTCACAACTATTAGCCAGGAACACATCTTCTAAAAGAATAAGTGTATCCTTCTGAGAGCGGGAAAGCCGGTCCAGCTTCCAGACAAGTATTTTTTTACAACGATTGGAACGGACGTCCGTTATAAGTTCCTGGAGACCGGGCCGGTCCATTGACGTGCCGGAGTAACCAGGATCTATGCAGACCCGGTTTATTGTATAGCTCATGGCTTTACAATATGCCTGGAGTTTCGCTTCCTGGGCTTCCACGCTGTACCCTTCTTCTGCCTGTTCGGTTGTTGATACCCGGATATAGAGGTCAGCTACATTTTCAAAGGATTTCACAGCCACAGATAGAGGAATCCCGTTTTTTTCTGTTTTCATATTATAGCACCACCTTTAAAAAAGGGCATAAAAATAGCCCTTGCCTTCTTGTGTTTTCGGCCGGGCCATGCTATAATAACACTTGCTCGGAGTGCTTTATAGCATGGCTGAAAATGCCTTACAGCATTGCCAGCCGCCCCGCCCACATGGTCGCGCCAACGACCGGGCGGGGTTTCGTTTTTTGCTACATTAGTAGGGGCTCCTTTGTATTAAGTACCCAGGGATTTTTATTCTTCATTCATTATATCTTCGATTTCTCCGGTGTCAGTATAAAGCCAATAATCTTTAAGCAGATTTCCACCAAAGAGTGTCTTGGCACTATGCTCTTCACCGTCCACATATTCAAACACCGATATGCTAATCGTATTTGACAGCACTTCTTTAATTCGATATGTTTCCATACGAGTTGTATTAATGATAGCGTGGATTTCATCACTTGAGGTGAGAAATTCTTCAGCAAAATTTAGGGCGTAATCTCCTATTTCCTTTTCTGTGGAAACAAAGGAAAGGCGCCAGTTCCCAGTAACATCATCACTGATTGCTCCTCTATAATCGACTTGGATTGTCTCATCTTTCAATTCTGATTCCGTTTCTTCGGAAGGAACTTCACTACTTTTGGTTAAACTGAGCTTCAGATCATAGAATCCTTCATCTTTCGGTTTCGCATACGTAAAAATAGCCGCCTCCGTTTCGCTTTCTTCTTCGGTCAAAGAAGCATATGCAGGAACCATATTTTCACACATAAGTGCTGTAACGATTATAAGGGCAATAAGTTTTTTTCTTTTTAACATATGTTAGGCCTCCTTTTCATTTTCGTGATAAACAATGCTTTTGCTGGTAGCGGCGTTTATACCAGGTAAAGCAGATGATTTTCCACTTGCTTTTTCTTGAAGTTCTAGACTACGCCGGTAGGCTGCAACTTCGGCTTCTATATCAATTTTACCGGGATTCTCTGCAGGAAATTCTGGGCTATCGATATCAGCACATCCTGCGGCGACATCCGCAAGGAAGTCTAAAATCACATCACGCTCGCGGCGGCTGAGGTTTGAAAATTTTTCAACGACAACATAGTCGCGACGAGAGTAACCGTATTCTTCGGCCAGAGCATCCAACGCGGTGTTGGGGGCAGCTTTAAACATTTCCCCGGTACCTTCCCTTAACCATTCTTCCCGGACGTTAAACTCACGGCAGATGGCAAATATAGTTTGATCAGAAGTATTGCGTCCATTTTCAATTAAAGCAACACTATTTCTTTTAATTCCTATACGCTCGCCAAATTCCTGCTGCGTAAGTTCGAGGGTTTTTCGCACTTTTTTTATGCGTTCGTTTACATTCACGTTATGACCTCCTTCCTATGCAATAGGATAGCATGAATAAAGTCCTCATGTCAACAAAAAGTTCTTAAATCAACAAAAAAACATTGACAATATATATTTAAGGACATATAATAGTCGTAAATTCAACAAAAAGAAAGGGGACTTCAACATGACTTGCAGGACAACGGAAAAAGTGGGTTTTAAAAGTTCGATGTTAAATGATACCCGCAAATTTGCAGAACTGTACTCCAAGCTTCCAAAGGAAAAAAAGGAGATTGTGATTGCCTATATGGCAGGCATGGAAGCGCAGGAAAGGTTAAGCAGCGAGGAACCTTCTGCCGAGATGACGGAAGGAGCGGACATATGAGGAAGACCGGTCAGTTCAGTTTTGGCGGACGGGGCGGCTGGAGCCAGCTATAAACACTTTGAGCAAAGTCCCGCGTAAGGCGGGCAGAAGGAAACATTATGGAGAAAGAAAACCTTGATTTAAAGACGGCGATACAGATCGCTAAGATTGTTTCAACAGTTCCGGAGGACCGGATGCCGATAATCTGGGACATTTTCAGCAAGGCCGGGCTTGACATTGGAGGTCTTGACGAGATGGCAGAGTGGAAGGCGCTTACAAAGCAGGCGTTTCTGATTGATACGGCGCAGTTTTTGACGGAGATCACAAAAGGCCGGGAGACCGTAAACGGAGAATACCGGATCCCGGTGGAGGAGTTCAATACATTCTGCAGCAGGCAGAAATTAAACGCCCGCTGCACCAGGAAGTACCTGGCCGGAATTGAGGCCATCCGGACCGCGAAGCTACTCAGCGGAAAAGTAGAGTATACCCCAGCCGTTGCAGTTCCCGGAACAAGTAACAGTACATACCGATGCGTCTGCATTTATTCGGACTGGCAGGAGCGCATAAAGGACAAGGTCACACAGTAAAGGAGGAGCAGAATGGAATATGAGGAGCTGAAAAGCGGAATTACTACCCACTTAAACAACGCCGCTGAGGACTTCTTTATGGTTGGCTATTTCTTGCGGCAGATCAGCGAGAACGCGCTTTTTGTTGAGGACGGATATAAAAGCATCTGGGAATTTGCAAAAGGCGAGTACGGCTTAAGCACTTCCAGTGCGAGCCGGTTTATGGCGATCAACGCCCGCTTTTCCATAGACGGCGGCGAGCACATGGCCGAGAAGTACATCGGAATGGGCGTAAGTAAATTACAGGAAATGTTAGGGCTTCCGGATGAGGAGCTGGAGAAGATAACGAAAGAAACGACGGTCCGGGAAATACGGGCCATGAAAAAGAAGCAGGAGGAGCCGCTTTCCTTCTTCGGACTTCCAAAGACAGTCCGGCCGGAAGGTTCGCTGCTTACCACGCCCGGATGTGGTGGCGGCAAGTATGATTGCTTTTCTTGTAGCAGGGAATGCGGCATAAGGCAGGAGGAGAGATACTGCCGGACGGCCACCCTGGGAAACCCGTTTCCTTGTTCGCAGCTTAACAGCGAAGAATGGAAAAGAAGAATACGGTTCAGCATGTATAAAGACGAGTGCCAGTTATTGCATCAGGAGCTGGCGCCGGTAAGAGCAGGCGACGGAGAACCGGATCCCTGTTGCCTTTATTGCGAACATAAAACCTGTTTTAACCGTTGCGACGTCGCAAAGAAAAAGGACGATGGGGAGCGCAAGGCGCAGGAGGCAGCGCGGCGCCAGGAAGAACGCGAACGCGAGGCAGAGCGGCCGGAGCCGACCGAAAAGGACATAGTGGCATTTTATAAATGGGCCGGTTTTAAAACCAGCGACCAGATCAAGGCCGAGGCCTTGAAACGGAGATACCGCAACGCTGGTGGAGGCGGCGGTCGGGAGCTTAAGGACTACCAGGGGAGCGCCAGGGGAATCCGGATCAATCATAAAAAGGAGCTTACCTGGGTGCAGATTGTAAAACGCCTTACGGAGTACCAGGAAAAGGAGCGGCAGGCAGAGGAAGCAGCAGCCGCAAGGTTCACGCCGGAAGAAAAAGCGCCGGAAATTATAGACGCCGATTTTCGGGAAGTTGAGGAGCCGAAGTCGGATCGGGAAAAGAAGGAGCTTTTAAAGGAGAAAGAGCCGGAGTTTATAACGGCTTTCTATAAGAACTTGTATTCGGGAGAGAAAGAAACCATTAAAACGAAGAAACCAGCCGACATTACAAAGATGCTTAAAAAGGAGCATGGAGAATCCTATGACAGCGGAAACGATGGGAACGGGCTTTTATGGAATTGTTATCCGGATAAAATATGCTTTTCTTTGAGCGGACTGGGCGCGGCTTTGCAGATTACCTGGGGAAAATACACCACAAAGCTGCTGCAGATACTTGAAGAGCACTCGGAGATCGAAACAGATCCGGAGGCCGTAGAAGTACAGGACGAGCCGAAGAATGATCCGGCCCAGGAGGCAGCAGTGACCGGGGATGAACGCGGGGAGACCGGGGAGCCGGAGGAAGAAACCAAAAGCGAGAACCAGGAGGGCGAGATCGTAGAGCAGGATCCAGAGCACTATGAACCGTTCGACGTTTGGATGCTTCTTAAGGACCACGAAAAGGACTTGCAGGCATACAGGGACGCCGGGATGCCGGACAACCTTATGCAAAAGCAGCGGATTTTGACAGACGCCCTGCAGCTTCTTTATAACAGCGTAAAGGAGGCGGACGAGGATGATTAAACATATCTTATCAGACGGCCGCGTTCTTGACAGTATAGAGGGCTTCTGTATTCCGTACACAGAGGCTACAGCGACGGTCTACCGCCTTCTGGCGGAGATTTTGGAAGGAGGTGGAGGAGTTGAAAACAGAGCAGAGAAAACGCGCCATACGGCGGCGCAGAAGGCGGCAGCAGCAAATTAAGCGCCGGATCCTATACGTAGGAATTATAACCGTAACAATAACCGCAGCGTCTACTTTTGTTTCCCTGGCAGCAGCGAGAAGATCGGCAGAGCCAGCGGCGCCAACCGTTAAGACCGTACCGGCCGCCGTTCAGATTGTAACGGAACCAGAAACGGAATCAGAAGCGGAAGTCGTGACGGAAACGCCGATTATTGGAAGCCTGGATTACGATACAGAAGATGCCTATATATTGACGAAGATGGCTATGGCGGAAGCAGAGGGAGAAGATACGGAAGGAAAGGCACTTGTTATTCTGGTTATCCTTAACCGGGTATGGTCCGAACAGTTCCCGGACACGATCCGCGAAGTTGTTACCCAGGAGAACGCCTTTACTTCTTACAGCGACGGACGTTACGACTGGGTGGAGCCGGATGATGACTGCCTGGCAGCACTGCGTCTGGTTGAGAACCACTGGAATGAGAGCCAGGGGGCCCTTTACTTTGAACGGACTCCGGCTCCAGGAGAAAGTACCTGGCACAGCAGGAACCTTGAAAAGCTATTCACACACGGAAACCATACTTTTTACAGGGAGAAGGAGGTGAGCGGGGAATGAAGATGGCGTTAAAAGACGGGCAGATCCTTATTAAGGAGGCCGACAACAACCAGTTTTTAATCATTAAGAGTTGGAACAAGATGAAGTGGAGCAAGGCGGAACAGATGCTTTACGGACCGGCCGACATGGAATTACTTAATAAACTGGCCGGGCTTGTACGGCTTCCGGCACCGATTGAGGAGCGACGACAGCATTTGAACAAAGTAGCCGAGGCCGTAGACCGGGAGCGGATGAAGGAGGAGCCGGTGCCGGTCTATAAGTACCCGGTCAAACTTCCGCTATACAAGCACCAGATACGCGGGGCAAATATGGCGCTTATGGTTTTCGGATTGATTGAGCCACCGGGAGAGGAGGCAGGCCGTGAGAAGAAGTGAAAGACTGACGGAGCAGGAACGAACCTTTGCGGAACAGAACCATGACCTCGTCTATGCTTTTTTGAACCAGAACCACCTGCAGGAAAGCGAGTTTTACGATGTAGTGGCATGGGGATATTTGAGGGCCGTCCAGAGATACCACCGGGAGCCGCAGCTTAAGAAATATAGCTTTTCGACGATTGCCTGGAATGCTATGCGTTGTTACGTTGGCAACAAACGGAGATCCGACCAGATCCGAAACGCCGTGATCGCTTTCAGCATAAACGAATTGACAGAAGAAGGAACCGAGTACGGAGAGTTTATCCGAAACGCAAAAGACGCATTCTGGGAATTGGAGCAGCAGGAGAACCTGGAGGAGCTTTTAAGCAAGATTATGCCGGTGCTTACCGAGAACCAGAAAGATCACATTATAGCAGCACTTGAGGGCTATAAACCCTGCGAGATTATGCAAAAAGAACATATATCCGTACAACACTACCAAAAGGACAGAAAGGCTATACAGGCGGCAGCAGCCGAAGTATTACCGGTCTTTTCTGGCGGGGGGGGTACTTAATATATGGCTTTTCAAAAGGATAGAGACGCCCTGGATGGGGCTATATACGCTATTGAGGCGTTGGCGCGCCTTGATATATATAAAAAACAAAATGGAGGTATTAGCACGATGAGCGAAAAAGTAAAAGTAACACTTGAAATGCCGGGAGGAGTAAAGAAGGAGCTTACCGACGACACGGTAATTTGTTTTACAGTAGAGCAGGCAAAAGAGTTTATGAGCGGCCGGGCGAAGCTTGTAGAGGCGAAGGCCGTAAGCATGGGCCAGGATATCCCGGAACCTATTTTTGCGCCGACGATTGGCGCCCTTGTAGGGAATTACCTGGAAATGAGTCCAAACAGCGGCGGAAAGGTTACGACATCCTATAACCTTCATACCGTAGCGGAGCTTTTGGAGAAGAAATCGGAAGAATTGAGAAAGCAGGTAACGCCGGAAGAGGTAGAGGACAGCCTGCAGGAGGCGCTTAAGAGCTTGTTTGAAACGTTGCGGAGGTAGGACATGGCAGCAGGGAAAAAGACCGCCGAAGGGCGGGGCTTCGGTTTTCTTTTCGAGATGGGCTGCGGAAAGACCTTGACGGCCATAGCTACGATGGGCGCAGCCTACGAGATGGGAGCCATTAAGACCGTACTTATAATAGCGCCTACTTCGGTATGCAGCGTATGGCCGAAAGAGTTTGACGAGTACGCAGACTTCAAATACAACGTAGCTGTCCTTTTGGGAGATAAGCAGAAACGGCTGGCGGCCCTTCGGAGCCTTGCCGCCTTCCCCTTTGAGGCCTTGCGGGTGGCGGTCATAAACTATGAAAGCACCTGGCGCGAGGGTATTTTTGAGGCCCTTCTTGATTGGCATCCGGACATGATAATCTGCGACGAGAGCCAGCGGATCAAGGAACCGAAGGCGAAACAAAGCCGGGCAATGCACGAATTAGGAGACGCCGCAAAGTATAAACTTATTCTTTCTGGTACGCCGATCCAAAATAACGCGATAGACCTTTACAGCCAATACCGTTTTTTAGACCCTACGGTCTTCGGTACAAACTTTTTCGCGTTCCGTAACCGCTACGCCATTATGGGCGGCTTCGACCGGCGCCAGATTGTTGGCTATAAGGATTTAGACAAGCTGATCCAGAAGGAGCACAGCGTCGCTTACAGGGTAACGAAGGAGGAGGCCTTAGACCTTCCAGAGCAAACATTTTTAACACAGTACATCACCCTGGAGGGGAAGGACAAGCAGCTTTACAACCAGATTAAGCGGGACAGCTTCGCAGAGTTGGAGGACGGCGGACAGATAACCGCGCCGACCGTTCTTACAAAGCTATTAAGGCTGCAGCAGTTCACAGGCGGATTTATCCAGGCGGACGAGGGCATCAAGCCGGAGTTTGTATTTAAGGGAAAAATAAACGCCCTGGAGGATATTCTGGACGATTACGTTATAAGCGCCGGTAAGAAACTTGTTATCTTCTGCCGGTTCCGGCCGGAGATTGACTTAATAAGCGACAGTCTTAAAAAGAAGAAGATCCGGTTCGCCAGCATTTACGGCGACATCAAGATCGAGGACCGGGGGCCGATTGTAGAGGACTTCCAGAAGAATCCGGAAACAAAGGTATTTCTGGCCCAGATCGACACGGCCGGTCTGGGCATTACCTTAACGGCAGCCGACACCTGCGTCTATTATAGCGAGAATTTCAACTACGCAGCATACAGCCAGAGCCTGGCCCGTATTCACAGGATCGGCCAGAAGAACCGCTGCACATACATTCATTTAGTAGTTGAACACAGCATAGACGAAACGATCTTAAAGGCCCTGGCAAGGAAAGAGGACCTGGCCAAAACGGTCGTTGATGATTGGAGGCAGTATTTCTGATGAAAGCGAGAATAGCGACGATTGAGCCGGGAAACGCAAAACTGATCCGAAACCTTGACGGAAAGGGGCGGCTTATTCTTCCGGGCGACTTCCGGGAGGCCGCAGGCTTCACACCGGACGAGCCGGTGGAGGTTGAGCTGGTAAGCGTAGGCGGCCGGACGGGCTTTTTAATTACGGCAGCATTTAAGGAGGAGAATCAGTGAAAACAGATACGAAGTTAAGAATTATTGATAAGGTGCTGCGCTTCCTTATCCGGCTTGAGGAAAAGCTGGTTGACGCTTTCAGCCCTTATCTTGAACCGGGCGAGCTTAAGGAGTACAGAGCCCGGATAGCACAACACAAACAGGAAATGGAGGAATAGCAGTATGGACATTGTAACCATGATAGACCAGTATAAGGAGCTTCTGGATCGGAAGGACGCGCTGGCCGACCAGACTAAGGAAAACAATAAGGCGATCCAGGAGGCCAGGGACGCCCTGGCGCAGGCCATGATCGACGCCGAGATGCCGAAGGTTAGCCGGAATGGCTTTTTGTATAGCTTGCAGGACAAGACCAAGTACAACAAAAAGGCCTGCGACGATGAGGAGTTTTTCAGCGTTCTGGAGGAAAACGGCCTCGGCGACCTTATTAAGCGGACCGTAGACGCCCGCACATTATCAAGCGCTATGGCGGCAGCAGCGGAGGAAAACGACGGAGTCCTGCCGGAGGAATATGAGGATTATATAAGCGTTTACCAGTTCTACGACATCGCCAAGCGCAAGGAAACTAATAAGACGGCAAAAAGAGCCAAGCAGAAGGAGGAGTAACAATGTACCAGATGGAGCTTGATCTGCGCTTAGATTACGAGCGCAACTTAAAGGACAATTTGAACACCGTTGCCCGGTTTGCTGGGGAGCAGATGCGCCAGAACATGGAGGAGGAAGGGCGTCCCCTTAAAACCGTAGAGAGCAAGCAGGAGGCCTATGGAATCGCCGCGCAGCAGTATGTTAAGGTCGCAAGCAAGGCGAAGATGCTTAAGAGCGAAATGGACGATTTTTTAAAGCTTCTGGACGCGGATGGAGAAGCCACCCAGGTGGCCGGAACGATTTATAACGCATCAATGGAGCTGTCCCAGGAGGCAATCCTTATAGCGGTCCAGGCTTCCCGGATTCTTTCAGACCTTTATTATACGGAGCCGAGGACACCTATGGAAGAATTTCTGGAGCCCGGAGAGCTTGACGACGAAACAGGAGAACAGGAGGGTGCTGAGTAATGGCAGGAATTGGAGTAGAGGAAGTAAAGACCGTAAACATCACGACCACGGACGGGCAGAAAATCAAGGCAGGCGACGCGCTGGTGCTTTGCATTAAAGGTGAGGACATTCTGTGCCGCTTTATTGAGCTTGACAAGGGCGGCTATTTTGTAACGGAGCCGATCTTAAACAGAGGGGAGCCCGTAATGGTAAAATACCGGCTTAATTCGATTGCGGCCTGCTATAAGGTTACACAATTTACCTGGGATGACCGGGAGATGCAGCAGGAGGCAGCCGAGGAAGCAGACCAGGACGCGGCGCAGGACGTACTGCAGCCGGGCGCATAATAAAACTTTAGAGGAGGACAAACACGATGGCAAAGAACGAAGTAGCAGTAACGGCAGATACTTTTAAACTGATCACACTTACCGGCGACCTAGCTGAGGCAGTAGCGGAGGAGATGGACGGGCTCGGCTCTATTCCCTTCGACCGTGTCAAGATCCCTTCCGGGGGCGGCCTGGCTTTTGAGGTTCCGGGAGAGGATGAGGAGGACGCAGAGAGCGCGACGGAGCTGATCGGCGTTATTTTAGACCATAACCCGGTCAATTCCTACTGGGCGAACAAATTCACGGGAGGGAACGAGCAGCCGGACTGTTCCAGCTTTGACGGCAAACAGGGAGTTGTAAGAGAAACCGGAGAAGTTCGCAGTTGTGAAACCTGCCCTTATAACAAGTTCAGATCCGATAACGCCGGGAAGGCTTGTAAGAACATTCACAGGGTATTCATGTTAAGGGAAGGCAGCCCGGTGCCGCTTATTCTTTCCCTGCCGCCGACAAGCCTTAGATATATGCGGAATTACATCGCGAAGCGGGTACTTCTTAAGGGCTACCGCTGCTGGCAGGTACTTACAAAGATCACGCTTAAAAAGGAAAAAAGCAAGGACGGCATCACATACAGCCGCGCTGCCTTTACTTTCCTTGACGCATTGACGCCGGAGCAGGCGCAGCAGGCGGAAGCCATGCGGGACATGGTAAAGAGCATTTACCGGACAATAGACATCAACGCGAAGGATTACGGCCAGGCATCGGCAGGCGAGGCCGCAGCGCCGAAAACGGACGAGGCAGGCTTTATGAGCGTACCGGACGGGATCAACGAGGAGCTGCCGTTTAATTAAGCCGCAAAAACCTGCGGGGGGGGGCTCCGGCCTCTTCCCGCCCCGTAATAATTTTCGGAGGTAGGCAGATGGAAAAAGTATACATTATTTCCCGGTACGCAGCCGCGACAAAGAAGGAGCGCTGCTTTAATGAGCAAGTGGCCAGATACTTCTGCAGGCAGATTATGAGGGAAGGAAACCGGCCGGTCGCCCCGCATTTGTTTTACCCGCAGTTCAGCGATGACAGCAACCCGGAGGAACGGAAAGCAGGGCTTGAGCTTGCCTTAAGAGATCTTGACGAGTGCGACAGCTTTCTTCTTGTCATAATTGACGGCATAATCAGCGAGGGAATGCGCGGAGAAATTGAGCGCGTATCCAGGACGGAGAACCGGCGCGGCTACTTAGTAGCCATGAGCCGAAAAGAGGCGGAAAAACTGATTGAAGGAAGTGAGACGGATGATGCAGCCAGAAGTAAACATAGATCAGCTTGTCGACTATCAAACGGAATATTCAAGCTACATAAAAAAGCATAAAATAACCGGCGACCGGCTGACCGGTCTTTGTCCGTTCCACGACGATAAAAACAACAGCTTTTCGGCCGACTTAAAGACCGGCCAGTGGTACTGCTTTGCGGAAGGGCGTGGGGGAAACTTCACGACCTTTTACGCGGAGCTTAACGGGATCAGCACCGACGAGGCATACAAGCAGATACTGGACAAATATGGAGCGCTGAGAGCACCAGAGCCACCGCAGAAGAAGGAGAAAACACCAGGCCCGGAGTCTTATTCCCTGGAGGAATACGCTTTTAATAAGCGGCTTCCGGTCGAGTTTTTGAAGGAAGTATGCGGGGCAAGTACCGGAAAGGATAAAGACAAGAAATCTTTCCTTAAGCTGCCTTACTTCAACGAAGAAAAGACGGATCCTATTTTTCGGAAACGTTACGCGCATAAGGAATTTAGATGGAGTTGGGGCAGTTCCGGGAAGCTGATTTTATACGGAGACTGGAGGCTGCCAGAAATACGCAAGGCCGGGTGGGTGATTTTGGTAGAAGGCGAGAGCGATACACAGACGCTCTGGTGGCTGAAGTATCCCGCCCTGGGCGTACCGGGCGCGAGCAACTTTAAGGCAAAGATGGTCCCGAAACTTCAAGACCTGCGGCTTTATGTTCACGTTGAGCCGGATAAGGGCGGCGAGACATTCCTGCAGAAGGTCACGCAGACGTTAAGGGAAGGCGAATTTATAGGCGAGGTATATACCTGGAGCTGCCAGAGTTTCGGAGTTAAGGATCCTTCCCAGTTATTCATAGATAAGGGCGGCGGAGAAGGCGGCGAGGAGCAGGTCAAGAATCTGATAAACGGCGCCTTGAAGGCAGCCAAGCGCCTGGATCTTGACGATCTGAGCGATACCATACCGGAGGTCGTAAAGGGCGCACCGGTAAACTTAAGGCAGCCAGAAGGCTGGATGTATTCAGAAGGCGGGATCCGGAGAATCGACGAAAAGACCAGCCTGCCGGTTATGGTTTGCCGGACGCCGATCATATTAACGCAGCGCCTAAAGAGCATGGAGACAGGCGAGGAGAAGATGGAAATCGCCTTTAAGCGCGACGGAGCGTGGCATAAGGCCATTTTCCCCCGTTCTACGATTTTTACGGCGCGGAGTATAACCGTACTTTCCGACTTAGGATGCACGATCACCAGCGAGAACGCAAAGCAGGTGGTGCGCTTTTTGGAGGCCCTGGAGGCCGAGAACATAGACATTATAAAGAGAGCAGACAGCACCGGAACAATGGGCTGGCAGACGCGCGGCCGGTTCCTTCCGGGGCATGGCGACGACATTATTTTAGACATTGAACCATCCCTCCGGGGATGGGCGGCGGCTTACCATTATAACGGCACCTTCGAGGAATGGAAGGCCCTTATGGAGCCGCACCGGGAGCGCGACAAGTTCCGCTTTATCCTGGCCGCCAGCTTCACGGCGCCGCTGCTTCGCATATTACAGCAACGTATATTTTTTGTTTATAACTGGGGCGGCAGTAAAGGCGGCAAGACGGCAGCACTTAAGGCGGCACTTTCCGCCTGGGGCGATCCGGAGCGTTTAATGGTAAATTTCAACGCCACCCAGGTTGCCCTGGAGAGGATGGCGGGCTTTTATAACGATTTACCGATGGGCATTGACGAGCGGCAGCTTGCAGGACAGAAGCAGGAGAACCTGGAAAAGATTGTTTACATGATTGCCAGCGGCACAGGACGCGCCAGGGGCAGCAAGGGAGGCGGCCTGCAGGCACTTAATACCTGGCGGACCGTAGCCCTCGCCACCGGCGAGGAGCCGCTTTCTACGGACACGACGCAGACGGGCGTAAGTACCCGTGTGCTTGAGATATATGGCGGGCCATTTGACGATGAGAAATCGGCCAGCCTTATGCACCAGCAGGCACCGCAGCACTGCGGATGGGCCGGACCGGAGTTCATACGCCGGATCCTTCAAACGGACGAGCAAAGCATCCGGGATCAGTACGCCAGGATGACGGAGGAGGTCTACAAGATCGCAGACGGGACCAGCGGCGCCCACATTGCTGGAATCAGCGCGGTAGCGTTGGCTGACGCGATGGTGGAGGGCTGGATCTTCCACCCGGATCCAGATGCCGACGAGATGTCAGGGGCAAAAGTTCCGCTTGAGATTGCACCGGCCGCCTGGGAGCGGGCGCTTAAGATGGCAGAATCCATTATACGGGAGCAGTTAGCGGCCGGATCCGGCGACGTAAACGAGCACGCGACACAATTTATAGTTGATTGGATATTGAGCAACAAAAGCCAGTTCGGAGAGAAGGCAATCGGTACCTGTCTGGGAACGACCAGCGCGGACGGGCAGAAAGCCTATATATTCCCTTCGCTTTTAAACCAGGCACTAACGAAAGCAGGGTATAGCCCACGGAAAACAATTAAGTACCTGGCAGACCAGGAAATCATAACGAGCACACCGAAGGCAAACGGCGGGAAGGAATACTGCATAAGAAAATGGTTTGATAACCGGACAAGCCGCTTTATTGAATTTGATATAGGTCGCTTTGCAAAGAAGGTGGACGCTCTAAACGAGGACGAGGCAGCGGAAGCTATGCAGATTCCACCGCAGACGGACGAAGATGGTTTTATGCATCTTCCAGAGGACACGCCGACGCCATTCGATGGCGTTCAAGAGGAATTACCGTTCTGATTTTGTGCGCTTTTTCTTCCGCCTAAAAAATAGGCGTAATGCTAGGCGTAAGGTTAGGCGTAAGGCGAAAAATCCAGTATTTACGCGGCTTTCCAGCACTTTTATATATATTCTTACGTCCTTACGCCTATTTATAGGCTATATGTATTTTGGAAATTGGCGAGAAAATTCTTACCTTTTCTTTCAGAAACATGGTGTATGTTCCCAAAATAGGCGTAAGGCGTAAGAAATGCCCGCAAAGCCGCATAAAACCTACATTTTTTCATTACGCCTAAGATTTTTAGCAGGCGTAATGAACGAAACAGACGGAAGGAGGGACAAGGAAATGGAACAAGCGGAGAAATTAACGGTTTTACTTGAGAAATACCGAAAGAACAGGGAAAACGTGCCGCTTGAGGTATTGAAAACCAAGTATAAAGACGCCTACGAAAAGCTGAAAGCGGAAATTAAGACGGAGGCACAGACGCTTATAAGACCGGTGGCAACGAAGGTGCCGCCCTGGTTAGAGGGGCAGCTTATAAAGCAGGAATACGCCGAAGAAATGGCGGGAGCATTTAACCAGCTTTATGAGGCGGACTGTTATGCAAAGAAAATAGGGCAGGCGCTTTATAAGCATTACAGCATCACGGAGGCCTTGCAGCTTGCCGGAGAGGTAAACAGTAAATACCAGGAGGCGCTGCTTAAGATTTTCCACCAAAAGACCTGCCTTTATACCACGGCCGAAAATTGGGATCCGGAAAACCCAGTTACTCCCAGAATATACAACGCTCTTGTGGATAAGTTCTGGGACGAGGAAAAAGGTGAGTGGATAACCGCAGAGAAGCCGCCCGGAAACGCTTTATTGATATTCATAACAGGCGATAAGCCGGTCAGAGAGGAGGCAGACCATGAGTGAGGTTACTGAGAAATTGGAACCGGAGGACATCATAGAGAACCAGAAAGCGATGATAAGCAGACAGGCCAAGATCATTGATAACCTTGAGGAAGAATTAAGGATCGCCAGGAGCGACCGGGCGGAGCTTGAAAGGGCCATAGTAAATCATTTTGTGAACGATTGGAGAACGGGGAGGTCAGAATGAACAGAAACAGGAAAGGCGTTATGCCGGAGATAACCAGGGAAATCTATAAGAGCGTAAAGAAGTTTGATCGCCAGCAGTTCCAGAGTTTCTGCAGGGACCTTTACAGCTACGGCTTCGAGGATGGCCGGGCCAGCGTTCCGGGAATCGACCTTACAGCTATTTACGAGGCGATCGGAGCCACGAAGGGCATCGGGCCAAAGAAGCTGGAAGAGATTAAGCGGAGCATTGAGGCAGCCTTTACCGAGAAGGGGGCACAGAAGGAATGAGCGACAAAGAAACCATAGACGCAGCCAACACGCTGGCTCTTCAATACTTCACAGTCTACAACCGGCTGCTGCAGCTTACCGGAAATTCAGAGGAAGCGCTTAAGCTTACAGCGTCTTTGTTTACAGCCATGTTTGAAGGAAATCGGCCCCGGCCGGAACCGGGAACAGGCGGCTTTACATTATACTGGGATCGGAGGTAAGGAAATGAAGGTATTGAGCGTATGGCAGCCCTGGGCACAGCTTCTGGCCGCAGGGCATAAGCACAACGAAACCAGAAGCTGGCGGACAAATTACCGGGGCGAGATATTGATCCACGCCACCCAGAAGGATCCGCTTTTCGGAATTTCACAGATGCCAGAGGGAGCATGGGAACGTGCCCTGCGTTCCTTCGGACTTGAGGAAACCTTTAATCGTTTCCAGAAATTTCCCACCGGCGCCATCATTGGCAAAGCGAAACTTACAGACTGCAAATTGATTGATGATGCCTATTTTCAGTTTACAAGGGATCTTTGTCCGGAGGAATTTCTTTACGGAGACTTCACGCCGGGCCGTTACGCCTGGGTATTTGAGGAACCGGAGCTTTTTAAGAATCCGCTGCCGGTATCCGGAAGGCAGGGCTTGTGGAATTGGAACGGAACCATCTGGAGCAAAGACGGAAATTTATATATTGAGGAGGATAAGACATGACAGACCAGAAAATGAAAGCAATTAACGCCTGGGTGCAGAGAGTAAATAAAAATTCCCTTGAGGTACAGGACAAGCTGGCCATAGCAGGAGCCACGATGGAGATGCTGGAGAAGCTGGAGCCGATTTACGATAAATACCAGGGGAAGAACGGACCCAAGGAGGCGAGGCACCGATGATAAACTGGGAGCAGTTTAAGACAGAGGAGGAGGCCCTGGCGTACATTATGGCAGAGAAGGGCATAAACGCAACGGATGCCAGGAAGTACCTGCAGAGGAATCTGCCGAAAGAGAGCTATTACCAGGATAAGATCATAAAGCACATAAGAAAGATTTTTCCCTTGTCCGTTGTTTGGAAGGAGGCGGCTGGCGCATACAGCCGCCAGGGCATCCCGGACGTAACGGCTGTAATAAACGGCCGTTACTACGGCTTTGAGGTAAAGCGCCCTTTCGTTGGAGTTTTAAGCAAAATCCAGGAACAGACCATAAAGAGAATCAGAGCGGCAGGCGGTCGGGCCTACGTTGTGACATATCCGGCAGAGGTTACGGAGCTTTTAAGAGAGGAGATCAAAGCATGAGTAGAGAGCAGGAGCTTATAGAAAATTTGGAGGAACGGCTGAAAGAGATTGAAGGTTTTTGTACTTTTTCACTACCAGAATCAGACTTAACAATTATTCGGGATGCTTTGCGCGTAGCTTCCAGGAAAGACGTTACGCAGGAATACGCCCGGATGTTAGAAGCGTTTGAATGCGATTTTGTCCTGGCAAGGGACGACGGCCAGGAACACGGACTTGATGAGTTGCAGCTTAAAATTGAGAACGGAGACAAGCGCTTACTTAGAGATATTGAGTTGTTGGAAAAGGTAGTTACCGGCATAAGATACGGCAAAATAAAAATTGTGGAGATGGAGGCGGGCAGCATTGAAGAATAAAGAGGGATATCCGGACCCCACTGCTGCCCAGGCCATAGCAAGCGTAAGGCGGAGCGAAAAACGCCGGAAAAAGGAGGAGAGCCATGAATCGGGCACAAAAAAGAAAACTTATTCAGATGCCGAAGGGAAAACCGAAGCATAACACTGCCAGCGCGGCGGCCAGTAACGCGCATACCGGCATCACGGCTCAGAACGCCCAGGGCATCATAGACAATTTACCGATCCCGCAGCTTGTGGCCGGAATAAACAATCTTTTGAAACAGTTAGAACAGCGGGGCATCCCGATTTATGACTGGGACGACAGCGACCGGACACTTTACCGGCTGCAGATGCGCAGGGGAAAGGTTTTTTACCTTGCAGCGACAGAGGCCTTAGAACCGGAGGAGGAAAATCCGGAGAAAGAATGACATAAGGAGGGAATTTACAGTGAAGCAGCGTAAACCGAAGATCAGTCCGGATGAGGCCCGGCACAACGAGGAAATAGAAGCCTTGAGCAACTATTTAAGCCAGTACAGGAAGGCGAAGCGAAGAAAAGCCAGCCTGGAAAAACGGCTTATGGAAATAAGGGAGGATATGAAGCACCCGATCAGCGCGGTCGGGTATTCTCCGATTAATGCGCCAACGAACACAATCAGCGCAGGGAGCGCAAGTTTTACTTTTCGGACGACGGATTGTGAGCTCAAAATTTATGAGCAGGCAGACCAGGCCACGAAGGATCTTTTAAAAATCATGGATATTATGGATTATTTGGACAAGAGCAGCGACGAGCGCGAGGCCCTGGAGATTTACTACATAGACGGCCATACATGGGAATTTGTAGCCGAAAAAATGGAAATAAGCCGGAGCCAGGCTTACAACCTTCGCCGCGCAGGCCTTGAAAAGCTGCTCACTTTTAAGCGGGTAAAGGAGATTGTAAAAAATTTTGAGGAAGGGGAAGCTGATAAATAAAGACACCCCCTATAATACCCCCTGGTATTTTAAGATTTTTTAGATAGTATTTACGCGGCTTAACTGCAATGGATATGCACCAGGGCAGCGGGAATAATGGCAGGATATAAGGCAGGAGTGCTGTATACAGGCATAAGCAGAAGAAAAATAAAACTTTTTTATTTTTTGTACTGTTTTGGACTATTCAACGTGGTAAGATAGTAGTGCTGAAACAGAGGTAAAAAAACAGCCCACACACTGAGCCATAATAATTCTCCTTAGATAGGATTGCTTTGTATGTACCATTGCATATAGAACGGTCCTATTTCTATACACTTATTATATAGAGAACAAAGAGAACAGGAGAGTGTACGAGACATAGCAGGGGAAGAAGGCAGAGGAAGCGGGGCAAACGCAGCACACAAAGAGAAGCGGCCGCGCACTCTTATACACAGAGACAACGCGCAGAGAGAAGACGCTTACATTGTCAAGAGGGAAGCGCGGCGGCCATTGAGCGATGTGACGTTGTAACGGGGAGGCAGGACAGCAAGGCAGCCAGGGTGCGAGCGTAAAATATAAGGACACACCCAAAGAAAATTTAAAAAGGTACTTCCTGGCAATAATCTGCCTTGCGGGGCGGGGAAGGGCCGACATTTTTTTCTATAAAATCAAAAAAAATTTTGCCGTTTCGTTACGCGAAGCGGCTTTTTTAATACAAAAAACTGCCCGGAGCGATATGGTTTTAGCGGTTTTTGATACGTTAGGAGGTGATTTGATGCGGCTTGAGAAACGGAAACTTTCAGAGCTGAAGCCCGCAGCATATAATCCGCGCAAGGCGCTCAAGCCCGGCGACGCGGAATATGAGAAGCTGGCCGCCAGCATTGAGCGGCATGGTTACATAGATCCGATTGTTATCAACGAGGACGGAACAATCATAGGCGGCCACCAGCGCCGCACTGTTATGATGGACTTAGGATACGAGGAGGCCGAAGTCATTATAGTAAGCCTCCCCGATAAGAACGACGAAATCGCAGCGAACATTGCGCTGAATCAGATAAGCGGCGAGTTTGAGAAGGACGCCCTTATGGGCCTTCTTATACAGCTTGAAAGCGCCGGTTACGACACCCTGGCGGCGGGCTTTGACACCAACGACCTGGCGGAGCTTTTCGCGGAGGTTGATTTTACCCAGGAGGCCAACGACGACCACTACGACGTCGATAAGGCCCTGGAGGAGGCAGAGGAAACAGAGCCGATCACAAAGTACGGTGATATATGGCAGCTAGGAGAGCACCGGCTGATGTGCGGAGACGCTACGGACTTCTCGGACATTGGCATCCTTATGGCCGGTTCCGAGGCGGACCTTATTCTGACAGACCCACCCTATAACGTAGACTACGAGGCCAAGGACAAGTCCCTGGAGCGCAGCTATAAGCGGAACACTACCAGAACCACAAACGAAATCTTAAATGACAAGATGGCCGAGGACGATTTTTACAATTTCCTTTACCGCATTTTTTCAAATTATTGCGACGTCGCAAAAGCTGGAGCCGCTGTCTACGTGTTCCACGCAGACAGCGAAGGTCTGGCGTTCCGCCAGGCCTTCGCTGCTGCCGGATTCAAGTTAGCAGAGGTCCTTATTTGGGAAAAGAACCAGTTCGTCATAGGCCGCCAGGACTACCACTGGCGCCATGAGCCCATTTTATACGGCTGGAAGGAGGGCACCGCGCATTACTTCATTGACGACCGGTCACAGGATAATATTTTCATTGAAGATGACATCGACTTTAAGGCCATGAAAAAGGACGACCTGGTGGCGTACATTGAACGGATCCGGGAAGCGTTCATGGCCCGCACTTCCGTCCAGTTTGAGAAGAAACCGGCCCGCAGCGATATGCACCCGACGATGAAGCCGGTGGCCCTGGTTGGCCGCCTTATGGCCAACAGCAGCAGGCGCGGCGAGATTGTAGCGGACTTCTTCGGAGGATCCGGAACGACGCTGATCGCGGCGGAGCAGTTAGGGCGCGTTGCCTACCTTATGGAGATAAGCCCGAAGTATTGCGACGTCATTATAAAGCGTTGGGAGGAGTACACCGGCCGGAAGGCGATCCGGGTGAGAGGAGGCGACGCTTATGGCGGATGAGGAAAAGAGAGAGGTTACGGCGAACGGCGGCCAGTTTGTAAAGGTAGAAGTGATCGCGCAGCTTTTCGGAGTATCCGTCCGCAGAGTTCAGCAGCTTACACAGGAGGGCATCATAAGGACTACCGAGCTGCCGGGCCAGGGGCGGCGCTATGAGCTTGTGCCGACGATAAAGACATATATCCAGTATTTGAGCGACAAAGCCTACGGCAAGGGCCGATCCGAAAAAGAGGCGGAGCTTAAAGAGCAGAAGCTGCAGGCGGAGATCGCCTTAAAAGAATCCCAGGGCGAGCTGCACCGGATGCGCCGGGAGATTGCGGCCGGGAAATATATTGACATTGAGGAGGTCGCGCTGGATTATCAAAAGTTTTTTGTAGTATTTAAACGCTTTGCTTTGAGTATACCGGCGCGGCTTGTAAGCATGGTAAGCGACCAGGTATCGCCCGTAGAGGCCCGAAGGATTGAGAAGGAAATGACCGAGGAGGTCAAGCGGATGCTTAATTCCTTCGTTGTGGCCGGAGCCATAGAGAAACCGGAGGCGGAAAAGGGAAACGCCGGTGGTTAAGCCTAAACGCTTACGGATGCGGAAATACACCTGCAAGGAGTACATAAAGGGCGCGCTTGAATACTTAAAGCCCCCGGAAAGTATGACAGTATCAGAGTGGGCCGAAAAGTACAGAATCCTTGACAGCAAGACGTCGGCAGAGCCCGGCCCCTGGAGCAACGAGCGCACCCCGTACCTTAAGGGCATTATGGACGAATTTACAAATTATGAGACGGAAGAAATCATATTTGTAAAGCCGACGCAGGTAGGCGGGACGGAGGCCCTGCTTAATATGTTGGGATATGTTATCCAGCAGGACCCAAGCCCCACCGAGATCGTATACCCGACCGAAACGCTGGCGGAATCCGTTTCAAGCAAGCGTTTGCAGCCTATGATGCTGGCCAGCGAACCGCTGCGGAAGAAATACGACCAGAACAGCCCCATGCTTGAGCTTAACTTTTCGGATATGTTCGTAAAGCTGGTCGGTTCCAACAGCCCGGTGGGCGTTGCTTCCTTCGCCATGAAATATCTTTTCATTGACGAGATCGACAAGTTCCCAGGGGCCAGCAAAAAAGAGGCGGATCCAATAAGCCTGGCCGAAGAACGTACAAAGACATTCAGAGGCCGGAAGATTTTTAAGACTTCCACGCCGACCATAAGGACCGGCCACATCTGGAGAGCCAAAGAGAACGCCGACGCGGAAAAGCATTATTTCATCCCCTGCCCGCATTGCGGCGAATTTATAGAGCTTTCCTTTTCAAACCTTAAGTGGCCGGGCAAGGATAAGGATCTGGTAGAGGCCTACGGGGCGGAGAACATCCGGGAGCAGTTGGAAGCGTTGGAGGCGGATCAGGACAGCGAGGGATTGAGCGACGCAGACCGGGCGGAATTTGCCTTTTATGTTTGCCAGGAATGCGGCTGCATTATTACCGACCAGCAGAAGCAGCAGGCCGTAAAGCGCGGTCACTGGGAAACCGTAAAATCCCGCACCCAGTTTGTGAAAAAGGTTTGTTTTTGGATTAATACGCTTTACAGCCCTTTTGTTCGTTTCGCAGAGATCGCGAAGAAATTTATGGATGCGAAGGACGATCCGGAGCAGCTACAAAACTTCGTAAATTCCTGGCTTGCAGAGCCCTGGGAAGATACCAAACTTAAGACCAGCGCAGAGCTTGTGCTTGAGCGCCAGACGGAGCTGGCCGCCTACGTTGTACCGGAATGGGCGAAACTTCTTACGGGAGGCGTAGACGTACAGGAAAACAGCGTTTACTGGACCATAAGAGCCTGGGGCGACTATATCACAAGCCAGAACATAGCGCATGGCCAGGCCTACGGCTTCGCGGAGGTTGAGGCCGTAATGAACATGGAATATAAGACGCCTTCCGGCGTTCCGATGGTAGTAAACCTTTGCCTGGTTGACTCCGGCAACGACACCGACAACGTATACGATTTTTGTGCGCTTAACGCCGACTGGGCGCTGCCTTGCAAAGGTTCCAGCAACCCCATGCAGAACCATTTTAAATTGAGCACAGTCAATAAAGATAGTTCCAAGGCTTACGGTATGAACCTTGTAATCGTCGACGGCGGAAAGTACAAGGACATGATCGCCGGACGGCTTCGGAAACCAAACGGCCGAGGGAGCTGGATGGTTTACCAGGGCTGTGACGAGGAATACGCGCAGCAGGTAACGGCGGAGCACAAAATCAACGTAAAGAACGGCACCAAGATCCGGCAGGAATGGGTGCCGAAAAGCAGCCATTCAGACAATCATTATTTAGACGCGGAAGTTTACGCGCTGGCGGCGGCCGACACCCTGGGCGTCCGGATGCTTCATCTGACCACGATACAAGAGCAGAATCAAGAGCCGCCAAAGAAGCCGGAGCCGCCATCGGCGGAAGAAAACTGGATCCGAAGCAACGAAGAATGGGTATAAGGAGGAAACAGGATGGCGGATACACCAACACCACAGGAAATGTTAAACCAGGTAAACGCGGCCATAACAAACGTACTGGCAGGCGGACAGTCTTACAAGATTGGCTCCCGGCAGCTTAACCGGGCGGATCTTGCCAAACTTTATGAGATGCAGCGGGATTTACAGGCCCAGGTGGCCAGTGGGGTTCCTGGGCTTCTGGATGATTGCTACGTCGCGATATTTGAAGGAAGGTAGAAGCTGATGGGCAATTTTTTAGACAAAGTAATTGGTTTTATATCTCCGGAAGCCGGAGCCAGGCGGGAGGCATGGCGGCGTAATTTGGAGGAAATGCGGCACTACGATGCCGGAAATCATGACCGGCTTAACGCCGGGTGGATTGCCTACAATCAATCGGCAGAACAGACAGACCGCCATAACAGGGACACCGTAAGGGCCAGAGCGCGGGACCTTGAGCGCAACAGCGATATGGCGAACAGCGTGATCGGAGCCTATAAGCGTAATATCGTAGGCCTGGGCGTTACCCTGCAGGCGAACACGCCAAGCGAGAGATTGAACGATGCCATAGAGGACGCCTGGAAGGAATGGTGCAAAAAGCAAAATTGTGACGTTACAGAAACGCAGAGTTTCTCCCAGATGACCAGGATGGCCGTCGAGCGCAAGAAGGTAGACGGAGGAATCCTTTTTAAGAAGTGCTATCTTCGCGGGGGCGGCGTTGTTCCGTTCCGATTACAGGCCCTGGAGGTTGACGAGTTGGACGCTACGGCCACCGTACCGCATACCAAAGGAAACCGGGTGATCGGCGGCATTGAGTATAACAGTTACAACAAGCCGATGGGCTACTGGATCAAGCAGTACAGCATAGACGGATTTTCTAATATTGAGCCGGTTTACGTTCCGGCAAAAGATATGATTTTCGTTTTTTCCAAGCGCAGGCCATCCCAGATCCGGGAGATGAGCGACTTAAGCCCGACCATTTCCAGAGTCCGGGACACGAACGAGTTTATGACGGCCGTAAGCGTAAAGGAACGAATCGCGGCCTGCCTATCGGTATTCATTAAGAAAACCATACCGACGACGGGCCTCGGACGCGGAAACGTACCACAGCAGCGCGGTCCGCAGTTGACTTACGAGGGGAAAACCATAAGCCCTGGCATGATTAAGGAATTGAACGCTGGCGACGAAATCCAGGTAGTAAACCCCACCGGCCAGGCAACGGACGCGGCAAGCTATGTTAAGCTGCAGCAGCGGCTTATAGGAGCAGGGCAGGGCTTAAGTTACGAGGCGACCAGCCGTGACATGAGCCAGAGCAATTATAGCAGCGCCCGCCAGGGCATCATTGAGGACGAACAGACCTATATAGAAGACCGGGAGCTTTTCGATGAGTTCCGGGACGAGGTATATGAAACTTTTATCATATCCGGCGTTCTTTCCGGTTTGTTCGATATACCAGACTTCTGGGATCCGGAGAAAAAGAAGAAGTACCTGGACCATGAATGGATCGCAGCGCCTAAACGTTGGATTGATCCGCTTAAAGAAGTACAGGCCATGAAAACCGCCGTACAGACCGGTCAAAAGACCTTCCAGCAGGCAGCAGCCGAAAACGGAAAGGACTGGAAAGACATGGTAGACGATATGGTCGAGGTTTTAGAGTATGGCCGCAAAAAAGGCATTGAGTTAGGAGGTGTAATTTATGACAGAGCAGCGAAGGAACTGGATCCGAACAGTGACCCGGAGCCAATACCGCCGCAGGGCGGTGCAGGAGCCCCAGGAACCCCACAAACCGGAGAAAGCGGAGAAACCACCCCAGGAGCAGCCCAAAACGCCCAAGGAAAAGCCGCAGGAGGGCAAGAAATCGGAAAATCAGCAGGAGAAGCCGGTGACGAAAAAGGGAAGTAAGTCTTTTACGCGGGAGCTTTCCGGATGCGCGATCCGGGCTATGGAGGGCGAAGGAAATGAGCGCAAATTCATTTTAAGCTTTTCAAGCGAGGAGCCATACAACAGAGGCTGGTGTATTGAAATATTAGACCACAGCCCCGGAGCCGTAAACCTTACCCGTTTAAATGAAATTGGCGTCCTTCTTTTCAATCATAAGCGGGACAACGTTCTGGGAAAGATTAACCGGGCATGGATTGAAGGCAGCAGAGGCTATGCAGAAATAGAATTTGATACCGACGATGCTGCCGAAGTCATTTACCAGAAAGTTAAGTCCGGAACACTTAAGGGTGTTTCTGTTGGCTACCTTATTGAGAGTATCGAGGAAGTACGACCGGGAGGCACCAGCGCAGACGGACGTTTTTCTGGCCCTTGCGACGTCGCAAGAAAATGGATCCCGTATGAAATTTCTATTGTTTCCGTTCCGGCAGACCCTACGGTCGGTGTTGATCGGGAATTTGAAACAGACGAACCAAAAGAGAAGCGCGCGCCGTCCCTTTATGAGCGGCAGCTTCAAATAAATATCAATAAAACTTTATAGGAGGTAGACACACCATGAACAAGAGACAGCAGAGAGCCATGAAGATCGCCGCACAGCAGGCGCTTGTGAATGGCGCTGCAGGCAGAGAGATGACCGCCGAGGAAAGCGCGCAGTTTGAAAACCTGCAGAAAGAAATCAATGCCTTGACCCTTGAGATTGAGGCAGAGGAGAGGCAGCAGGACCAGGGAATGGCATCATCCCGGATAGCAGGAGAAAGCAACGGAACCGGAGACGGACAGCCTGCAGCGGCACCCCGGAACCAGAGAAATCTGGAAGACCAGGATGCGGCGAACAGAGCGGTGGCAGCAGAGCGCCAGAGGGTACAGGACATCACCGTCATGTGCCGTGATTTTAACGTTGACCCTGCGGACCATATCCGCGACGGGCACACTGTAGACCAGGTAAGAGCTGCTATCCTGGAAGGCATGAGGCAGACTGGAGTACCGGCCAGTGTACAGGTCACCAGAGACGAAGGCGACACTTTCCGCCAGAGAGCGACGGACGCGCTGGTGCTTCGTTCCGGCATCCGGCTGGAGCACCCGGCCGAGGGCTGCAATGAGTTCAGAGCGATGAGTCTTAGAGATCTGGCTATTGAGTGCCTAAGCAGAGAAGGGCAGAATACCGGTGCCCTTTTGAGAATGAGTCCCGATCAGATTTACGGAGAATTAAGCCGCCAGTTTTACAACCCTAGTGCATCTTTCCCGGCTATTTTAGACAGTACGATCCGAAAGAGCATCGTCCATCTGTATAATACGGTTCCGACCACCTTCCAGGCTTTCACCAGCAAAGGAACGCTGAAGGACTTTAAGGAAACCGCAGATCATGAGTACGTGATCGGAGGCGTTGGTGACTTCCTTTTGGTGCCGGAGAACGGAGAAATCAAGCCGGATAAGCCGCGCACTGAAATGCTGCCGACCCGTAAGCTTGATACCTACGGGAAGCAGTTCAGCATGACGCGCCAGGCTTTTATCAACGATGATATAGGCTTTTTGACCGAGGTGCCGGGCTTATACGCCACCGCTGCGAAGAAAACCATTGATAAGCAGGTCTATAAGATTTTGTTCAACAATGCGAAAATTTTCGACGGCGTAGCGCTTTTTGCGGAAAAGCACAAAAACCTTATGAAAACCGGTTCCAGGCCTTCCCAGGCGTCTATCCAGGCGATCATCACCAAGATTCAGAAGCAGACAGACCAGTTCGGAGAAGCTATCTATGTAACGCCGCGTACGATTGTCGTACCGATTGGCTACGAGTTCGATCTGGCCGTTATTCTTCATTCCACGCAGATCACCGGAAGCGCCAATAACGACATTAACCCGCTTTACAACTACCCGCTGCAGATTGTACAGAGCCCGGTGCTTAACGGCCTGGCAGGAACGGGAGCTTGCCCCTGGTTTATGTTCGCAGACGCGGCCAGTGCGAGAGGCATCCAGGTGGATTATTTGAACGGACAGGAAACCCCGACCGTAAGACGTATGGAGGTTCCGGGTACGCTCGGCTTCGTATGGGATATTTACCTTGACTGGGGTATTTCCGTAAGAGACTTTAGAGGAATTGCCATGAATCCGGGCGTTGTCCTTCCGAGTGAGGAATAAAGAAAAGAGGAGGTTAGAGGACTATGAGTAAAGCAGAATACTGGCAGCGCGGGGAAGCTATTGACTTCGTAAACAATACCACCGCCAAGATTGACGCCAATGAGATCGTAACATTTGGAGCGCGAATCGGAGTAGCAGGAACCCCCATCGAGGTCGGGGAAACCGGTACCCTTCACGTTTTCGGAGTTTTTGAGATGCCCAAGACCAGCGCTAACGCCATCAGCGAAGGCGTGACCGTATATTTTGACGGAACTGGCATCACCGAAGCAGCAGACGATGGAGGAACCGGCGATGCAAAGGAAACATATATTTGCGCTGGATATGCGACGGAGGCAGCCGCTGCATCTGATCTCACGATTAAGGTCAAGCTTTTAGGTTGATGAAAAAACGCTTAATTGCCACTGTTCCCATTCTTTACAGTAATGAGCAATACCAGCCGGGAGAGGCACTGCCGACCACCGACCCGGCCTACGTTTCCGCGTGGTTTGAAGCGGGGGCGGCTGTTTGGGAGAATGAGAGCGACGGTATCAAGAAGAGCACAGAAGCAAAGAGTTCTGCTAAAGCGCAGCTTCTGACAGCCCCGGCCGGAGCAACCGGTCTTGCTCAGCCCGCCACCGGAGCGGAGGAGAATCTGGCCGGGAAAGTACCAGGCAGGAGGGCTCGCGGAGCCGTAAAGGAGAAATCCAAGAGGCTCCCGAAATTACCGGCTTGACCTTTAAGGAAATTATTCGCGCCGACATTGATAACGTATTTATAAATCCGGACGAGTTCGCGGCCGGCCATACGGTCAACGGGAAAAAGATGCCGATTATTATCGACAATAACGAATTGATAGAGCGGGCAAAGAGCATTAAAAGTAACATGGACGGGATATACGTTAAAACAACGCTTATCTATGTAAAAGCTAAGGACTTTGGAGCCCTTCCGCAGGTGGGCGGTGCCTTAAACCTTGACGGGAAAATATTTAAGGTTACGGACGCATCCAACGAGGACGGGCTTTACAGTATCCATCTGGAGGCGAATCGGAGTTGATAACTTATGAATACGATCGGAACACACTGGCGAGGGTTGAGAAGAAACTGGGGAGCCTTAAATCCGAGGCCCCGAAGGCGCTTAAGAACGCCATCAACCAAACGGCCAAGCAGGCTAGGAAGGATCTGGCGACAGAGGCACAGAAAACTTATGTTGTAAAATCCGGTCGGTTTAATAAGGCCATGACAATAAAGAATGCGACCCAGGGCTCACTGGAGGCTATCATAAAGGCCACCGGTGCACCGATGGAACTGAAAGATTATAAGGTTAGTCCGGCGACCGCCAGAACCGGAGCAAACCGGCCAGACCTTACGAAAGCGAAGGTACTGAAAGCCGGATCCATGAAAGGCTTGCAGAAAGGAAATATAAAAGCCTTCGTAGCCAAGTTTTCCAGCGGCCATGCTTCGGTGGCACAGCGGCGAGGGAGCGCCAGGCTTCCGCTCAAGGTTTTGTTTTCTAACAGTATTCCTAAAATGTTGGGGAACGAAAAACGGGTATACGGCATCGTCCGGCCGACGATTGAGCAGAACCTGCAGGAAAACGTAGATAAGCAAGTAAGAAAGATTTTGGAGGCGTAAGAGATGGTGGCGACATTTTTACAGGACGACCTGGTGGCGGAGCTTAAAGAGATTTTCGACGGCTTCTGCCTTAAGAACCCCCAGGGGGAGTGGAGTGAAATAAATGTATTTCCCCAGGCCCTGCCGATACCGGCACCCGTAGCCCCGCCAGAGGACACGGATCCGGAGATTATAGAGGAGGGCCTGGCCGATACGGATCCGGTAAAGGTTGAAGATCCTTACCCCTATGCGATTGTACGCATCCAGGACGGCAAGATCGAAACCATAGACGGAGCCCAGAACGTAACAGTCCTTATTATTTTGGGTGTATACGATGAGAGCCTGGAGAACCAAGGACACAAAGACGTTTTAAACATGATACAGAAAATATATGAGCGTTTCGCCAAAAACGCCATATTAGCCGGGAAGTACGAGCTTTTACACCCGATAGAATGGACCTTACAGGAGGAAGAAAGCTACCCGTACTTTATCGGAGGAATTGCTTTGAATTTTGGTACATTACCGATCAGAAGGGAGGATCCATTTATATGAGCATCAAGAAACCCGTAGCAGCGGCTGCAGAGCCGGTGGCATACATAGGACCGGATCTTAAAAACATTGCCATTAATGGCACAGTTTACGTTTGCGGTCTTCCGAAGGCACTGCAGGAGAAAATCGAGGAAATACCGGCCATTAAAGGTCTGGTGGTTCCAATTTCTAACCTGGCAAATGCAGGAGTAGCAATCAGAACCCAGGGAACGGCTCTTAATAATTTGTATAATGCCGTTTGCGCTAAGCTGCAGCATCAGCAGGAGAAATAAAAGTAGAGGAGGAAAAGCAAAATGGCATACAATCATGGAGTAAGAGTCCAGGAAAACAAGACCAGCTTAACCACGCCGCGCAATGGTACGGCAGGGCTGCAGGTTATTATTGGCGTGGCGCCGGTAAACCTTGCAGAGGACCCCTACGATGCCACCAATAAGCCGAAAATGGCGTATAGCTTTGCAGAGGCAAGCGCGGCGGTAGGCTACTGTGACGATTTTGAAAACTATAATATTTGCGAATCTATCGACGCATCTTTCAGAGTTTTAAATATTGCGCCGATTGTACTTATTAATGTACTTGACCCCAGGACACATCGTAAAGTACTGACAGAACAGACAGTAGTGGTTACAGAAGGACAGGCTGTAGTAAACACTTTCGGAATTTTGGCTGATACGCTGGTCGTAAAGACCGGCGACCGAACCATGACGGCCGATACCGACTATCTGATAACTTTTGACGATGAAGGCATGGCGGTTATTACGCTGGTAGACGCGACCGGGATTACAGAGCTTACTGTTTCTGGCTACGTTATTGATCCTACGTTGATTACTTACCAGGACATCATTGGCGGATACAATGTAAGCACCGGAGAGGAAAAGGGGATGGAGGTTATCCGGCACGTTTTCCCGAAGCTGCAGCTTACTCCTGGTCTTCTGGTTTGCCCTGGATGGAGCAAGCAGCCTAACGTAGGTGCGGCTATTGCGGCAAAATGTACCGGAATTAACGGCGTATTTTCCTGCGAGGCGGTCGTAGACCTTGACACCACTGAGGACAGCGGAGCCCGTAAGTATACCGACGTTCTGGCTGTAAAACAGGCTTCAGGGTTTGTAAGCGAGCATCTGGACGTTGAATGGCCCTGCGTAAGGATTGGGGAGAAAATCTATCACGCCAGCGCCATAAAGGCTGCGCTGATTGCCTATACCGATGCAGGCAACGACGACGTGCCTTCATTGAGCCCTTCCAATAAGGCGGTGGGTATTTCCGGCCTTTGCCTTGAAGATGGAACGGAGGTTATTTTAGACGAGCAACAGGCTAATGTTGTGAACAGCTATGGTGTGTGCACGTTTAATAATTTCTCCGGATGGACCACCTGGGGAAATAATACGGCCATTTATCCGGCTTCCAGCGATCCGAAAGACCGTTGGCTTTGCTGCCGCCGCTTCTTTAGCTGGTGGGGAAACTCTTTTATTCTGACTTATCACGAGAGGGTGGACGATAGCAATAATCCGCGCTTGATTGAAGCCATCGTTGACGATGAAAACGTAAAGGGTAATTCCTATGTGGCCCAGGGTAAGTGTGCTGGAGCGTATATCGAATGGCGTGAGGACGAGAACACAGTCAACGATATTATGGCTGGAAAGATGCGCTTTTTGCATCACCTGGCACCCTGGACACCGGCAGAAGATATTCTGGATGTTCTGGAGTTTGATCCAGAGCTTTTGGAAGCAGCATTTACAGGAGGTGAAGCATAATGTTAGCTACGAAAATTAACGCTTACAATGTTTACAACGCAGGCACCAGACTGGTCGGGCTTTCTGACGAAGTAACCCTGCCGGACTTTGAGGCGCTGACAGAAACAATCAGTGGTCCGGGTTTCCTGGGGGAGATTGATGAACCGCTTTTAGGGCATTTTGGGGCTTCAGAAATTGAAATCCCGTTTAGGACTTTAAACGAAGAAATGTTCGGACTTCTGGCCCAGGGAAGCGCCGTAAACCTTACCCTGCGGTTGAGTACGCAGGCGATCCAGGAGTCCACGATGGAGACCGATTTTATGCCGAGCCGGGTGGTTATTAAGGGTAAAAGTAAGGGATTTACGGGCGGTAAGGTAAAGCAGGGCAACGGCACCGGTTCCTCAGCGAAGATAGAGATTCTTTATATTTTGATTGAGGTAAACGGAAAAAAGAAATTTGAACTCGATAAACTGAATTTTGTTTACAAAGTAAACGATGCTGATCTTCTGGTGAAGGTAAGAAAGCAGGTGTAAAAGTATGGAGAATTTAAAGGACATGAAGCAGCAGGAAACAGCGGTTAAGGAGCCCATAGCAGAGGTTCCGGAAGAGCAGGAGGAAAATAAGTATTTAATCAAGTTCCGCAAACCGTTTGTATGGGAGGATAACACCTATACAGAAATCGACTTGAGCGGTCTGGAGGATATGAGCGCCAGAGATATGATCCAGGTGCAGCGCACGATGGAGAGGTCCGGTAGTATTAATGTTTTGCCGGAAATGTCCTTAGAGTATGCCTGCATTTTCGCCAGCAAGGCCACGAAGATGCCGGTCGAGTTCTTCCAGGCAATGCCGCCGAAGGAAGCAATCAAGATTAAGAACAAGATTACAAATTTTTTCTACGGCGAGGATTAAAGTCGACAGACGGCGCACATCTTCGTAAATTGACGGTTAGACTTTCCATTTTGATGAGGACAGGCCTCGACACCATCGAGGACCTGTCTATTTTTGAGCTTATCGAAATAGCAAAGGAGGTGGCGGAGGTGTATGGCAAGTAGCGGTAAAGAGCTTGAGCTTGCTATAAAAATAGCGGGAAAAGTAGAATCATCTTTTACGGGAGCCTTGAGTGCAGCCGCGAAGGAAATCACCAGCCTCACAAAGACCATGACCGCTGCAACTACCGCAGCTGCAGCAGCAGTCGGAGCAATAGCCGTCGCCGCCGTAAACGTCGGAAAAGAATTTGAAAGCGCCATGAGCCAGGTGCAGGCTACGATGCTTATAGACACTTCCACGGAAGAAGGAGCGGCAGCATACGCTACGCTGGAGGAAGCCGCCAGGGAATGTGGACGATCCACTGCTTTCTCGGCTACGGAGGCGGCCGAAGCACTAAATTATTTAGCCCTTGCGGGGTACGATGCTGATAAGGCAGCAACTGCGCTGCCTACGGTCTTGAGGCTTGCGGGAGCGGGCGCTATGGATCTAGCAGCGGCCAGTGATATGGTAACGGACAGTATGTCTGCCTTGCAAATTGAAGCTACGGAAGAGAACTTAAACAGCTTCGCCGACCAGATGGCTCAGACAGCATCAAAAGCAAATACTTCCGTGGCGCAGTTAGGTGAAGCGATTTTAACAGTCGGAGCTACCGGCGCCAATCTTGCAGGAGGCACGACAGAGTTAAATACCGCACTCGGCATTCTTGCCGACAACGGCTTAAAGGGAGCAGAAGGAGGAACACATTTAAGGAACGTTATTCTTTCTTTGCAGAGTCCAACGGATAAAGCGGCAGAAGCGCTGAATAATATGGGAATCAGCGTATACGACGCCAAGGGAAACATGAGAGGTCTCAGCGATATTTTTGGGGACTTAAATACAGCTATGGCCAGTATGACGCAGGCTGAAAAGGATAACGTAATAGGTACTATTTTCAATAAAACAGACCTTACATCAGCAAACGCCCTGCTGGCGAATTGCACCGACCGGTGGGACGAGTTGTCCGTAGCCATTGAGAACAGCGCCGGAGCTTGCGAAGATATGTATGGAATCCAGCTTGACAACCTGGATGGCGATATAAAAATCCTTCAGTCCGGGCTTGCCGATTTGGGGATCAGTATTTACCAGGATTTGAACGGGCCGCTACGCTCCATGACACAACTTGCAACGAGCATGGTCGGGGAATTATCCGCAGCTTATAGCGAAGGTGGCCTGGAAGGGATGGTCGGCGCTATTGGCGGCTGCCTTTCCCAGGCTGTAGACGTTATAGCGGGGTATGTTCCGCAGGTTGTTTCTATGGGCGTAAACCTTATAAGCAGCTTTGTCCAGGGAATAGCTGATAATGCGGGAGCACTTGCAGATGTAGGCGCCCAGGCATTGACTGTTTTTATAGACGGTCTTTTTTCGTTGGTTCCGCAGGTTTTACTTGCAGGAATTGACATTGTAACGGAGATTGTAAGCGGTATAACCAGTCAGCTTCCGACGCTGGTTGAAAACGGCACTCAGGCAATCACGAATTTTGTAAATGGAATAACACAGCGGCTACCCATTATTATCTCTACGGCGCTTACGTTGGTACAGACTTTAGTAAGCAGCATAGGGACCAATGCTCCGATGCTTATCTCGGCGGCGGTTCAGCTTATCGGTAATCTGGCAACAGGTCTTGTTTCAATGTTGCCCCGGTTATTACAGATGGGAATACAGCTTATTTTGAGTTTGGCGCAGGGAATTTTATCAAATCTGCCGTTAGTTCTGCAGATAGGCGCACAGATTATTGTAAGTCTCGTAAACGGTCTCGTTTCAATGCTGCCCATGATTATACAGGGTGGAATACAGTTAATTGTGAGTCTTCTGCAGGGCATTATTCAGAATTTGCCGGTCATTATGCAGGCGGCTGTACAAATTGTAATGGCTTTGATAACAGGCTTATTTTCTGCGATACCACAGCTTGTCGCGGGGATGGCACAGCTTCTGGATGCTATTATTGACACAATCCTTTCAACGGACTGGCTCCAGATCGGAAAGGATATGATAGCCGGAATTGCAGACGGTTTTATTTCCGGTTTTACAAAGCTGGTAGATAACGTAAAGGGATTGTGGTCTGATTTTACTGGCTGGCTGTTTGGAGAAGGAGACAACGCAGCAGCGGCAGCATCCGGCGAGGGGGTGGCCACCAGCTATGCGAGCGGCATTACTTCAAATTCAGAGGCAGCCACAGCAGCGGCAAATTCCATGATTGCGTCCAGCTTTTCAGCGACGGATTACTCGGCGGCAACGGCATCCGGAACGGCCGGAGCAAACGCTTATACGACCGGCCTTACGGATGGACTGGCTGGCTATACGTTTGATACTTCCAGTATTGGACTGGATACCAGCGCACTGACGGCCAATCTTAACACCACTGGCACGGAGAGCGGATCAGCCTTTATGACGAGCCTTGATAGCAGCATCGGAGCTTATACGTTTGACGCTTCCAGCATTGGAATTGATACAAGCGCATTGACGACCAACCTGCAGGCAGCCGGAATGGCCGGAGGAGAAGCACTTACTTCCGGTCTTACCACTTCGCTGGCAGGTGTGAGCGTGGATACATCCGGTCTTGTAATTGACACAACAGGGCTTACGACGGGCTTTACAACAGCCGGCACGGCAGGCGCGATGGCGCTGAGTACCGGAATCAGCAACAACGCCGCCACAGTTACAGCGGCTGCCACTACCCTGGCGACCGAGGTGAATACATCTTTAGACGCCGGATGGAGCACGGCCCGGAGCAGCGCAGAAAGCGCCATGAGCAACCTGGCCGCGACGGTTACGTCGAAAGCTCAAGCAGCGGCTCAGGCAGTAAAATCTGCATTTGAGAATATGACCATAACCATCCCACGGCCGCGCATCCCGGTGATTAGCGTTTCGACAAGCTCTGTTTCATACGGAGAAGGTGGAAATGTAAGTGTTCCGCATTTTTCAGTAAGCTGGAACGCCCTGGGTGGTATCTTCGGAGAACCGACGATACTAAATACCGCGAACAATGGTCTGCAGGGAGTGGGCGAAGCAGGGCCGGAGGCAGTTCTGCCACTTGATACCTTGTGGAGCAAAATGAAAAGCATTCTTTCCGATGCCATTAAACAGAGCAGCGGAGGCGGCATCATTGAAGCGCTGTTGCAGAGGTTACAGGGAATCGGAAACGGTGGCGGAGGCGGAGGCTTCGGACCGGAGCTTGCGGGAGCAGGCGGACCGAATATAACTTACGCGCCAGTCTATCATTTGCATGGCAGCGCGACGAAAGAGGATGCAGTCCAGGCGGAGAAGATGAGTCAGACAGAATTTAACAAAATGATGAAACAGTGGAAAAGGGAAAACGACAGAACCATGTTTTAAAGGAGGTTTTAGGGATGGCCAGAAAGGAGACCTATACCACGGTCCAGGGAGACACCTGGGACAATATCGCCTTGCAGGTATACGGCGATGAAAGACATGCCGATTACTTGATGCAGAGCAATTACGCCTTTTTGGAAACCCTCGTTTTTTCCGCAGGAGCCGTCCTTAGTACCCCGGCGCTGCCGGAGGAACAGGACGGAGATCTGCCTTTATGGCGAACCGGGGAAGCCGGGGACATAGATCCATATGATGAATAGGAGAGCACGCCGTGGAAGTAAGCACACCAAGGAAAGCGATAGTAAATGTTACATATACCCCGAAGGGAGCAAAGTCTATTCAGACAGCAGAGGAAATAGCAAAATACATAGAAAGCTTTTCTTATGTTGATGCAGCCACCAGCCAGTCTGACACGATGAGCCTTAAGGTTTGCAATAAGGATCTTCGGTGGGCAGATAAATGGCTGCCGAAAAAGGGCGACAAGATAGTTGCAAAAATAAACTTATATAGCTGGGATGCTGAGGGAAAAGACAATACATTCACTTGCGGGAAATTCTGCTGTGATGATCTTACTTTTAGTGGACCGACACTTGTCTGTAAAATTGGGGGTGTATCTGTTCCGGAAAACCAGGCTTTCCGTGCGACACAGCGAACGAAAACATGGGAAAAGGTTACTATACAGGAAATTGCAAGAAAAATTGCCGGCCGGTATAACCTTACGCTGTTTTATGATGCAAAAAAAATATATATAGCTGATATGGAACAGAATAAGCAAACTGATTGCGACTTTTTGAATAAACTCTGCGAGGATTATGGGCTGTATATAAAAGTTTATTATGGGAAAATCGTAATTTATGACATTGGGGATTATGAATCTCAAAAATCCGTCACGACTTATAGTATAGATGACTTTGAATCATGGACTTATAATACGACGCTGACAAGTACATATACAGGAGCAACGATTAAATATGCCAAAGGTGATGACGATACAGAATTAACATTTACTGTAGGATCCGGAAAACGGATTTTAAATATTAACGAAAAGGTGGACAGCCTGTCCGACGCTCAGATAAAGGCCTGCGCGAGGGTAAATAAGGAAAACCGGAATGCAATTACAATGAGTGCAACAATCAAAGCAAATCATAAAGTAGCTGCAGGAGTATGCATCGAAATCAAAGATGCCTATAATCTTAACGGAAAATATTTTGTAGATAAAGTAACCCATAACATAGAAGCCGATGGGGCATATACCATGAATCTTGACCTGCACAAAGTGCAAGCCAGGATTACAAAGTAATAGGGGGAGAATATGGAAAATATCAGAATCGGAAAGATTTCAAGTATTGATTATGAAAAAGGAATGGCTAAAGTGATGTATTCAGACCGTGATGATGCCGTTACGAAGTTGTTACCAATACTTACTTTTAACGATGAGTATAAAATGCCACAGATTGGAAGTCATGTCCTTGTTGTACATCTTAGTAATGGTTCAGAGCTGGGTTATATTTTGGGAGGATATTGGAACATTGCGCATGCACCGGGTAAAACTGGAAAAGGCGTTTTTCGAAAAGAGTATGGTAGCAAACCTGGAATGGCATATTGTGAATACAATGATGAAAACAAGATACTTAAGATACATAGCGATAAAATAGTGCTTAGTTGTGCTGATGGGGAGATAACAGTGGAAGAAATTATAAGAAAGTTGGCAAATTTATAGGTTATCTTCGAAAATCGGAGGTCGAAATGGCGATTGGGAACTTAGGAAAACTTATTACTTTTGAAACAAGTGATGCACGAATATTAAGTTTTTCGAACTTTAAGCGGGAAGTATCTGGCAGATGGGCCGTGCATTCGCGCATTGGGAAAAAGCCATTGCGTCAGTTCCTGGGGTCGGACATAGATAAAGTGACATTTACTATCAAGGTGGATGCGAGGCATGGCGTAAAACCCAGGAATACGATAGATGCTATCGAAAAATATGTAGAGAACGGTATCCCAGATATACTGGTAATCGGCGGCAAAAAGGTTGGCAGCAATAAAATGACAATCAGTAGTGTGAGCGAAACATGGGATGAAATATGGAATGCGGGCGAGCTTATAAGGGCTTCTTTGGATCTTACTATGGAGGAGTATCCGGAATAGCAACAGAAAGGGCAGAAAATATGGCAGTAGTATTTGTGGGATTTGACTATATGAATGAAGAAATTGTGGCTGAAATAAAACGTAATGTTACGGCACTCCTTGAAACGCCGGAAGGAAGCTGTCCTGGGGATCGGGCATATGGTATTTCATTTGATTTTGTTGATATGCCAATTAATGTAGCTAAAAACCTTGCAGCATTATCAGTTATTGATAAGCTGGAAGTTTACGAACCCAGAGTGGAATTAAAGGAGATTACAACAGAAACAGATCTTGAAAGCGGACACCTTAAAAATATTTATTTAATTGGGCCTAATAAAGATTATGAGGAAACAGAAGCTGATGAAGAGTGAGGAGGGATTATGTGTCAGACTTACTAGAGAGTATAAAGGATTTACCGGACATTAGTTTTATTGATAATCTTACCTTATCGGATGTACAGTCTCTTATTATTAATGCTTTTTATAGTTATTATAAGGAGGCCACAGGCAAACGAATTACTCTGGCAAGGGCAGATCCATATCGCATTATGATGCTTTCCTGTGCCCAGATTATTTATCAAGGGCTGCAGCAGGTGGACAAGGCGGGGAAGATGAATTTTCTGAAATATGCTTATGGGGATTATCTCAGAAATTTAGCTGCGCTTAAGAATGTTACAGAGAATGAACCGGAGAGAGCTATTGCACAGGTTTGCTGGAAACTTTCTCAGGCAAGGGAAGCGGCAACACCTATCCCGGCTGGAAGCAGGGTTACAGCAGATTATGCAGTGTACTTTGAAACAGGGGGTTACGTTGAAATACCGGCTGGAGAAACTGAAATTACAATCATGATGTATTGTACTGAAGCGGGAGAACAGGGGAATGGTTATATGCCCGGAGAATTAAACACAATGGTTGACCCAGTACCGTTTATTGATAGTGTAACCAATATAAGGACTACGAGTGGGGGAACTGGGATAGAAACAGATCAGAGCATAGCGGAACGGACATTTCTGGCCCCGTCAAGCTATTCAACAGCCGGACCAGATGATGCGTATATATATCATGTGAAAAATTATAGCAGCGATATTGGCGATGTTGTAGCTACTTCGCCGACACCGGGTGTGGTAGATATACGCTTTATAATGAGTGACGGCTCTATTCCGGATGACACGCTCATTGCAGAGATGACAGAACATTTACAGCAACGGGGGAAACGTCCGCTTACGGATTTTGTGCAGGTGGCTGCTCCGGAAATAGTGCCTTATAATGCAGACTTTACATATTATATTAATACGAGTGACCGCGCTTCAGCCATGCAAATACAGCTGCAGGTGTCAGATGCTGTTGATAAATATTTGCTATGGCAGAACTCAGGAATAGGACGGGACATTAATCCGGATGAATTAATGGCTTATCTTAAAAAGGCAGGCATAAAACGTGCAATTATAAGGGAACCTGCATTTACTGTTTTAACAGATACACAGGTGGCTCAAACTGCCCGTAAGAATATTGTGTATGGAGGGCTTGAAAATGATTAATTATTATGATGGTCAAATTGCAGATATTATGCCTCATAATCTGATGGATGCTCCCGCTTCGCAAGCGTTTAGTTATGCTATCAGGGAAGGTACCAGACTCCTGCATAGATATACACAGATTTGCTATGCATACTGCAGTATAGATACTGCTCCGGACAAGGTTTTAGATTTATTAGCCAAGGAACTTAGAACCCAGTATTACAATGACAGCCTTGATATTAACACAAAACGGAGTCTTGTCCGCAATACCTTGATATGGTATATGACAGCCGGAACCCCGGCAGCCGTTGAAGAGTTAGTGACGGTGGCGTTCGGAGAAGGAAAGGTCGTAGAGTGGTTCGAGTATGATGGAAAACCATACTGGTTTAAAATAAGAACCAGTGCAATTTTAAACCAGGAGCTGGTGACATACTTTTGGGAAATGATCAAAAGGGTGAAAAATACAAGAAGCCATTTAGAGGCACTTGAAATTGAGCGACATACTGGAAATGTGGTGTTTGCTGGTTGCGGAACCATTGCAGTTTACCATCCGGCCCCGATTATTGACGGGCATAAAATGCAACATAAAGCTATGCAGACTATTTTCACAGGTATGACAGGGACAACGGGGTATTATCCAGCTGCAATTTTTGATGGGCATAAGGCACAACGGAAAATTTCACAAAATACTCATGCAGGTGAGGCAGAGATGGCAAAATATTATCCGGCTGCCATCCTGCATGCATAACCGAAAGGAGGAATAGGATATGCCGCAGCCATTTAATAATGCAATTATGACTGATCATGGAGCTGCGTTACTTACAAAAGCTCAGGCCGGGGAGTGCAGGATAGAATTTACACGTATTGCTGTTGGAGATGGAATCTATAGCGACGAAGAGAAAGAACCCAACATATTACAGAAGCGGAGTGAAATGAAGTCGATTCGTAATGCTTATGCACTTTCAAGTATTGGCATCAATAATACTTATAGTGTAAAAATGACAGCAATTATTTCAAATCAAGATCCGAAAACGGGAGATATTCTGGTTACAGAAGGGTATTACATCAACGAAATGGGGCTTTATGCGAAAGAGGCGGACAATGAAAAAGCTCCAGAAATACTTTATAGTATTGCAGTTGTTTCAGACACGGTTGGAGATTTCATGCCACCATACAATGGCTTTCATCCAGTACAAATTATACAGGATTATTATGCCACAGTAAGTAATTCCGCAGAAATTACGATAAAGGCAGACAGCGGGGCGGCAGCCCTCGCAAGTGACCTGGAAGACCTGGCGAAAATAGTTGCAGAATTACAGAAAAAGACCGGCACAGGAAGGGTGCGCATAGGTGCGCGCGATACCCAGCTGGAGGGCGGTGATACCCTGTTTGTGGTGGACGGCCTGCCGGAAACCTTTAAAGCGGCGGCATTTTCAAATGTGGTGTTCAGCGCCACACAGCCGGATGCGGCAGAATACTGGGCAGATATGGCGATTGCGTCCGGGGGAGAAACATCCGGTGCAGCAGATACATCCATTATCAATGGCGGACTGGCAGTGTCAGAAGGAACGGATGTTCCAGACGGCACTGTCTTTTTAGCAAAAATATAATAAAAAAGAAAGAGAGGACAAAAAGAAATGGCAAAGGAAAGAGTAACCATGTACCGGAATACCGGTACGGAATCAGCTCCCGTATGGGAGGAATGGTTCGCGCGGACAGTCGCTGATGCAGTAATGATGAGCGATGCAGACGGTGAGGAACAGAACATCGTGCAGTATGTGAACAAGAAGATTTCAGACCTGATTGGTGGCGCGCCGGAGACGTATGACACACTCAAAGAGATTGCGGACTATATCGCATCCCACAAAAATGTCGCAGATGCGCTGAATGCCGCGGTAGGCAACAAGGTGAACAAGGTTGAAGGAAAGGGTCTGTCCACAAATGATTATACCAATGAGGAAAAATCAAAACTGGCAGGGGTCGAGGCAGGGGCTACCGCGAATGATACCCTGTATAAAAACCAGACGCCGTCCACCGTGGCGGTGGGAGGCATTGAGAAAGGTTATGTGCCGCCTGCAGCAGGTGTGGAAGCAGTGGAAATGATTAACAGGCTGCTGCATCCGTATGTGGCACCGGTGGTTACAGCGGCAATGTCCCCGTCCAATGGCGGTGTGGTCGAGGCAGGGACCACGCAGACGGTCAGTGCAGTTACCGTCAATATCACACCGGGAAGTGCAGCCATCAGTAAGATTGAGGTATTTGACGGTTCCACATCCATTGGCAGCCTCACAAGCGGTATCAAGGCAGGGGCAAACACGGTAACGCTTGCATCCCAGCTGTCCGTGACAGCAAACAAACAGCTTTCCGTGACGGTGACGGATGCGGATGGCAAAACCGTGACGGCAAAGACCGGCTCATATACCTTCGTAAACCCGTACTATTATGGTGCTGTTGCGGCAGATGCCGTGGTAAATGAGGAACTGGTGAAAGCGGCGGCAAAATCCGTGCAGGCAAAGGGCAATAAATCCTTCAACTACACGTGTAATAACCAGAAGATGCTTTATGCATACCCGGCATCCTACGGGGCACTGTCGAAGATTCTGGATGCCAACAGTTTTGATGTTACCGGCACATTCACACGCAGTGAGGTGACGGTGGGCGGTGTGGCGTATTATGTGTATACGAACGACCCGTCAACGGTATCTGCCTTTAAGATGACATTTAACTACTAGGAAAGAGAGGTAAAAGAGAATGGGCTTTGCAGATAAAAAAGGTATCACAGTTGCCAGCGGCTTCAAGCTGCAGGCAGGCGCGCTCCTGGATGCGCGCGGACAGGTGGAAACACTTGCGGAAAGAGATGAACTGGTCACACTGAATGCGGTCACTGCCGGTCTCCAGGTGTATGTAAAAGAAAATAAGACGGCGTATGTCTATAACGGCACCGGATGGGATGAGGTGCCCAAAGGAAACATGTCCGGAACACTGGACGGCTATGTTTCCAAAGAGGAAGGAAAAGGACTGTCCTCCAACGACTACACGGATGAGGAGAAAGCGAAGGTCGCGGCAGCGGTCCCGTCTGCCCGGAAGGTAAACGGGAAGGCACTGACAGCTGATGTCACGCTTGCCGCGGCAGATGTCGGGGCAGTCCCGGCAACCGCAAAGGGAGCTGCCGGAGGCGTTGCGGAACTGGACAGCACCGGGAAGGTCCCGGCTGCGCAGCTGCCGTCCTATGTGGATGATGTAATCGAAGGATACCTGTCCGGTGGAAAGCTGTACGAGGAGGCTGCACATACAACGGAGATCGCTGGGGAATCCGGAAAAATCTATGTGGACCTTGCCACGTCAAAAACGTACCGCTGGTCCGGGACAGCGTTTGCCGTGATTTCCGATACGGTTGCCCTTGGGGAAACATCTTCCACGGCATACCGCGGCGACCGTGGAAAGACTGCCTATGAGCACAGCCAGGCGGCACATGCGCCCGCAAATGCGGAGGCAAATGTCCAGAGCGACTGGAACGAGACGGATGCATCCAGCGATGCCTATATCAGAAACAAGCCGTCCAGTCTTCCGGCGGATGGGGGTGACGCTGCCACGGTAAACGGGCATACAGTGGGAGCAGATGTCCCGTCAGATGCCAAATTTACCGATACCGTGTATAGCCATCCGTCCACCCATCCGGCATCCATGATTTCCCAGGACGCCACCCACCGCTTTGTCAGTGACACGGAAAAGGAAGCATGGAACGCGAAAGCAACTGTTTACTTTGCGGAGGCACTGCCTGCATCAGCACCAGCAGGCTCCGTGTGTTTCCTGGTTTCCTAGCATATACAGAATCCCGGACAGCAGTGTCCGGGATTACCGGAAGGAGATGAAAAAATGGTAACAAGACAGATTGTACAGAAACAGGAGGATGACACCGAGATCGTGCTGGACTTCGGTGCCGAGGCAAAAAATGTGGTCGAGGATACAGAGCACCAGTTTGTGACAGCAGCAGAGAAACAGGCACTGCAGACAAACTCTGAATCAGTACAGGCAGTGATGGACAGGATTGGTGCAGCAGATGACACTGGTGGAAGCGAAACAGCCGGGACGGTGATGGGAAAACTGAATAAGTTAATTTCAGACCTTGTATCCCATATGACAGCATGGACAGCTACCCGCGCAGGTTATATCGATACCATTAAGACAGATGTAGCTGCAGTCAAAACAGACGTGGCAGAGGCAAAGAACGGCACGGACGAAATTAAGACCAGTACGGACAGGATTGGTGCAGCAGATGACACTGGTGGAAGCGAAACAGCCGGGACGGTGATGGGAAAACTGAATAAGTTAATTTCAGACCTTGTATCCCATATGACAGCATGGACAGCTACCCGCGCAGGTTATATCGATACCATTAAGACAGATGTAGCTGCAGTCAAAACAGACGTGGCAGAGGCAAAGAACGGCACGGACGAAATTAAGACCAGTACGGACAGGATTGGTGCAGCAGATGACACTGGTGGAAGCGAAACAGCCGGGACGGTGATGGGAAAACTGAATAAGTTAATTTCAGACCTTGTATCCCATATGACAGCATGGACAGCTACCCGCGCAGGCTATATCGACACCATCAAGACAGATGCGGAAGCCGCAAAATCCAGTACAGCCGTCAACAACACAGGTTCCGCCACGGGCACGCTCAGCCAGAAACTCACGCACGTCATCGAACTGCTGACAAGCGGGGACGTAGGGAACAGGCTGGATGAACTCGTGGCAAAAGGCGCGGTAAAGAGTGTGCAACGGGGAATTGCCACCACAATAAATCAGATGAACAATCAAGGCAACACGGATTACTATACAACTGTTAATATCGGGACGATAAATCCGGAAAAAAGTATTGTACTGCTTGAAAGCGCATATTTTCAGAGTGCTATTTTACTGGAAGTGGGCAGCAGCAGTATAAAAATAGGAACAGACACTGAAGGAACAGCTGTCTCATGGCAGGTCATCGAATTTTATTAAAGGAGGGAAGGAACCATGCCGAGATATGCACAGATAAACATGGAAACCGGGATAGTGGTAAGCGACAGCCATTTAAGCGGGACGGTGGACAGACCGGAGCTCATCCCAATCCCGGATGATTTTGAACTGGCCGGGAAAAGATATGCCGGCGGGGAATGGGAGGACTACATCCCGGAACCGGTGGAGGAGGAACCGTCAGAGCAGGATACCATCAACGCGGAAATCCTGCTGAACCAGGCAATGATACTGAGCAACCAGGATGCTGCGGATGAAGTGCTTGCGGCCATCCTTTTAAACCAGGCAGGAGGCTGAGGGATATGTATAAGATTATAAAAAGATACTACGATAAAGGAATCTACACAAAGGAGAATGTAAAGGTATTCGTGACTGCCGGAAAAATCACACCGGAGCAGTATGCAGGGATTACCGGTGAGGAATACGCTGCATAACGGGAGGAAATTTGTATGGATACACCGATTACAAGGGCAGAGCATGAGGAGTTCCGCCGCAGGATTGAGGAAGAAAACAGAAGGCAGGACAAACGGATTGATCTGCTGGAGGAAAGCAATAAACAGCTAACGACGCTTACTGCTTCCGTGGAAAAGCTGGCGGTCAACATGGAGAACATGCTGAAAGTGCAGAACCAGCAGGGAAACCGGCTGGAGGAGCTGGAGGGGCGGGATGGCGAGATGTGGCGCAAGGTCACCGGATATATCGTCACAGCGGTAATCAGTATCGTGACAGGTTTCGTTTTCGCCCAGATTGGAATGTAATAAAATTCATAAGGGCGGACCGGGATGCCGGAACGGCCCAGAATTCGCCCTTTATATTCCATGTGATTAATTACAGGCTTCATATTTTAAAACGGCGCACGGACCTGTCACAGGGTTCTGCGTTAGGACAAAGAGGCGGGAGGTATCGGGAAAATGAAAAGAAGAAAGACACGGAAGAATAAACATCCGGCATGTCTTGAAAGAATTAAAAATTCCATTGGAAAAATCGGAACGCTGAACATTGTGCTGATATGTGTATTTGCTTACATGATTTATATTAACTGGAAGATGCTGGACATATTCCTTATGTGCGGTTCCGCACCAGAAACGGCATGGTGTTCGCTGATTGCCGCGCTTCTTGGGGAATGCGGTATCTGCGGATGGATAAAGACCAGTAAGGAAAAGCACAGGAACCGTGGCACCAGGGATGGGACGGAGAGCTGGGAAAGAGTTCCGGATGATTATACTGCCGGCGGCATGACGGATGCCGGGGAATATTGTGAAAATGAGGAGGACCTGGGATGAGCATGGACATGTTTCTGGCAATGCTGCTTATTGTTTCGGTACTGACAGGCCTGTTCACAGAGGCGGTAAAGAAAACCCTGGATGATTTTGGAAAGGCATACTGCTCTAATATCCTGGCAGGGGCGACAGCTGCGGTTCTGGCGGTTCTGGTTGATGCGGGTTATGTGATACTGGCCGGGGCTGTTTTAAATTCCAAAATGGCGGTATATCTGATTGCTCTCGTGCTGTTGTCATGGCTGTCAGCGATGGTGGGATATGACAAGGTGATGCAGACAATCTCACAGATCAGACGATGAGGGTGGGCGACCGTCCTCTTTTTATGCTGCGTTTCCGCAGCGGGAAGGAGTACATATGAATATCAACAAAGAATATATTTCAAACCAGAATACGTACGCGGAGAATAATCCGGTAAATATTGTTATCCACAATACAGATAATTTCAACAAAGGCGCCGATGCCAAAGCGCACGCAAAAGCCCAGCATGACGGCAATTTCCAGGGGATGTCTGCGCATCTGTACGTGGACGACAAGAGCGCATACCTTGCAGCGCCGTATAATCGTGGCACCTGGCATGTCGGGGTAAACTACGGTGGGAAACTGTTTGGCACCGTAAACAACCGCAACAGCGTCGCAATCGAAATGTGCGTTAATGCCGGTTACAACTATGAGAAAGCGTTCCAGAACACCGTAGAGGTCACAAAGCAGCTCATGAAGGAATTAAACATTCCCGCAAGCCGGGTATACACCCACTACGATGTATGTGCGAAAAACTGCCCGTCCCAGATTCGCGCGAAAGGGGACTGGGAGCGGTTCAAGAAGCTGATCGGCGCGTCTGACGAGAACATCTCAGGTGTGCAGATTGGCGACAGTAATGTGGAAGCTATTGCCAAAGTGGTTTATGGTGAGGCTGGCGTGATTGCAAGCCGGAACGGATTCCTCGGCGTCGCCCAGTGTATCCACGACATGCTGGAAAATGGCGGATATGGAAAGACTGTCAGGGAAGTCATGCAGAAAAACTACTCTGCATATGGCTCCAAGGTGACATCCGACGCAGCGCAGCAGGCAGTCTTTGACGTGTTCAAAAAGGGCGTGCGGCGCTTCGCGGATGCGGAAATACTCCAGTTCCGGAGTTTTACGAACTATTCCGACGGAAACGGGAATATGGACAGGCAGAAGTGTGCGCAGCTCCTGGAGAAGTATGAGTACCTCGGCAAGGATTCCAGCAGCACCAAGTGGGGGCACCTGTACTTCGGGCATAAAACGGACAGACAGCCGGAAACGCTCAATAAACAGAACAGAGTACAGTGCGGCAGCTTCACGAAGAGAGAGAACGCCGAAAAGCTTGTCACGCAGCTTAAAGCAGCCGGTTTTGATGCCATCATCAAGACGGAAGGCAGGATTTATAAGGTACAGGCAGGTGCCTATGATGTCCTGGCAAATGCGCAGGCACAGGTAAAACGACTGCAGGCAGCGGGCTTTGATGCAATTATAAAATAAACTCCCAGAGCGGCTGTTCACCGCTCTGGGAAATAAATTATTCAGCATAGCTCATAAACTATTGAGCTCTAAAATATCTTCAATTTTACAGTCTAAAGCGATGGCCAGACGATAAACTATATCTACTCTGGCATGATTAATATTTCGTCGTAATTGTTCATAATTTCCAATACATTTAACGGGGACACCAGAAGCAGCAGACAAATCAGACTGCTTCATTCCCTTTTTTATGCGTACAATTTTTAAATTGCTTATTTGCGTAGTATGTGGCACTTTATAACCTTGCATTTGATACCTCCATTATGTTATATTTGAAAAAGATAATATGTATGTTTCTTTGCCCTAATGTACGCGGCTATCAAAATCATTGCATTCGGCGTGGAGAAAATCGTCTACATTTCCTGCAAGCCGACCAGCCTTGCGAGGGATCTTGCCGTTCTGCAGCAGCATGGCTATAAGGCGGAGCGCGTCTGCTGCGTAGACCTTTTTCCGGGAACATATCATGTTGAGACTGTGTGCCGTTTATCCCGCATAAAATAAGGAAGCTGAATATTTTTGCGTACAAAAAAAGATGTATTGTCGACCGTTTGTCAACCGGATTTTCATTGGTTGACAAGTTTCTGGCTTACTGCCTGCTCGAAGATGTCTACGGAGCGGCTGGACATGGTGTCAGTATTGTGGACATAAGTCTGCATCGTTGTCTGGATGTTGTCATGCCCGAGTCTCTCCTGGACATCTTTTATATCGGCTCCATTCTCGATCAGTGTCGTTGCATGTGTGTGCCGGAGCGAGTGATAGTTAAATGCAATTTTTAAATCATAATGGATTACGCGCGCGCAATATTTAAAACTGTCAGTAGAAACATATTGACCGTTTTCACGGACACATATCATGTTAGCGCGATTCAATGCGCATGGTATGCTGCGTTCAGTTTCGATTAAGCGGAATATTTCGTCGCCCTTTTCATCTTTCTCGGGCTTTAAATAGATATCAGTATAGTATTCCCCATAGTGCAGCCGGTTTTCTAACTGCGTTTTTTTCGCGTACTTTAGAGCGTGATAAAGAGCGTCTCCGAATTTAATGGTTCGCTCTGAACCGGCGGTTTTGGGCGTGCCAAAATACCAGGCAGATTTCTCTTCTTTCTTCCCCTTATTCTGCAGTACAGTTCGTACATCAACACCATAATTTCTTTTGAGGGTAATCTTATTGACAGAAAGCGTCCGGTTATCCAGATCTATGTCATCCCATGTAAGGGCAAATGCTTCTGAAATGCGCAGACCCGTATAATATCCAATCATCAGAGGGAGGTAGTATTGACTCCTGGAATCAAAGCGGGCAATGATCCGCTGGAAATCTTCCGGGGATATAATATAACGGGCTTCTGTTTTGGTATCCCTAAATTTTGGATAACGGATATTATTGCATGGATTATATTGGAGATAATGCATCGGCTCTACCGCATAGTTAAATGCACCGGAAAGCGTGCTGATGATTCCGGAAACAGTGCTTTTGGCGTATCCTTGTGTTTTTAGATGGTTAACATATTCCTGTATAGGAGCGGCACTTATCGCACAAAGACGGTATTGACCAAATTTAGGTTTTAAATGGTTTTCGATGATATTAAGATAGCCAAGTTGTGTATTATATTTTAAATTCATTTTACAGTAATTATCCATCCAGTAGTCAAGATAATCAGCTACGCTTATCTCTGACGGAGAAAAGCTCTGACCGGCACTGTTATATTGCACTAAGGCTTTATTACCGGCTTCCAGAGCCTCGGCTTTAGTTCGGAAACCTCCTTTCGTGATCCTGTTGCGCTTGCCTGCAATTTTGGCTCCTTCAAAGCCATATTCCCAGGTCTTTCCACGTTTTCTGGCTGTAACTTGTCCCATAGTGATTCCTCCTTTTTGAAAATGAGTATAAAAAATACACCTGTACAGGTGCCGGAGGATTGTGGTATAATCTTCTTGCTGATAGATGATTGTACCGGCTCCGTGCCTGTATAGAATCTATGTGAAACCGTTCCTGTTGGCGCAGGGGCGGTTTTGCATTTGACAAATGCTGTTGCTTGACATATAATATACTTAACAAGACAGCCGAAAGATAGAGCACACCTATCCGCCCGGCGAAGTATAAGCTAAGTGAAGCCGCCTATCTTTTCCAGGGACAGGGCGGCTTACTTATTTTTTAAATTCAGAATCGCAACAATCAATCCAGCAATAGCTATGATAACCATGAATTCCTCATATGTACTCATAAGCATCATCCTCCTCTCAAGACTTAGGCGGATGATATGCACGCCCTCCCGGCTGCCCGGTTAAATATATTATGTTGTCAAAGTGCACTCCACAGGAGTGGTTTAATCCTCAAACTTTCTCAGCTCTTCCATCACTTCTTCAGTAGACAGCGTATTGCTCAGTGCCTTCTCTGCAAGATCAATAAGTAATTCCTGCATTTCCACGGAAAGCTGGGGAAACAACTCAAAGAACCGTTTAATATCTTGCGGGCTGGGTGCAGATGATTTATCGGGCATAACTAGAACCTCCTTCTTGTGAAAACTCCATCATTAGATGAGCATTATCACGTATTAGCTGCTTGAAATAACTCATTTCGGTTTCGGAGTATCCATGAAACTCCCATGTATATTCTGGAAGCCAGCATGTGGCATCATGAAAACCACCATATACAGGGGTTTCAATATAAACTTTCACCCGTCCATCCGGTTTCATCTCGGAATGTGTAATTTCAGTATTGTCATTTAGTGTCATGTATGGATACATCATACTATAGCCCTCCCTTTTTAGTTATAATTTGGATGGCAGCAAAGGTCGCCGCTCTTCATTCTTTAAACGCCGAAGCGGTTTAATCTAAAATTTTCCTCTCAGTTCCACGACCCTGCCGATAATTTGTAAATAGAAAGTTGTACTGGTAGGCTACGGTTTATTTAACTACACCGGTTAAATAAATGCGATAATCGTCATAAGGCATATCAGATATTGTACTTTCCAGACTGTCGTGCGGATTAATATCTATAATTTTCTTTCCAGAAAGACCTCTGGAATATCCATTGATTTTTCCGTTTTTTGCAAATATAACTGTAAGCACGGTATTGCTGGAAATATTATCGCTGTTGTTTGTAACTTTAACCTTTAAGATATTTTCCAATGAATCATCAACGTCATAAGAAAGAGAAGCAATTTTATCTGTAAATATCGATGGAGTTAATGAAAGACTAACTTTTTCCGCTGATTCTGTTGTTGAAAATATCATAAAGTTGTAGCAATTAGGAGACATGTAATCAATGAAATCTTCTTTGGTATCAATAACATTTCCATCGGCATCTTTAAAGTTTAATGTGCCACGAAGAGATATCGTTTCATCATTTATGTTTTTCAATTCATATAATACAGAAAGTTTACTTGTATTACGAATGATATATGTATTTGCTATATATTCATCAGCTACATTTGAAAGATTGGTAGCTACACTGGTTGATACACTTGAAGCATCATCAAATGGAATGTTTATGATCGCATCGTAGGTTTTAGAATATCCTACGAAAATACCTAGTTCCAATGCAATTGAAGAAATTTCCGTAATCCCCTGTTCTGCTAAACTGTCACGTTTAATGCGAAGGACAGTTAAATGTTCTTCATCACTTTTTATTTCTACTAAAAAATCAGGATTTCCAAATGCACCAACAGATCCGCTTATTTCTTTTCCGTTTACTTGTATTTTCCCGCCAGAATAGGTGATTGTTTCGTTGCACATATTTTTTATTGCAAGATCAAGCGTAGTGATTCCGAGATTATCAATCTGCATATTTGATGCTTTTACTTGGATATATTCATCGGAGTAGGCAAGCTCATCTTTAAGATTTAATGCAGTAATCATACCTTGTGATTCCTGCTTAAAGGTGACAACTTTTTCTATCAACATCTCTTGTGTATCTGCATCATAAAATGCAAAGTGTGAGGATATGCTTTCTATTTTGTCTACACCGGTCTTATCAAGATCATCTTTCATAAATGATAGTGTGTAATTCGCTTTTTTATCAACTTCAATAGCTGGGAAAGTTATAGTTGAGTCTATCAAAGTATCATTTACTTTGTTTTCTGTAGCAATAATTTGAATACGCTTTCCGGAAGTATTATCAATATAAAAATCTTGTCCTGTTACAAATTCTGTAATAGACAAATCTTTTTTTATCAATCGTATTCCATTTTCATCAAATATTATTTCACCCGAATCGTCGTACGACTGAACAAGGTTGGTATAAGCAGAAGTACGTATTTTTACGATATCAGTTTCAAAATTGGGCGCATCTTTACCTTCTCCGATAATTTTGAATGAAGTTTCAACTTCTCCTATCGTTGTTATGCCAACATCCTCCAATAAAAATGACATAAAATTAATAGTTGCCTTATCGGTTGTTTGGGCTGCTATTGTTTTATATAATGAAGCATCTTGGAACATGATTCCATTTACAGATGTGCGATTCAAACTGATCGTTAAGTCGTAATCAGTATTGTTTATTAACTCTAATGCAATGTATGGAGAATCTAAATCAAAGGATTCGCCGTATTTTGTTGCCTTTATTTTTATCCCGTTTTCGTCCACCAGAACTTGTTCGTCAATAGTAATTTGCTGTTCCGCACTATTTGCCGTGATGCCTATTAATAAAAACAGTATAAAAATAATGTTGAAAATCAAAATCTTTTTCTTCATAACTCATTCCCTCTTTTCCTTTGATTTTGTTAAAACATCGAAGTGTTTCATACTTAAAACTTTGCTCTTAATTCTACGACCTTTCCGATAATCTTCACAGGTTTCTGTTCGATATCCTCGTTGCTGAAGAACATCGGCTCATAACTTGGGTTCGTGGATACCAGTTCGATTCCATCTCTATACTTTCTTAGGCGTTTGCAGGTTGCATCGTCACCGTTTATCATTGCGATCACAATATCACCGGATTCCGCATCATCCTGTTGCCGGACGATCACGACATCGCCTTCGCTAAATTTTGGTTCCATACTGTCGCCGTGAATCTGGAGCCCGAAGAACTCTCCTGTAGCTGCCATTTCTTCCGGAATCTCTTCCGTATCTATAATGTCTGTAATCGCTTCGATCGGGATGCCAGCGGCGACACGACCGAGGACGTTGATAGTTACGCCTTTTTTCCTGGAGTTAACATTGGTTTTTTCCCAACCCATAAGATAAGAAACGGTTGTATTTAGTGCGTCGGCAAATTCAATAACCTTGCTCTGCACAATATCGTTTGCACCAGTCTCGATTTTTGCTATAGATGATTTGTTTTTGTAGCCAAGCTTTGAAGCCAGTTCCTCTTGGGTCATTCCAATAGCTTCGCGCTGTTCACGTATTCGTATTCCTATTTCGGCCATATTTTTTCCTCCTTGATAATCGTATCATATCATATTGTTTATTTAAAATCAATTATTTTTGAATAAATTTAAAAAAATAGTTGACTTTAAATCAATAAGATGGTATATTACAAACAGATGATTTAAAATCATCAAAAAGAAAGGGAGTGAGAAATTGACTGATACAGTGGCGCTTAAAGAATTGATTGGCAAAAAGGGGCTGAAAATGAAATATGTTGCAGAGTATTTAGGATTATCTGCATATGGATTTCAGCTTAAAGTAGAGAACAAACAGGAGTTTAAGACAAGTGAGGTTTCAGCGCTATGTGAATTACTGCAGATTGATTCTTTGAGTGAAAAAGAAAAAATTTTTTTTGCACAAAAGATGATTTAAAATCAACAAAGCATATAGAAGAAAACGGGGGGATAAGACGGTAGAAGACTGATAAGCCCACGATTAATAATGCGGAGGTGATATAGCATGAGAAAAAAGAAATCTATTAAAAAGGAACTCCAAGCAATAAATGAAAGTTTGTGTGACATAAGAAGAAGCTTAGAGTATTTAGAGGACATAAAAATAAGAATTATGGTTTTGGAAACAGGCGTAAAACTAATTAACATGTCACTGCCGATAGTGTATCAAGGTTCAGGACCAGAGCAGGTTCCGGAAAGCAAGTAGTTCGGTAGATTTTATCGCGATGGCGAGATTATTGAAATAATTTTCGCTATGCTGGAAAACGCGGCTTTGAATTCCTAATAAGGCGTAGCGAGAGGAATCTAAGTACAGTGTTTCATCGGAGAAAAAGGGACTGGTATCACGCATTAAAATAGGAGAGCCACTGGAGCCTGGAAAACATGCAATGTCAGAGATAAAAACAGGCTTATAGTTAAAGTCATATGCAGGATGGGAGGCAATAATACCTTTACGTATCAAAGCAAGATTGTTTTTTAAATCAAATATAGCATCTGGACATCCGACCATTATGACATCCTCAAGCGGTAATAAGCGAGACCACTCTTGAGCCGATGGAATAATACTTTCATCTAAGTACCAGTGAACAAAAGAAATACCTTGTTCTGCGAACTGATTAATAGTAGTTTCCATCGGAAATAAAGCAAGATCAATGTCTGGATTTGGATGAAAAATAATTTTAGGTAGTGCGTAAATTAAATGTTTTTTTTCATTATGTTTGCAACGTTCTGCCCAAGATAAGTTGCTGCAGGAGGCGTTAACAAAAAATGACATTTCTGACGCATTTTCAAAAACATGGCGGTTACTAATCAATACGGGATACGGTGACTGATTAATCATAAAGTTAAAAAAGAATGCGGTACCGTAATGTTGTTCGCCAGATGTTTTGGTTACAGAGACTCTGATGCTTGAACGAAGTATTTTTTCAACGGTTAAATCGCTGCTCTGTGTAGCAGAATTTGAATTCATACTGGACTCCTTTCGTTAATTTGTATATTTTTTAGTATTTGCAATTAAAGAATAGTAGAAATTGATGAGAAAGTCAATTGGCTAAATACGATTTTGAAATCTATATATAAAAAGTCTATTTAGGCACTGATCGGGAGCCGTAAAAAGGAAAGGTGGTGAGCGGGGGAATGGATAAAGTAGATGAAACAATTGAATCTATCTGTGACTGGATACAGGTTCAAATTAAGGAGTCGGACGGAATGTACGATGGTAGCGTGGTTCCAGAAATGACAAAAGCTCTGGCGGAGCTTGTGTCCGCCAGATGGCTAAGTGTTATTTCAGAAAATAATTTACTTGAAAATGCTGAAATGCTTCTCAATAAAAGGATGACTGAATCTTTGCAAAAACTCAATCAGCATCTTCATTATTGAGCCGCTCATACTCTTGCAGTGTGATAATGGTGGTCTTAATGGCAATTTCAGAAATCGTTTTTAAAAGCAAATCGGATCTAGAGATATTTGATTGATTAAAGTTCATTTTTTCAAGAACTTTGTGCTCAAGGCGTTTTGCTGTTTCGCTATCAAGCATCTGCAGGATACTCCTTTCTTTTATACTCGGCTGCGGCACAGCCTGTAAGACAAGAATAGGAGCAAAGCGGAACAATGTCAATGAAATATACAAATAAAGGAGAGTGAGAATTATGTGGACGTGGTTAGAGGAGAAGCACCCTGTTGTATATGAGGTGATTCAGTGGGGATTGCTGATAATTTCCTTGATTGCACTTGTAATAGCCATAGTCAATTTTATGCAAATAACGTAAATGTATGTAATTAATTAATGAACAGGAGTACAGATCAATGGACAAATACTATGAGAAGTTCATGAGGGAAAAAGAAGAAAGAGCGCGGCATATAAAAGCACTACGCAGAAAACGCAGGATACGGAAAGCGGTGGATATTTTGATTCTTGTGATAATGTTCGCTGCATTAACTATCGGAATAGCGCACGAAGGGCTCATGCTGGGATGGCTTGCTGCATGGGTAACTGCAGGACTTATTGCGATAGGTAGTATATGGCTGCTAATCCAATGAACCATGTCTGGAAAATGATAAAGAGAGGAGGGACAGGATGGTAGAGGCATATAAACCATTATACACAGTCAGACAGGCGGCGCAAATATTGCTGATGAATGTTTCGGCTGTATATGGGCTAATGAATACGGGACAGCTACCGTATCTGAACCTGGGGCAGAAAAAGATACGAGGGAGCGATCTGGAGAGATTTATTGAAAAGTATCCAGCAGCGGAGACTAAAGGGAATTGTGATGATGGAGGGCAAGCCAATGCAGAAAAAAGCATATATGGGCATTGATACAGTAGATAGTACCGGATCCGGTCTGACAGAAGCGATACTGGTGGATGCCAGGAAGGTACACAGCGCAAGAGAGCGCGCCGTAAAGCTCAGAAAAAATGCAGTAACATATGTTTTCGGGGCGCTGATAAAACAGGTGCTGGAGAATCTGGATTTATGGGAGGCTGGAAAATGAAGTACATACAGTTTTTACGAACTTACGCGGCAGTCGCAACCGGGCTGCTTCTGGGAGCCGGGACAGCATCCATACTCTGGATAAATACAGACATGGACATCTGCTCCCTGCTGTTTGCCGGAATGCTGGTATTTTCCATCACAGCATCGGGATTTATGGTACTGACAGAAGCTTATCCGGGAAGGGTGCGCATAAGGGAACATAAAAAGCCGGAAAGAAAACTGCAGATATATACGCTGGAAGGGAAGCCGCAGTGGATCCCATCAGAGACATGCGACGGCATGGAAGAGCTGCGCATTGTGGTAAGCAGATAAGGAGGAGAGGCATGAAAACTATGACAGATATGAAAACTACGACAGATACGAAAACTATGACAGATATGGAATTTATGACATGGCTGAGGGACACGATGATTGACATCCGCCGGGAGGCGAAGCAGAGAGGCGTCAGTATAAGCGTTTTTGTAACGGGCAAAGGAGTCGGCTCAGCAAGCGTCTCGACAGAAGAGCAGGGCTACCAGCATTGGATACACAAAGACGGAGGAGAAGAAACGGTATACGTTAACATGAAGGAAGAAGAGTATATACCGGATCTTTCGCTGGAGCAGGTGCGGATCAGCAGCAGACCGCAGGTTCCACGGGAAGGCAGGAGGGAGAAATGAAACAGCCGAAGAAGCCGACACTGGCGCAGAAAAAACTTATTGCAGACGCTGGTCTGGATCCGGAGAAATGGCTGGTACGTTATGAGGATAACAGGTACCTGCACATTATTGACCGGGGAGTACTGGAACAGCGTGAGGTGCATATTATTGACAGGCAGACAGGAGAAATTGCCGTGCAGCAGTCCATCAGAGGAGCATGTAAGAACGGCAAATGCCCCGGGATTTAAAGGGAATCACCAGGGCACGGATACCTGTGGTTCCGGAAAAACCACAGGGCAGTAAATAAAATATGACAAGTGCATTATAGCACAGAAAGGACAGTTATGAAAACTATTTTAGGAGAAATTTTAATGGGAGCGGCAAAAATCTGCAACGAAGCCGACCCGGAGAAAACAGCGGAGGAATGTGCAAGCAGAATCATGAGGATGTCTGGGAAGGACAGCATTGGACAGGGAGAATGCGCATCTGGTTCCCGCGGAGAGAGCGGGTGCGGGCTGACGGAACAGGGGGATGACACTGCAGATGGAAAAACCGATGCCTGCATAGAGCATAAAGGTTTTGCTATGATCATGGCGGAGAATATCGGTGCGTTCCGGGTGGGTATAGAGCATATTGCAGGTGCTCCGGCAGTAAGTGTTTCGGTCAGCGGCAAGAGGAGAGATGTGTTTGACGGCATAGCAAACCTGCTTGAGCATACAGCGTTCGCTCTGACTGGCGAAAATGCAGCAGAAGCCGTAAGAATCGTGGAAGTAATCTGCAAAGCAGTGAAAAAGGATATCATGCCGGAAGGAGATGCAGATCATTGAAAATCAACCAGCTTGAGATTGAAAATGTAAAACGCATAAAAGCAGTAAAAGTTGAGCCAGCTCTGAACGGGCTGACCATCATCGGGGGAAATAACGGGCAGGGAAAAACTTCTGTGCTGGATTCCATTACGTGGGCGCTTGGCGGGGACAGATACAGACCATCACGCGCGCAGCGGGACGGATCCGTAATCCATCCATACATACGTATCACAATGGATAATGGTCTTGTGGTGGAGCGGAAGGGGAAAAACAGTGATCTGAAAGTAACAGACCCTTCCGGTAAAAAAGCAGGGCAGCAGCTTCTGAATGAATTTATCGAACAGCTTGCACTTGATCTTCCGAAATTCATGAATTCATCCGGGAAGGAAAAGGCAGAAACGCTGCTCCGGCTGATCGGTGTTGGCGACCAGGTTGAGGCTCTGGAAAAGAAAGAGACCGATCTGTACAGTGACCGGCAGGCGGTCGGGCGGATTGCGGACCAGAAAAAGAAATACGCCAGGGAGCAGGTCTTTTATCCGGATGCACCGCGTGAACCTGTATCCCCGTCGGAACTTATCCGCAGGCAGCAGGAGATCCTGGCACGGAACGGCGAGAACCAGAGGAAACGGAATGCTCTGCAGCAGATGCAGGCGCAGTCAGAGGAACTGGACAGAAAAATTGCCGGCATGGAAGAACAGCTTGCAGATATGAAGGCTGAACGGAAAAGAATGGCTTCCGACATAGAGGATGCCCGGAAGTCGGCTGAAGAACTGCAGGATGAATCTACCGCTGAACTTGAGGCTGACCTTGCCAATATAGAGGAAATAAACCGTAAGGTACGGGCAAACCTTGATAAGGACAAGGCGGAAGAAGATGCCCGTTACTATGAGCGCCAGTACAACGAACTGACCGGACAGATAACGGAGGTCCGTGAGAGAAAAAATGCCCTGCTGGACCAGGCGGAGCTTCCGCTGCCCGGATTATCAGTTAATGACCGGGAACTCGTTTACAACGGACAGAGATGGGATAACATGTCCGGTGCTGACCAACTGAAAGTTTCCACCGCAATTGTGCGGAAACTGAATCCGAAGTGTGGATTTGTGCTGATGGACAAGCTGGAACAGATGGATCCGTCCACACTGGAAGAATTCGGGGAATGGCTGACGAAGGAAGGGCTGCAGGTGATTGCAACAAGGGTATCAACAGGGGATGAATGCTCCGTCATCATCAGCGACGGATACATAGAAGGGCAGGCACATCCTGTCATGGAAGAGAAAAAAACAGCATGGAAAGCAGGTGAATTTTAAATGGAGATTATCAAGGGAAAGCTTCCCGGAGCGAAAAAGACCATCATTTATGGTCCCGAAGGAATTGGCAAGAGTACGCTCGCCAGCCGGTTCCCGGACCCGCTGTTTATTGATACGGAAGGAAGCACAAAAGATATGGATGTTTCCAGAACCCCGGCACCAGGAACGTGGGCGATGCTCATGGAGCAAGTGAAGTATGTCATTGCGCATCCGGATCTGTGCCGGACGCTTGTCATTGATACTGCGGACTGGGCAGAGCAGCTCTGCGTACTCCATGTCTGCGGCCACTACCAGAAAACAAGCATAGAGGATTTCGGATACGGGAAAGGCTACGTGTATCTGCAGGAAGAATTCGGAAGACTTCTGAATCTTCTCACGGAGCTGGCAGATCAGAAAAAGATACACGTTGTGCTGACTGCCCATGCTAAAATGCGCAAATTTGAACAGCCGGACGAGATGGGTGCGTATGACAGGTGGGAAATGAAACTGTCCAAACAGGTTGCGCCCATGGTAAAAGAATGGGCAGATATGGTTCTGTTTGCAAATTATAAAACAATTGTCGTAAATGTGGACGGGCAGGGCGCGCAGAAAGGAAAGAACAAAGCGCAGGGTGGAAAGCGCGTAATGTACACGACGCACCATAACTGCTGGGATGCAAAAAACCGGTACGGACTGCCGGATGAGGTGCCGTTTGAGTATATCTCCATTGCCCATATCATGGAAAACAGTGCTCCTGCCAGGGAAATATCCGGGACAGCGAACGCGGCAGCAGGGCAGGAATACGGCGCCAGTAACGCCCTGGGACAGCACAGCCAGAAAAAAGATGAGGCGGAGACGGAAAAAAATGTACCGGATATTCCGGCAGATGGAGAACAGATGACGCTGCCAGGGTGCAGCAGCGGGGAAAGCTTCCCGGAACCGGATCCAAAGATCCCGAAAGCCCTGCGTGATCTTATGCAGATGCACAGGGTACTGGAATGGGATATCCAGAACGTGGTTGCGGCACGCGGATATTTCCCGCCGGACATGCCTGTAAGGGATTATCCTGCCGATTTCGTTTCCGGGGTACTGGTTGGAGCGTGGCCGCAGGTGCATGCAATGATTAAAGACATGAAAGAAAAAGAAGAGATTCCGTTTGATTAAGGATAAGGAGGAGACAGAAAATGAATACAGAAGGAAGAGAACTGGACTGGGATGACAGCATACAGAATGACAGCAGCTTTGTGGAACTGCCGGAAGGGGACTATGATTTTGTGATCGATCATTACGAGCGCGGCAGGTCGAAAGGAAGCGAAAAGCTGCCTCCCAGCAACATGGCAACCGTATTTTTCAACATTACGGGACCGGATGGCAGCATGGCAACAATCCGTGAAAATTTCATTCTTCATTCAAAACTGGAATGGAAACTGTCGGAACTGTTCTGCAGCGTGGGACTGAAGAAAAAGGGCGAAGAGCTGAGAATGAACTGGAATGCACTGCCCGGACTGACGGGACGTGCCCATGTCACTCTTTCACCGGACAGGAATGACCCGTCAAAAAAATACAACCATATTGATAAGCTTTACCCGAAAGAACCGAAAAAGTTTGAAGCAGGCAAATTTTAAGAGGCGGAAAACATGGAACTGAGAGATTATCAGACAGAGGCAAGAAATGCAGTATTCGGGGAATGGGAAAAAGGGGTACAGAAGACACTCCTGGTACTCCCGACGGGATGCGGCAAGACGATCGTGTTCGCAAAAGTAGCGGAAGAATGCGTGCGCAGAGGGGAAAGGGTGCTCATCCTTGCGCACCGCGGGGAGCTTCTGGAGCAGGCATCCGACAAGATTGCAAAAGCGACCGGTCTGAAATGTGCGGTCGAAAAGGCGGAAGAGACCTGTATGGGAAGCTGGTACCGTATTACTGTGGGATCCGTGCAGACCATGATGAGGGAAACAAGGCTCAGCCGGTTTGCAGAAGGGTATTTCGATACCATTATCATAGATGAAGCGCACCACTGCCTTTCTGAAAGCTACCAGAAGGTGCTGGAGCATTTCCCGGGCGCGCATGTGCTCGGGGTGACAGCCACGCCGGATCGCGGGGATATGCGGAACCTCGGGCAGTATTTTGAGTCGCTTGCCTATGAATACACGCTGCCGAAAGCAATCAGGAGCGGGTATCTTGTGCCGATCAGGGCGCTCACACTGCCACTGAAACTGGATATGACAGGCGTTGGTGTACAGGCGGGAGACTTCAGGGCGGCGGATATCGGCACGGCACTGGATCCGTATCTTGACAGGATCGCGGCGGAAATGCGGAAATACTGTATGGAAAGGAAGACGGTCGTATTTCTTCCGCTTGTAAAAACAAGCCAGAAATTCTGCCAGATACTGAACGACAGCGGCTTTAAGGCAGCCGAGGTAAACGGCGGCAGCGCGGACCGCGCAGGGATACTGGAAGGATTTGAAAAGGGAAAATATAACGTCCTGTGCAATTCCATGCTGCTGACAGAAGGATGGGACTGTCCGGATGTGGACTGTGTCATCGTCCTGCGTCCGACAAAGGTACGCAGCCTGTACAGCCAGATGGTGGGCCGCGGCACGAGACTGGCGCCGGGCAAGGACAGCCTGCTCGTCCTGGACTTCCTGTGGCACACGGAGCGCCACGAACTCTGCCATCCGGCAAGCCTTATCTGCCAGGATGAGGAGGTTGCCAGGAAAATGACGGAGAATATCAGTGCCGCGGGCTGCCCGGTAGACATAGAGGAAGCAGAGAAGACCGCTTCTGCGGATGTTGTCGCGCAGCGCGAGGAGGCACTCGCGAAGCAGCTTGCAGAAATGCGCATGCGCAGGAAAAAGCTGGTGGATCCCCTGCAGTTCGAAATGAGCATACAGGCGGAAGATCTTTCCGGATATGTGCCCGTGTTCGGATGGGAGATGGGACCGCCAACCGACAGACAGAAAAAGACACTGGAGAAACTTGGAATCCTTCCGGATGTGATCGACAATGCAGGAAAAGCAGCAAAGCTCCTGGACCGTCTTGACAGACGCCGGGCGGAGAATCTGACGACACCAAAACAGATCCGTTTCCTGGAGGGGCGCGGGTTCCGGCACGTCGGTACATGGGATTTTGATTCCGCAAAAAACCTTATTGACAGGATTGCTGCCAATGGATGGCGCACACCTGCAGGCATCAGTCCGCAGGAGTACAGACCGGATACCGGACAGGCGGCTGTCTGAGAACAGCTGCCATGGCGCAGAAAAATAAAAAGGATATAACAGGATAAGAGCTATGCATGACAATAAAGAATATCTGCTCAGCGCACTGGACTTTTTAAATCCGGCGGATCTGAGCTATACGGAATGGTGCGCCGTAGGGATGGCGCTGAAAGAAGAAGGCTTTGATGTATCTGTCTGGGACGGATGGAGCCGGAATGACAGCCGTTACCACAAAGGGGAATGCGGCCGGAAGTGGAACGGGTTCCGCGGAAACAGTGCGCCTGTTACAGCCGGTACGATTGTGCAGCTTGCAAAAGAGCGCGGATGGGTACCGGATACCGGGCATGAACTCGGCTGGGATGATACAATCCGGTATGATGATGCGCACATGGTAGTCAACAGAAACTGGCTCGAAGGAAGGGATATTGCCGAACCGGCGGAATGGGATCCGGCCGCTCAGCTTATAAAGTATCTGGAAACACTGTTTGAAGCAGGGGAAAATGTCGGATATGTATCCGGAAGCATGAAAAATGAAAAAGGACGTCATGTGCCGAAGGACAGGGGGAATTATGACCGTACTGCCGGACAGCTCATAGAAGCACTGTCGAAGTGCCATGACGGGGATATCGGGAATGTCATCGGGGACTATGACCAGGAAGGAGGGGCGTGGATACGCTTCAATCCGCTGGACGGGAAAGGGGTACGGAATGAAAATGTGACAGATTTCCGTTATGCCCTCGTGGAATCTGACGGCATGGAGATCGGCGAGCAGAATGCCGTACTCCGTGAACTGGAACTCCCGATCGCCTGCCTGGTCTATTCGGGCGGAAAGAGCCTGCATGCAATTGTGAGGATAGATGCTGCGGATTACGGGGAATACAGGAAAAGGGTCGATTATCTGTATGATGTATGCCGCAGAAACGGCATGAAGGTCGATACGCAGAACCGTAACCCGTCAAGGCTGTCCAGGATGCCAGGTGTCCTCAGAAATGGCAGGAAACAGTTTATTGTGGACACGGACATCGGGAAAGAAAACTGGGAGCAGTGGCATGAATGGATCGAGGGAGTGAACGATGACCTGCCGGATCCGGAAAGCCTGGAAGAAGCATGGAACAACATGCCGGAGCTGGCACCGCCGCTGATCGGGAGTGTGCTCCGCCAGGGGCATAAAATGCTGATCGCGGGACCATCAAAAGCCGGAAAATCGTACCTGCTGATAGAGATGTGCGTATGCATTGCGGAAGGCAGGAAATGGCTGAAATGGGACTGTGCAAAAGGAAAGGTGCTGTACGTGAATCTCGAATTGGATCCTGCAAGCTGCCTGCACCGGTTCCGTGATGTGTATAAGGCAATGGGCATACGTCCGGATAACCTGCGGAACATCGATATATGGAATCTGAGGGGCAGATCCGTGCCGATGGACCGTCTTGCACCGAAGCTGATCAGAAGGGCAGCAAAGAAAGATTACATAGCAGTCATCATTGACCCTATTTACAAGGTAATTACCGGGGATGAAAACAGTGCGGACCAGATGGCGAAATTCTGCAACCAGTTTGACAAAATATGTACGGAGCTTGGCACGGCTGTCATTTACTGCCATCATCACAGCAAAGGCAGCCAGGGAAGCAAGCGTTCCATGGACCGCGCCAGCGGGTCCGGCGTGTTTGCGCGTGATCCGGACGCACTTCTGGATCTCATCGAACTGGAAACAAACGATGCTCTTATGCTGCAGGAAGAAAACAAGGCGGTATGCAGGGTATGCAAAATGTATCTTGACAGCCACCGCGCATGGCAGGATGACCTGTCACAGGATGATCTGTGCAGCAGGACAAAGATGCTGGAATACTGCCGTGAAAAGCTGGAATCCGGACAGATGGCAACACTGCAGTTCAACATAGACCAGGAGCTGGAAAGGGTGAATAAAATGACAGCGTGGAGGATTGAAGGGACACTGCGTGAATTCCCGAAGTTTGATCCGGTAAACCTGTGGTTTGACCATCCGGCGCACCGGATCGAAAGATCCGGGGCACTGAATGATATACATCCGGAAGAGGATAAACCCGTGTGGCAGAGGGCGGCAGACAGACGGAAAGAAAGCGCAAAAAGCAAAAGGGAAAAACAGGCGCTTGAGTTTGAAATGGCATATTCAGCCATCGAAATGGACGGACCTGTTTCCGTAAAAGCGCTTGCCGAGTCCCTCGGGATCACGCCGGATGCAGTCAAAAAGAGACTGAAAAACAGTAATTCCTATTATTATGATAACGGTATTATTTACCGCAAAGAAAAAAACGGAAACAGGAACAACTAAGAATAACCATGGTTGTTCCGTCCACGAATGAACAGGAATGACCATGATGGTTCGTACCGGGAAGAATAAGAATGACCATGGTGGTTCTTATCTGCGCGAAGTGCGAATGACCATGATTATTCCGGTAATTCGCGGAAACAGGAACGACCAGGAATGACCATGGTCGTTAAGGGGGTACGAATGACCAGTATATATACTACGTATATATATTCCGTTCGTCCCCCTCACGGGGTCCTTGCAGGGGTGGGACGAGTCGTGCGGAAGCTCACGCACGACGCCTCCCCCACACCCGCAGCCAAGGACATAAAAGATCGTTCCTGGAATTTCGCACGTTAAAGGGGTGAAGTAAAAGATGATGACTGAATTTTTCATGGCAATGGATCCGCCGACCTGTACACACCAGGAGAAACAGATACATGTGGTAAATGGGAAACCGGTATTTTATGAACCACAGGAGGTGAAAGCAGCCCGTCAGAAACTGCAGGCGCATCTGGCAAAGCACAGACCGGAAAAAATGTATGACGGCGGGGTGAGGCTGGTTGTGAAATGGTGTTTCCCAAAAGGGCGGCATCCGGACGGCGCATACCGGACAACAAAGCCGGATACGGATAATCTGCAGAAGCTGCTGAAAGACTGCATGACTGCCACAGGCTTCTGGAAAGATGATGCACAGGTGGCATCGGAGATTGCAGAGAAATTCTGGGCGGAAATCCCGGGAATCTACATAAGGCTCGAGGAACTGCGATGAATGACGGGCAGAAAGAAGAGTATTACAGGATGGTAACAGACTGCTGGCGGCTGTTTCTGAAATACCGTAAATCAGTAATTTCCAACGGGGTATGGGAAAGTATAATCCGGGAAACTGACATGATAGCGGAAAAATACGGAAATACAAAGTTTGTACAGGGACTGCTGCTGCTTGTTATGGACGAGATAGAAAGACTGCAGGACGAAAAGGGAGAACAAAACAATGGACAGAAACACGGTTAAAGATACTGTCCTCGGATTATACGGACAGGGGAAACCGCCGAAGCAGATCGCAGCCGAGCTGCATATCCCGGTACAGACAGTATATGAGCTGACACAGGATATCAGTAAAGGCGCCCTGGACGATAAGGGTACCGGGCACAAGCTGCAGATGATGCAGGATTTCCCGGAGAGGTGGATAGATGCCATAAATCCGGTAAGGAGATATTACGGGCATGAACCGATGGAGCTGCGCTCTGATCAATAAGACAGGAAGGGAGCACACAGGAAGCACGCGGGAAAAAGACGCGGCATCGGGAAATGCATAAAGACCACACCAGCCGGAGCGTGTCACCGGGATTAACATTGTGAGACCGGACACCTCCGATACGGCATACCGTACTCCTCCCAGAACTGGTGTGATTATGGATATTATAGTGCGCGCGTGATGGAAAAGCAAGAAAATATTACGGAGGAAATGCAGAATGAGGGAAATACTGTTTAAGGCAAAAGGACAGACGGCAGGAATATGGTACCATGGGCTGCTGACGCGTCTGGAAAAAGACATATGCCGCATAAAGGGTAAATACAGAGGGGACTGGATATGTGATCCGGAAACCATCTGCCAGTATACCGGTAAGACCGACAGAAACGGAAGGAAGATATGGGAGAATGACATCTGCATTATTAACGGCTACGGCATCAATGAGGAAGATGGATATTTTACCGTTAGATGGGATGATGATGACGTGATGTTTGTGCTTAGCGGAAACGGGCTGATAGTTGGTTTTGGTTATCTGCGCAGCTGTGAGTGTGAGGTCGTTGGGAATGTATTTGATAATCCGGGATTGCTGGAAGGAAGCGAGAGATGAAAGACAATAAACAGGGAAAGATGTTGATTGGATTACATGACGCAGAAAGAGATTATTTGAGGCACAAAACTTTCCCGAATTACGCACTGATGAAAATATCAGCAAGGCATAAGGCAGCAGGCGATACTGTGGAGTGGTGGAATCCACTGTGCAGGTATGACAGGGTGTACAGCAGCAAAGTTTTCGATTTCACACCAGAAGACCCATACCTTCCAGAAGATACAGTCAGAGGAGGAACAGGATACCGTGACATCCCGACAGATGCAGAACTTCCGCCGGAAGTTGAAAGCATGTTCCCGGATTACAGCCTTTACCCGGATTGTGATTATGCGATCGGATATCTGACGAGAGGCTGCATCCGCAACTGCCGGTGGTGTGTGGTTCCGCAGAAGGAAGGAAAGATAAGACCATACCGGACATGGAGAGAGCTGGTACGTCCGGACACAGATAAGCTGGTGCTGATGGACAACAATATTCTTGCAAGCGATCACGGAATCACACAGCTTGAAAGCATGGCCGGAAGCGGATACCGGATAGATCTCAACCAGGGAATGGATGCACGTCTGGTAGATGACCGGATAGCAGGCATATTGTCAAAACTGGAATGGATACGGTTTATCCGGTTTTCGTGCGATCAGAAGTCGCAGATCGGGCCGGTGAAACGGACCATAGAGCTTCTGGGAAATCACGGAATCAGACCGTACAGAATTTTCGTGTATATTCTGGTGACGGAAGACATCAAAGACGCTGCGGAACGGGTGGAAGCACTGAAAGCATACCGGGGAATCAATCTGTATGCACAGGCAGAGCGGAATGAACGGATTGGGATTGTGCCGGACGCAGTGCAGTTGGAATTCCAGCAGAGATATGTATATGGCGGATGCTACAGAACGGAAACGTGGGAAAGCTATTGCAGGAGAAAAGGAATCCGGATGAAACATGAGAAGAACTATGACACAAAGGCAGAAGAGGATTGGAAATGAAGGATTTAGAGAAGATTTTGGAAGAGATTGAAGAAATGCCTTATCCGACAGAGGGAATCGGGTGCGGTCTGGAAGATGCCGGAATTACCGACAGGTATGAAGCGGCAGCATATGGATGGAATGAAGCTGTTGAGCGGATTGCAGAAATCATCCGCTCCCACATGGAAGATGATGGGTGGATTATATGGGATGGGAAGAATCTGCCGCCAGAAGGAGAACTTGCAGAGGTTACTATTAAGCCTAAAATATTGAAAACCCCGTATAGAAGTATTGGGTATTACGATAGGGATAGGGAGGAATGGTGGAAATATGACGATGATGGGATTCTGGATGTCATAGCATGGAAGATGCCATCACTGCCTTACCGCCCAAAGGAGGAATGATTATGGCAAAAGGAATTATTGTGGTAGATATGCCGGAAAATTGTAAAGACTGCGATTTTGAGGAATACAGGGAAAATGATGATTGGGGAGCCGGGTCGTATTGCTCGAGAACAGGGAATCCATGTACTTTATTCGCAAAACCAGATTGGTGTCCGATACAGGAAATGCCACGAAGAAAACCTGCTGTCGCGATTGATGGTGTATCGGTATGTGAGTTTATTGACAATCAGCCTACAGTTGGTGAGTGGATCTCAGCAAAAATTCTGCCAGAAAGAACCATGAGGGTGCAGGCGCTTATCAGACATCACAAATGGATTGCGGATTATGATTCGGACTGGGTACCGGAGGAAGAAAAAACAGTACATCCGGAGTGGATGGAGATCTGCGAAGCAATATACAAAAATGGGGAATTTACCTTCAGAAGCATGGAGGATGATGTATTTGCGGAAACAGCATATATCTCTCCGGAAGAAAATATTGCGAAGCCCGTCAACGAGGTGATGATGTATAGATTATTTGGATGTGCGGAAGATAACTGGATTCCCGTAGAATATCCACCAAAAACAGACACATACGTTCTTCTTTCGTTTTCTAATTTTTCGATGCCATTGATAGGTCGATACGAAGCAGACAGGGAGGGCGGAGCGTTTTATCTGGGAGACTGCGACGGAGATGATACATGCATCGGCAACGATCTGTATGTAAATGCATGGATGCCGCTTCCGCAGTCATACCACCCAAAGGAGGACTGACAAAATGAATGAAAAAACCAGAATCATCGAAATGTTACGCCAGCGCATCAGCCAGAAAGACATATCCCACAGGCTGGGAGTAAGCAGAAGATATGTGCACAGGGTATTGCTGGAGCTGCGGGAGAAGGGAGAGGCGCTATGATTAAATGCATATTACTGATACTTGCAGCCCTGCTGTCCACGGGGAGTGCGCAGTCTGAGGAACCGGAATACATCGTGATAGAGAGTGACTATGACGGAACAATCCTGCTGGATCCGAAAACAGGGATGCGGTATCTGGAAACGGGAGAAGGAATTTACAGACTGGAGGATATGTGAAAATGATACAAAACGAATACAGATTCAACAGGCATTTTAGGGAATACGTAAACCGGTACGCCAGAGAACACGGCATTACGCCGGAGGAAGCGCTTATGAGCACAGAGGTGCAGCAGGCGGCAAGGTTTTATTCGGAGGTGTGAGGATGACGGAATATCCGTGCAGGACGTGCACTAAGCGTTGTGAAAACTGCCATGCTTCCTGCGAAGGGTATTTATCCGCAAAGGCGCAGAATGCCAGGGAAAGCAGGACGGTAAATACACGGCGCATGAGAGATAAAGAGCTGTCTGATGCAAAGCGGGACGGTTATATGCGGATGACCAGGGGCAGCAAGGGTGACAGCAGGGTAATCAGAAGCCGGAAACGGTAGAAGCGCCAAGGAGGAGAAATGAAAACAGGAGACAGAATAAAGTTATTCAGACTCGTCAGAAAGGAAACTGATGGTTGCGGAAAAGCGAACGAGAAAGCGGTGGTCTGCCAGATCTGGACAGTGGCAGGCATATATCCACACGTTGTCCTGCTGGTAAACCGGCACGGAACAAGGGAGTGTTTCAGCCGCTGGTATCTGCGGCGGCACGCACATGCGCCGGAGAGAGTCGAACGCAATGGCATGATGGTATGGGAATGGGGTGATTACAGTGCAGGGCAGCAAAATACATAGCGGCATGCCGGATAAAAAAGAACCGGGGCAGGTGCAGGGCAGCAGGACATGTTCAGAGGAGCACGGCGTGAACCGGGATGATATCAGAAAGCAGAATGAGCAGGTGAAGGCATGGTTGTGGCGCTACCGGGAAGCGAAGAAAGATGTCCGGCGTCTGGAGGAAGAACTGGAAGAACTGACAGAAATACAGGAGAGCGCCGGCGCAATTCGGTATTCCGATATGCCAAAGGGCGGAGGAGGACAGGCTGATCTGTCGGATGCGATGGTAAAACGGGAGAAGATATGGAGAAAAATCCAGAAAGCGCGCTACAAGCGGATGAAGGTGTTTGCAGAGATCAGGAATGCGATTGAGCGGCTTCCGACGGCGGATGAGCGGGAAGTGATGTCGTACCGGTATCTGAGGCTGATGAGCTGGGAAGATATAAGCGTGAGAGTTGAAAAGAAGTGGACACAGACACATAGAATTCATAGCAGGGCATTGGAAAACATGAAAATATACGTAATTTTACGTAAAAATGATTGACATACGTAATAATACGTGATATAATAGAGCCATGATAAGGAAAGGAGATACAAAAGATGCCAATGACTCCAAGGGAGATGACAAAACTCCTAAAGAAAAATGGTTTCGAAGAAATCAGCCAGAATGGTTCCCATGTAAAGCTGAGAAACGGAGAAACAGGAAGAACGGTAATCGTTCCTTATCACTGCAAAGACCTTAAAAAAGGACTGGAGCAGGCAATACTTAAACAGGCGGGGCTGAAATAAGCCCCTGCCGTCAGCATAAAAAACGGAGCAGGTTACGGCAAACTGCGAACAGGAGGTATCACGCATGAATAAATTATTTTATCCGGCATTGTTTCATGAGGCGGAAGAAGGGGGATTCTGGGTCGAATTCCCGGACATCCCGGAATGTCTGACGCAGGGGGATGATATGCAGCAGGCATATGAGATGGCGGTTGAAGCACTGGGGTTCTCATTGGCATCAATGGAGGACGGTGGAGAAACAGTGCCGGATGCATCGAGTCCGCAGGATATACAGACAGAAGATGGTGCGTTCCTTGTGGTCATTGAGTTTGACATGGCAGAATACAGACGGAAGCATTGCTCCAGGGCCGTGAAGAAAACATTGAGCATACCGGAATGGCTGAATGATATTGCAATAAGGCAGAACATTAATTTTTCACAGGTCCTGCAGGAAGCATTAATGGAAAAAGTAGGGGCAAAATAAAAAAAATAAAAAAATTTGTAAAATGGTATGGAATGGTATACTCAACCTGTGTTATAGTGTAAACTGAAAGAAGTGAGAGATAGGGCGACCTGTCTCTTTTCTTTTACCTTTCTCCCCATAGTTTTCTTATTTGTGAGCGCCTTGTGGGACAATACAGCATATTTTAACAATTGAATATTAATTGCCAGCGATGTATAATACACAAAAAAAATGTGGAGAGGTGTGTTATATGTTTACTGAGGACTTTAAACAGTATATTAAGTTTCCAGAAGATATCGAACTGGTAGTGCATATATTCGAAAGCAGTAGTAGGATGTGCGAAGAGAGAATAAAGATGACTTCAGATGAGCGAATGAAGAAAGTGTTGCAGTCGGATAAGTACAGTAGCGCAGATGGTTGTATTATAATACCTCCGTTATCGGAAAATAGGTTTGATATTCTGGTAGTTAATTCAGACTTAGTTACGTATAATTTGTGGCATGAAATGGTTCATGTACGCAATGTAGTAGAATATCGTAATAGAACAGGGCAAAATTATGACAGACTTTATTCACACATTTTATTTGTGAATTGGGACGAGTTTGAGGCAAGAAAGATGTCTACGAGATATTTGTACGAAAAGATGTTTGAATCTTCCGGTATGGCATATGATGATTTCATAGAGGAGCGTCAAGGCGTATTTGAAAATCTTGCAAGAACACTCGAAGAATATATTACCGTAGATGAAATAACTAAAGAAGATAATAGTAAATATAACCTTATGCAGTATTTGGGTTTTGTAGCAGCGATTGAGGAATTGTGCAAAGATAAATTTGTTTTGCCGAGATTTTTAGAAAGTCATAAAACCGCTATGGAATTTTATGAACAATTTAAGGCAATATGATACATTACCAGCCATCAATATCGGTGGTTGGTTTTTTAGTGCATAAAATCAATCAGACAGGAAGGTGAGGTGAATGCCGCGGAAGCCAGATGAAAGAATGAGCCAGGCAAAAGAGATGTTTCTCGGAGGCATGAAATTGGTTGAGATTGCAGGTCGGCTAAATCTGCCGGAAGGGACAATCCGACGCTGGAAGAGCACATATAAATGGGAAAATCCGAACGGTGACGATAACGAACGTTCGGATAAAAATAACGAGCGTTCGGATGCGAAAAGCGAACGTTCGGAAAGAAAACAGAACAGAAAAAGAAAAATGATCGCTGAAGCAGTCACGCAGGTACTGGAAAATCCGGATCTGACTGATAAACAGCGGCTTTTTTGCTGCCTGTATATACGCTGCTTTAATGCTACAAAGGCATATCAGAAAGCATATGGGTGCAGCTACGAAACAGCGCTGACAAACGGATCGGCATTACTCAAAAATACTCGGGTCAGAGAAGAAATCCGGGAGCTGAAGAAGGACAGGCTGAACCGTGAAATGCTGGATGAGCATGACATATTCCAGAAATACATAGACATTGCGTTTGCTAATATAACTGATTTCGTAGAGTTTGGGCAGGAACAGATACATGTTATATCTATGTATGGACCGGTACAGGTTGCTGATCCGGAGACAGGAAAAAAGGTGCCGCTGATGAAGACAGTAAATTCCGTCCGGCTCAGGGAACACACAGACGTAGACGGCACGTTGATTTCCGAAGTCAAGCAGGGACGGGACGGAGCAAGTATAAAGCTTGCCGACAGGATGAAAGCCCTGCAGTGGCTGACCGATCACATGGATCTGGCTACAGCCGAACAGCGTGCCAGAATCGAACTGCTGAAAGCGCAGACAGCAGATGCTGTAAGCACTGGAAACGAAGAGGTGGAGGACTGGATTGATGCAGTAAATGACGATGCTGCGGAGGAATGAGGAAATGCAGATGGATAAAGAACTGCCTCCGAACAGGATACGCAGGAGAAAATTCTTCAGGGAACGCATCCCGCGGTACAGGAAAGATCCGGTATTATATGCAAGAGAAGTGCTGCAGTTTGAACCGGATGAGTGGCAGAGGGATGCACTGATGGATCTGGCGGAGGAGTCAAGAGTTGCAGTGAAATCCGGACAGGGCGTCGGAAAGACCGGAATAGAGGCGGTAGCGGTGCTCTGGTTTCTGTCCTGCTTCAGGTATGCGAGGGTAGTAGCTACGGCGCCGACCAGGCAGCAGCTCCATGATGTACTGTGGAGCGAGATTGCGAAATGGCAGGAACGGTCTCCGCTCTTAAAAGCTATCCTCAGATGGACCAAGACATATGTGTATGTCAAAGGATACGAAAAGCGATGGTTTGCGGTGGCAAGAACCGCAACAAAACCGGAGAACATGCAGGGATTCCACGAGGATAATATGCTGTTTATTGTGGATGAGGCTTCCGGTGTCGCTGATCCGATCATGGAGGCGGTTCTCGGTACACTATCCGGCGGAAATAATAAGCTGCTGATGTGCGGAAACCCGACAAGGACAACCGGTACATTTTATGACGCCTTTACCAAAGACCGCTCCATATTTGCCTGTCACACGGTATCTTCCCTGGATTCCAGCCGCACAGATAAAAACAATATTGATGCACTGATACGGAAGTACGGTGAGGACAGTAATCTCGTCCGGGTACGCGTTAAGGGACTTTTCCCGAAGCAGGATGATGATGTTTTTATTTCGCAGGAACTTATTGACCAGTGCACAAGCCGCCAGTATGAGCTTCCGGAAAGCAGAGGGATGGCGCAGGTTATACTTGGAGTGGATGTTGCCCGTTATGGAAATGATGAGACTGTTATTTACAGAAATTTCAAGGGCAGGATAAAAATGGTGAGAAACCGTCGTGGTCAGAACCTTATGGCTACTGCCGGGGACATTGTCCGGGAGTACAGGCACATTGTAGATGGCTATCCGGGATTTGATGGGAAAATATACATAAACATTGATGATACCGGACTGGGCGGAGGCGTGACAGACCGGCTGCGGGAAGTAAAAAAAGAACAAAAACTGACAAGAATGGTAATCATCCCGATAAACGCGGCAGAAAAAATAGAAACAGATACAAAAGCCGGCAAAGAAGCAGCAGAATACTATAATAATCTGACTACGCATATGTGGGCGGCAGTTAGAGAACTGCTGGAAAAGAGGGAGATTGTTATCGAAGATGATGCAGAAACTGTAGCGCAGCTATCCATGAGAAAATACACGGTAGCCAGTAATGGGAAAATAGAAATCGAGCCAAAGAAAGAAATGAAGAAAAGAGGACTTGATTCGCCAGACAGAGCGGATGCATTAACGCTGTCCTGCTATTTAGGGAAAATCAAGAAACATACCGGAGCGGCGCCAAATGAGAAAGCGGCACGGGAGCTTACAAAAGAAAATTACTGGAGGAGGTGATGGGCATTGAAAGAGTATGGCCGTATAGGGCAGAAACGCTGGGAGGGACAGTTTGCAGAAGAGTTCCTCCCAGAGCTGTCCGGAATGCGGGGTATTAAAGTATACCAGGAGATGGAAAAGAACGATGATACGGTAGGAGCCGTTATGTTTGCGATCAAGATGCTGATCCGGCAGGTAAAATGGCGGACAGATCCCGGAGGGAATACGGAAAAAGATGCAGAAGCAGCGCGGTTCATAGAAAGCTGCATGAATGATATGCAGAATACGTGGACGGATACGGTTTCGGAAATACTGTCATTTCTTGTATACGGATGGAGTTTCCACGAAATTGTTTACAAAAGAAGAAATGGAAAATCGAAAAACCCGCATGCATCAAGCAAATATTCTGATGGTCTTATCGGATGGCAGAAGATCCCGCCAAGGGCACAGGACACGCTTTTCCGGTGGGAATACGATTCTGCGGATAATCTGATCGGTATGACGCAGCAACCGCCACCGGATTATGGTCTGCTCACAATTCCCATCAGTAAGGCAATGCTGTTCCGGACGGAATCCGTAAAAGATAATCCGGAGGGCAGGAGCATACTGAGGAATGCCTACCGTCCGTGGTATTTCAAGCGCCGTATCCAGGAAATTGAAGCGATAGGCATTGAGAGGGACCTGGCCGGGCTGCCGGTATTGTATGCGGCGCAGGATGTTGATATATGGGATGACAGCGATCAGGATCTTGTGAAAATTAACAGCAGTCTGATTTCGATGGTCAAAAATATACGGAGAAATGAGTATGAGGGTCTGGTACTCCCGCATGGTTATAAAGCAGAGCTGCTGAGTACGGGCGGGGCACGCCAGTTTGACACAAATGCAATTATTAACAGATATGATAATAAAATCGCGCAGACTGTTCTCGCAGACTTTATTATGCTCGGGCATGAAAAAACGGGAAGCTTCGCACTCAGTTCTGATAAGACGGAGCTGTTTTCATCTGCTCTTGGAGCGTTCCTTGATGTCATATGCGAGACTTTTAATAACCAGGGGATACCGCGGTTAATTGACATGAACGGAGCGTATTTTGACGGGATTACGGATTATCCCTCGCTCGCCCATGGAGATGTGGATAAGAGAGATCTCACGAAGCTTTCGACATTACTCAGGGATATGGTAGGTGTCGGGATACTCATACCGGATGAAGATCTGGAGGACTATGTGCGGGAAGCAGCAAATCTTCCGGAGAGGAGCAGATTCGGTGAAAACAGGGTGAAAGATAAAACCCGGGAAAACCAGAGACGCGCACCTGAAAAGACTGCGGACAGACCGGAAGTAACGCCGGAAGACAATGCAGGAAAAATGGAAGAGGCGAGAAAACGTCTGGGAAGGAGCTGATATGGCACTTTGCCTTATAAATCCTCAGAAAAGAAAGATATCTGTTAAAAAAAATGAGGAATCGCAGGAAGCGCTGGACCGGCTGCAGGAGTGTCTGGAGGAAGCGCAGGAAGGACCTGTGCGCCTGCTGGAAAGATTCTGGCGTGACCAGGCGATGGTGCTTACCTATGCCGAACTAAGAGCCATCGTGACAGAAGATAATATTCCGGGAACAGTCATTGATGACTGGCAGAGGGATTACGCGAAGCTGATTGCAGATAAGGTGACACCTGTATGGAGAGCGGCGATGGCAGCAGGGGTACGGTCGAATCCGGTTCTGGACGGCATGGAGATAGACGCTGCAGCTCTGGCAAAAGACTGGATTGCAGACCACGGCGCCGAGCTTGTGACGAATCTGGTAGAAGAGCAGGTGCAGGCGATACGCTATGTGATGGGGGAATCAGTCCGCTACCAGATGGGTTCCGCAGAAACCGCGCAGTACATAAGACCGGTTATAGGGCTTACAGAGAGTCAGACTGCTGCAAATATGAAATATTATAACAGTATAAAAGAGCAGATGATGGAGAATCATCCGCGAATGCAGAAGGAAACAATTGAAAGAAAGGCGAGGGAGTCTGCGGCAAGATATGCGTCAAAGCAGCACAGGAGCAGAGCGGAAACAATTGCCCGGACAGAGATTGTTACAGCGTATCATGAGGGAAATGACCGGGCTGTGAGGGATGGGATCAGAAATAATGCATTTCCCAGGATGCGAAAAGAATGGTCTACCTCTCTGGATGACAAGGTGTGCCCCGCGTGTATGGCGCTTGAGGGAGTTGCGATTGACATGGAGGAAGAATTTTCTGTAAAATCCGGAAAAAGGACCATCACAAAAATGCTTCCGCCGCTTCATCCACGCTGCGCCTGCGCAATAAAATATGTTGAAAGCAGCGGAAAAGATGCTATAATAAGGGCAGATAAAATTATTGAGGGACATGACAGAGCACCTAAAGAAGAAAAACCGGGTGTGGTAATAGATCATATCGGAAAAAATGGAAAAGCAGATATCAGAACATATTACGATTCACTTGGGATGAAGCGTCGGGAGGTGCATACGACAGATCATGGAAATTCCGGACAGCATCCGTACGGAAAAAATGGTGAACATGTTCACATCTATGCATGGGATACTGATGGAAGATTAAAGAAGAGAATCGTCAGGGAAGTGTATGAGACAGAGCGAAAGGAGAACGGTGATATTTTATGAGTGCAAGTGAGCTGAGAGAAATTATTTCTGAATGTTGCAGCGACCAGGTATTCTCATATAACGGGAAACCTTCCGGGATAACGGCTGAGGTAAATAATTATATCCCTGTATTTCATGTCTGGCATGGGGATAAGTTAAAGGATTTTGACGATGTTGATATTCTGATGTCCGAACCGTTCTTCAGTGGGAAGTCTTTAAATGAGCTTGCCGGGGAAATAGACTTTGATTCATTGTAAGTGCAATAATATATAAAAACTTACTGGCAGTTACGAAAAAGCATTCTGGTTACAGGGTGCTTTTTTTGTACCATTTTAGCGGAAAGGAAGCAGAAGAGTGAAGACATTTAACGAAATACTCAAGATCAGGGATGAGCCAGAAACGCAGGCTGGTTCCATGGCGAAGCAGCGTTTCCGGATACAGAAGTCCGATGATGGGAAAATGCAGGCGTTCGGCTGGGCAAGCGTAGCCATAACCGAAGAGGGAGTAACCATTGAGGACTGGCAGGGCGATCTTCTGGATCCGGAGGATCTGGAAAGGGCAGCATATAACTATGTAAAGCTTTACCGTGAAGGCGGGGAAATGCACCTGCGCGGGGGAGCAGCTGTCCTTATTGAAAGTGTTGTCCTCACGACCGAGAAGATGCGGGCCATGGGAATTCCGGAAGGAACACTGCCTGTCGGGTGGTGGATCGGATTCCAGATCACGGACAAAGCGGTATGGGAAAAGGTTAAGGATGGAACATACAGCATGTTTTCCATTGAGGGAGAAGCCGAAAGAATAGAAGTGTCCGGGCAGCAGGGGAGCGGAAATTAGAAGATGGCTTTTATGATAAGCAGAAATTGCAGGAGAAAGGAGGAGATGGAATGGCAACCAGATTGAAGAATCTGAATGTGAAAAAAGTGGATTTTGTAGATGAAGGGGCGAACCAGCGGGCAGACATTAAACTGCTGAAAAGCAGGGAGGGGACGCCGGAAGAGACACCGGATGCAGAAACCGGGCTGTTTAAAAGGTTTATGAACTGGCTGACGGGTGAAGTGAAGAAATCAGCTACCACGTTTGATGAACAGATTAACGAGGTGAGTATGGATAAGATCCGGGATGAAATCTGGTATGTATGTAACGCGCTCCAGAATGCACTGAATTCTATTCTGTGTGATCCGGAGCTGGATGGCCAGACCCGTCAGTCCGCCATGGAACAGAGCCTTGAGCAGTTCCAGACAGCCATCCATTTGTATGCGTCCAAATGGATGGCCGGAACGACGGCAGACATCCGGAAAAGCTTTGATACACCGGATGAAACGGACCTGCCAATGATCATGAAGGCTCATGAGAATTTGGGAATGATTATTGAAAAATCAAGGAATAAGAAAGGAGAACTGGAGGAAATGCTGAAGATCGATAAAGCAAAAATGACGCCAGAGGAAAGAGCAGTATATGAAGATATTGTTAAAAAGTATGCGGTAGATGTGGAAAAAGAGAAGGATCCCGATGATATCGGGAAAGTAAAACCGCAGGAAGATCCGGATGAGGTCGAGGAAGAGGGGGCTGAAAAGAAGAAAAGCTGTGCGAAATCCGCAACTCATATTAAGGAGGGGCAGGAACACGGGACAGGAGAAGACCTGTACAAAGGACTCCATCCGGCTGTCCGGTCGGAGCTGGAGGCGCTGAAAAAGTTCCGGGAAGAAGCGGAGACACGGGAGCTGATGGAGGTGGCGAAGAGGTATGAGATCATTGGAAAGAAGCCGGAAGAACTTGTACAGACGTTAAAATCACTGAAGGCAGCCGGAGGAAGTGCTTATGCGGATATGATCGACACCCTGGATGCAACTGTGGCAGCAGTTGAGAAATCGGGGATTTTTACTGAGTTCGGGAAATCTTTCTCCGGAGGCGGACAGACAATCGTTTCGAAATCATCTGCAGAGGGAAAGATCGACACGATTGCAAAATCCTACATAGAAAAGGATCCATCCATGACCATGGCAGCGGCAGTTGCAAAAGCCTGGGAGAACCATCCGGAACTTATGGCCGATTATGAGGATGAGGCAGGATATTAAAGAGAGGAGTGAAAAAATGGGTAAGAACTACAATGGAACGCAGATTAACCAGTCCGTAAGTATTGTGGAGAAAGCTGGCATGGATATTGATGATGCCCGTAACCGTGTCATGAAATATGATGAGGACGGAAACGTCGTACCTGCGGAAGCCGGAACAGATATTCCGCTGGGCGTTGCGATCATCGAGACCGGATACAATGATATTTCCGGTGGGAATTCCGGAAAGGTGAAAAAGGGAGAGGACATTGATATCCAGATCAAGGATATCGGATACGCCATTGCGGGAGCGGATATCAAGAAGGGGCAGGAAGTGACGGCAGGCACTGGCGGAACCGTTTCCCCGGCGACAGGGGGAAACTATGTTCTGGGCATTGCCCTTTGCAATGCAGGCAAAGGCGCATACTGCAGGATCCAGATTGTAAAATACCAGAAAGCCGCGGCATCCGGCGGAACATCAACTGATTAAGGAGGAGTGGAATATGGCAAATAATAGAAACACAACAGCAGGAATACAGTCGGAGATTGCGAAGGGAATCTTCCGGCCTCACACAGCGCTGACGAACATGGCGCTGGCATATTACCAGGCGGATGGGAATTATTTTGCAAAATCAATGTTCCCGGTATGCCCGGTAAACTTATCGTCTGATAATTACTATGTCTTTGACAAAGAAGATCTGCTCCGGGACAGCTGGCAGCGGAAACCGGCATATGGCAAGGTCTCTCCGACCGTTGTATCCGAGCATACGGAAACTTATAATTGCAAGGTGGACCAGATGATTATGGGCATTGACCAGATCCGGCAGACAGATCTGACAAGGAGGCAGGGACCGTCTGTTATGCAGCCAAAGCAGCAGAGGACAAAGACAATCGCGGAGCAGGCGAATATCCACCAGGACAGATTGTTTGCCGAGAATTATTTCAAGGCAGGCGTCTGGGCAAATGAAAAGGCAGGTGTCGATTCGACGGCGCCGGCTTCGGGGCAGTTTATCAAGTTTTCGAATGCAAATTCAGACCCGATTGCTTTTGTTGATGCAGAGAAAACAGAAATGAACCAGCAGACTGGACGCATGCCGAACCGCCTTGGTCTTGGCATCAATGTGTTTAATAAACTCAAGATCCATCCGGCAATCCTGGAAAGAGTAAAGTATGGCGGCAGCACTGCAAACCCGGCGTCAGTAACGGCGAATGTACTGGCACAGCTTTTTGGCGTGGAAAAAGTAGTCGTATTGAAGTCCATCATGAATAAGGCTGAAACGGGTGCCGGTGAAGACATGCAGTATATCGGTGATCCAGACGCCTTCCTGCTGGCTTATGCCACCAATGCACCAAGTATTGAGGAACCGTCTGCCGGATATATCTTTTCCTGGGACATGCTCGGAAATGGGCAGATTCTCCCGATTCTGAATTACCTGGGCGAGCAGGGAACGCATACGGAGTATATCGAGGGGCTGATGGCAGCAGACATGAAAATTACTTCCGCGGATCTCGGCAGATTCTACAGAGAAGTTGTCTGAGGAAGGAGGGCGCAATGAGATTTGTCGCAAATAAGCCCTGCAATATGGGCGGAAAGAGATATTTCATTGGCGAAGAAATCCCTCCGGATGAGATTCTGGATCCCGCAGCCCTTGAAAAAATGGGGATCATCCATGTGATCCATGATGGCATCCGGAAGGAAAGCAATGGAAGAGAGGAAGGAATGCCGGAGGTCACATTTTCCATCCAGATCATGAAAGAGGATGGGATGTTTGAGATTGGCGTTACGGAAGCCCAGATACGCGAGGTAATAAAAACCATGCAGATGGGTACCAGGGATGCTGTAGCCCATATCAGAGACGCTGTAACGGATGATACAGTGCTCATCATTCTGGATGCGGCAGATTCACGTGTGCAGATAAAGAAAGAAGCTGAGGCGAAGGCAAAAGAGATTGCCGGGGCGGAGGAAAGTAAAGGTGATGCGTGATGCCGGGAACATATACCTATGATCCTGCCGGAATCAATGCTTACGGGAAGGACCGTATGAGGTTTGAGCTTGGCGATGTAATGGTGGAAGGCCGGGAACAGACCTGCGCTTTGTGCGATGAAGAGTATGGAGCCGTGATTCCCGGGAACATCAGCACTGCGAGAAAATGGAACAGGGCGAAGCTGCGGTGCCTGGAGAGTATCATGCGGAAATTTGCATATGAACCGGACACAAAAGTGGGACCGCTATCGCTCGGGTTCGGTGAACGCGCGAAAATGTGGAAAGAAATGTATGATGAGCTGAAAAATGACCTGAAAGCCTGCGCTGCGTCAGCAGGAGGCATACTTGCGCAGGTAAATAATCCGGAAACCGGCGCTGTTACGCCACCGTATTTTTATGCAGGAATGATGTCCACAGAAGAAAGTGAGGGGAGAGATATATGATAAGCCCGTTTGGACAGATGTATCTCCGTCCTGGAAATCTGTGGACGGATTTTGAGGTAAGACGCAGTGTTTCCAGAAATGAAAATGGGTTTGCCGTCACAGAGTATGTGGCATGTGGAGTGTTGTCGGGTATTCTTGCGGAGGCATCCGCTACTGATGCTGACCGCACAAGACACAGATGGAACCAGGAGCAGCATTCTCTGACGCACACGCTGGTAATAAGGGGCAGGGCTGACGTACAGAAAGGAGATCAGCTCATAGCACAGGAGAGAGGATTTCTGGTACTTCTGTGTGATGATATCGGAAATCTTGGAGCGAGTGGTCTGATCTATCTGGAAGAAAGGAATGATATCAGATGAGACCGGCGGAAGCGATAGAAGCAGTACGGGTATCCGTGGAGATTGAACGCCGCGTGACAGAGGTCCAGGCAAGGATACGGTGTCCGAGAGGAGCGAATGCGCTGAGGAATGCAGAACTTACGGTCCTGTCGGGAAACCAGAGTCCTTCGCCGCCGGGGATGCCTCCGGGACGCCGGACCGGTATTTTACGGAACGCATGGTCTGCATTTAGCAGCGGAGGCGGTACGTCGTGCTCTTTCGGTATCCGGAGCTATGCTCATTATGCGGGGTATCTTGACGAAGGTACTTCCAGGATGGCTGCAAGGCCGTTTGTGGACAGGATACGGGAGACGGCAGAGCCGGATATTATGCGTATATTTGGAGAAATAGGAGGCTGACGGCATGTTGCTGGTAAAGACAGAGGTTGCAGGATTTAATCTGACGGAAATACGGCGCGGGACACTGATCTGTGCAAGGCACAGGACATGGACGCAGGGACAGCCGGGAATCGTAACAGAGGCTTCGGAAACGCTGCTCCGGGTACAGTATTTACCTTCCATCCAGAATGTCCGGAACCATTATATGATTCCTGCCAGTGAGGTAGAAGCAGGTGAATGGGAGATCCGGTATTCATCTGATGGACTTGAGAGCGTTTTAACCTATACGGTCCGGGATGCCGCAGGGGGTGATGAAAATGCTGCTGGATGAGATGATTTATCATAGGCTGGCAGAGTGCAGAGCTTTGGGAGAAAAACTGGCTGTCTATGCAGATGGTCCGGCTATTTTTAACACAGAATTCCCGTCCGACCAGCAGGAAGGATGGGGTGGAATGAATCAGTATCCGCGTATCTGTTATCGTACAGATATGCAGGTGAACCAGGAGCGGTCTTCTTCCGGAACGCTGCATGTTGCGGTTTACACAGACAGAACATCAAGGATCATTGAGGAACTGGAGACACAGGTCAGGGAATGTCTGAAAGATGTGCTGATGAAACCGTCAGACCAGGCGCCGTTTTGTGTGGCATGGGCCAGAACGGAAACCTATCAGATGTATGGATCTGCAGTGCTGTGCAGGGATATCCTGTTCGACGTCATTGAGTTTCCTGCGCAGGAAACGACGGATCCGGATCCGGTGATGGCAGTAGCAGAATTTATTAAAAAAATGTTTCCGGACGCAGTCGTGCTGGGTGTTGACCGGATTGGGGATTTTGTTAATCCGGCAGATAAACCGGTGTTTTACTGCAGATTGCAGGACATCCATGGAACAACTGGCCCATGTATGCATACCGTCTCATGGTTTATCGCGGGAGTGGCAGTGCATTTACTATATCCGACGGCGCTCACACGGCTGAAGATGATCGCTTCCATCAACCAGATTATGCAGATCAATGAAGAGATCATCATGCCAGACCAGTCTCCAATGATGATCCGGGAATTACGGATGGATAATAAAGCGGATTATCTCCGGGAAGGACAGCTTCTGGTAACTGGAAAATATGGATGTCTGAGAGGCGCGGAAAAGAAACATAATATGGATTTCATTGGTATGGGATTTACAGATTACTGATCTGCGAAAGGAGAAGATTATGGCAGAAGAAAAGAAAGAAGCGGCTGTATCAAAGTCCGGGGCTTCTGGTGGCGGAAAAAAGGAAAACACAGGAGCAGCGGTGTACCCGGTTGCGGAATTGATCGCGGAGAGCGAAAGGCTCTTTGGAACAAGGAAAGAGTGCGCGGTTGCTGCACTGAAGCCGTTGAAGGCGGAGATGCTGGATGTGAAAACGGCAAAGGCGGCAGTTGAAACGTTTATGAAAAGGAAAGTGAGGTAGAAGATGGCTGGATATTTTTCGGTTGGAGAATCAAAGATCAGACCGGGTGCTTACTTTAATGTGAGTAAAAAGGGAGAGGAGAATGAATTCGGGGCGGTGGATGGCGTAGTTGCCATTCTTTTTAAAGCCTCTTTCGGACCTCTCGGGACGGTACGTGTGATTGAGAGAGAGGATGGATATGGACAGATCTACGGGGAAGGAGCGGCTACAGATGCGCTCAGGGAAGCACTGTATGGAGGAGCGCAGAAGCTGATTGCCTGCCGTGTGGGGAACGGAGGAACGGCAGAAACGGTTTCCCTGGCTGCGGCGACAGGAAGTGTGGTTCTCACAGCGAAATATCCCGGTAAGATGGGATTTACTGTAAGTGTCCGGGAAAAGCTGGCGGATGATACCCGCAAGGAATGCATTATTTACAGTGGTACCCGGGAATTTGAGAGGGTAAATTTTACTGCGGGAGATGATGAGGCAAAAGCTCTGGCAGAAGGTTTTGCGAAATCAAAGAATTTTACGGCAAAACTGGAAGGAGACGGGGCTGCCGGTGTGGTTACGAATGTCAACCAGTCGGCATTTACTGCCGGGGAAGATCCGGAAGTTACGAATGCTGATTACGGAATGGCTCTGGAGGAAGTAGAAAAGTATTATTTCAATACCATCTGTGTGGATACGGAGGACAGCGGGGTACATAATCTTCTGTCTGCGTTCCTTGACCGGATCTATGAGGCGGGACAGTTCGGAATTGGTGTGGTTGCAGAGAAAACCACATTAGATTTCGAGGAACGTATTGCATCAGCAACGGGATTTGGCAAAGAGAACATGGTCTATATCCTGAATGCGGATGTAAAGGCAAAAGAGGAGGCTCTGGAAGGTTACCGCGTTGCCGCTCTTGTGGCAGGAATGATTGCGGCGTGTCCGTCGAACCAGTCGCTTACTCATACGGTTATTGACCGGTATACGGAAATCGGAGAGATTTTCACAAACAGCCAGTATGAAAAGGCTATCAAAAATGGATGCGTTGCACTGGCATACAATACGGATAACGAGGTATGGCTGGATGCAGCAGTGAATACCCTGATCAGTCCGGACGAAAACCACGATGAAGGCTGGAAAAAAATCCGGCGCGTAAAGACCAGGTATGAACTGCTGTACAGGACCAATGCCCAGGCAGATGCACTGGTAGGAAAGGTGGATAATGACGTAAACGGAAGAGCAATTATCGTTGGCAAGCTCCAGAAAATCGTAAACGATATGGTGCAGGAGGGTAAACTGGTATCCGGAACGGTAACAGAAAGCTCCACGTATGTGCCGGATGGGGATTCCTGCTATTTTGACATTGACGTGATTGATAAGGATTCTGCAGAGCATGTATATCTGTTCTACAAATTCCGGTTCAGCACACAGGCAGAATAATGAGAAAAGGGAGGAAATAAAGGATGTTAAATACAAGAGCATCAACAGACGCAAGGCATGGCCGTTCCGGTAAAGATGCCATGCTGTATAACGAAAACGGGGAGCAGCTGGCGCAGGTTGACAGTTTCCAGGCAAAGGCAGCATTTAACAATAATAAATATAATCCGATCGGACAGAATCTGGAACTTGAAGTGAACAATACCATCGGCATTACCATCACCATTTCGGAGATTGTGGTGCTGGATGGATATCTGTTCAACCAGGTTCTGGCGGCAGTGAGCGCGGGAGAATCACCGGTTCTGACGCTGGATGGCGCGATCGAGGGAAGAAATGGCTCGCAGGAGCGTATTACTTACAGGGAGTGCATCTTCAGTGGTGACAACGACCTGCAGAACGTTTCCACAGGAGATTTCTTAAAACGCTCATATAACCTGCATTGCAACGGAAAGCCGGAGTACCGGTCTGCACTTACGATCTGACGCATAAAAATCTGGTTGTATCAGAGAGTAATATACATGAGGGCGGGAAACCGCTCTCTTTTATTGCGCAAAAAAGCGCGGAAAGGAGCAGAAATGGCAGAGATTAAAGCAATCGAAACAGATATGACGGAAAAGGAAGAAAACATCTACCAGGAGAACGAAGGGGATCTTTTAGAGGGGCTGCTGGCAGCTGCAGATAGCGCGGCGAATGAAACAGTGAAAATCGATATTGTCCGTAACGGCAGACATTATTTTTCGTTCTCTATCCACCCTCTCAGCGAGGAGGATGCGTTTGCTATCCGTAAAAAATATACCAAATATGAAAAGAACCGCCGTGCAGGAGTCAAAGTGGCAAGTGAAGTGGATACGGCAAAATATCGCAGCTCGATGATCTATAATTCCACGACCCAGGAGGACCAGGAAAAGATCTGGAACAATAAGAAACTCTGGGAGGGTCTGAGAAAACAGGGAAAAGTGATTGTCAATGCTTTAGATGTCGTGGAGGCTCTTTTGAAACCGGGTGAAAAGGACAAAATCATGGAAGCAATTGACGATATCGGAGGATATGGATCAGAAGATCTGCAGGTGGAAACCGCAAAAAACTAATAATGGCCGGTGGGAAATCAACCCTGCTTCATCAGATTTTCCAGAGGCAGGGGATCCCGCCGGATGAGGTTATGGATAAGCCTGCGGGAGTGCGGGCTTTTATGTTTGCGTCTACGATGATCCGGCTGGAACAGCAGAGCAGGAGGTGATGGTTATCCATGGCAGAAAGAACGATTAAAATTGAGATTCCGGTTGAGGTGCAGGATAACACCGCCCCTGGAACATCCGGTGTGGTTGAAAACTTATCCAGAATGGAAAAAGCGTTCCAGAAAGTCGAGAAACAGCAAAGGGAATATCGATCCAGAATGGAAAAGTCTTTTGATAAGACAAACAAAGAAAAAACAATTGTACATAAGACAGAAATTGTTGCGGACGACAATGCAACACCGGTTATTAAAGCCGTAGAGGATGCGGCGTATGAACTGGATGGGGTATTTGTTGATATGGAACTCAGTGCGCAGGATAATGCAACGCAGATTGTGAATGCGGCGAATGATGCCGTGGAAGCATTTGGCGGAACAATGGGCTGGGCAGAGCTGGGGGCGGATGACAGCGCCACACCGGTAGTAAGATCTGTGGAGGATGCCGTAGAAGCGCTTGACGGGGCATCGGCATCAGCGGAGCTTGGGGCGAGTGATACCGCAAGTCCTGTTATAGATATGGTGCGGGACAAGCTCCATTCTGTCGGTGGGATGGCGGTAAGCGCTGTGGTCGGAGCGGCGGATACCGCCAGTGCGGTAATAGATGGGGTGACGGATAAGCTGTCGGCTTTTTCCGGTACTACCTGGAATGCCACGATTGGTGTGATCGACACGGTAACTGCTCCGCTCGGAAAAGTTGCCGGAATGGCAAAAAACCCTATTGCACAGGCGGCGGCAATCGGCGGGGTTTCTTTTGGAGTCGCAGACACGGTCAGTACATTCGGGGACTTTGAAAGTATGATGAGCCAGGTGAAAGCCATTTCCGGGGCATCCGGAGCAGGATTTGACGCGCTTACTGCAAAAGCGAAAGAAATGGGTGCAACGACGAAATTTACGGCTGCGGAGTCTGCCGAGGCCATGAATTATATGGCAATGGCGGGCTGGAAGACGGAGGATATGCTTTCGGGTATCGAGGGCATTATGAACCTTGCGGCTGCTTCCGGAGAAGATCTGGGCAGTACATCAGATATTGTTACAGACGCGCTGACTGCATTTGGCATGCAGGCAGGCGATTCCACGCATTTTGCAGATGTTCTGGCGCAGGCGAGTGCGAACGCAAACACGAATGTCGGATTGCTGGGGGAATCTTTTAAGTATGTTGCACCGGTAGCCGGAGCCATGAACTACAGTGTTGAGGATACATCCATTGCACTTGGTCTGATGGCAAATGCATCCATAAAGGGAAGCATGGCAGGAACCGCGTTGAAAACGTCCATTGCAAATATGGCGTCTCCAACAGACAGCATGGCAAAGGCCATGGATAAGTACGGGATCAGTCTTACAGACAGCGAAGGAAATATGAAGTCCTTAAAGGGCGTTATGGACAATTTAAGGACAAGTCTTGGCGGGTTATCGGAAACAGAGCAGACTGCGGCGGCAAGTGCCATTTTCGGCAAGGAAGCGATGGCTGGTATGCTGGCTGTTATTAATGCATCTGCAGAGGATTTTGATAAGCTGACCGGCGCGGTATATGATTCGGACGGGGCTGCGAAAAGAATGAGTGAAACAATGCTTGATAATCTGCAGGGTTCCTTCGTGCTGATGCAGTCTGCGTTAGATGGTGTGAAGACCAGTCTGGGAGAACGTCTCTCACCTTATCTTCGCAGCGCTGCGGACGCGGTTACGGGGGCAATGCCAGCGGTAGGGTCTGCTCTTGACGGATTTATGGATATGGTGGACGAAAAGGCAGAAGGAATGAAGAGATCCATCCATGACATGACCAGTTCAGAAGAATGGGCGAATGCTGATTTTCTTGGGAAGATCAATCTTTCCTGGAATAAGATCATAGCGGAACCTTTTCTGGAATGGGCAGGCGGGGACAGCGTGCAGCTGGTTGCCGATGGAGTCGGAACATTGTTTTCGAGTGCACTTGGGATACTTCCGGGTGGTGAAAAAGCAGGTATTGCTTCGTGGATGAGCACAGCGCTTCTGGCAAAAGGGGCAACCGGAATGATGGGAACAGCTGCAAAGCTGTCCAGCGTGCTTGCGCCGGTTTCCGGAGTGATAAAAGGAATCGGGACAGCGGCGAAAGAGGCTACAGGGCTTGGTTCTTTTATCGGCAATCTTTCCGGCATGGTTCCAACGGCTGCAAAATTCGGACTGGCAGCAGCGGCGGTCACGGCTGCTGTTGTTGGTATCGGAACGGCGATTGACGATTATAACCAGAATCAGATCAGCAGCAGTCTGGAAGATCATTTCGGGGATATCAGACTGTCGGCGGAAGAAGCGCAGGAAATTGCGGCAGGAATCCTTGACCAGAAGTATCTGGCGAATGTGGAGGTATCACTGAATGAGGTGAAAAATGCCGACAGGCTTGTAAAAGAAGCGGAGGAAGCGCTGCGGGCAAATGATGTTCTGGAGTTCAAGGGACGTCTTGGAATAGAACTGACGCCGGAAGAGCAGCAGCAATATACCGGGAATATTGAGACATTCATCAACAGCGAGATCGATGAGCTTGAAAGCCGGACATTTGCCGCAAGTATCCATGTGCAGACATATCTTGGCGGGACGGAAGAGGGCGAGACGCTGTCTGGTAATATTGAGAAGTGGGCAAGAGCGGATCATCTGGAGCTGACAAATCTGTCGGAGGATCTGAGAAGCGCAGTCGAAACCGCACTTCTGGACGGAATCATCGATGTGGATGAGGAGCAGGCAATAAGCGAGCTACAGGCGAAGATGAACGGTATCACAGCGAGGTGGAAAGAGGCGGAAGCGCAGGCAAAGTGGGACTGGATCAACCAGGAATACGGGAGTCTGAACGCGGCGGATCTGGAGAGCGGGTCGTTTACAGAGCTGCTTGGAGCTGTGCGGGACCAGCGTGAAAGCGCAATGGAGGCTGTGCGGGAGGATGTTACAGCCTGGTATGCGGAATTGAATGGTATGGAGGCATCCGGAAGGATTACAGCGGAAGAAAATGACACGTATCATAAAATGACAGAAGGGTATGTCCGGCAGCAAAGGGGAATGGAGACCGCGAAAGGGCTGGAGCTTGGAAGGGATACGCTGCAGGGTGCATACGGCGGAAAAATCGCGGAGAACAGGAAAACTGCGCAGGCACTGGCGGATGAAGCTGTACAGTCGGCGCAGCGGGATCTGGAAAATGGCATAATGGACATATGGGCCATGAATATAGGTCTGGACGCGGAATCCCTGAGCGCCGGGAACGGTCTGGGAGCATTTGGAATCGTAACGGACGCCGACCAGAATGCGCTGAACGGACTCTGGCAGGAAATGAAACCGGATTCGGACGCCATGACCAGGATCATTGATTCCTATGCAGAAGCAGGGGAAAAAGTGCCGGAAGCGCTGATGAAGGAGTTTACCTCAAATATGGAGATGGGCGCAGCTGCAGGAGACGCGGATGCGGCTATGCAGGTTTACGCGAATGCGCTTGCAGATTCGGGCAATCAGGCGCTGATTGATGCAATCGGTGAAATGGATGCAGCAGGACAGCTTCCGGAAGAGTTTTCGGCGGCATGGAAGCGCGCACTGCTTGAAACCACGGATGAAGAGTATAGCATAGAAGGATTGAAGACGAGTGTTGACGGCGAAGTTGACATTGACAAGGAGGAATGGCTGTCAAAGATCCAGGACGATCTGGGAGACCTTGGAACGGTCGAGGGTGAAGCAGACGGGGAGGTTAAAATAAATGTTAAAAAAGGAGACACTCTGTCGCAGATTGGCGACGCCCTCGGCATTGACTGGCGTGAGATAGCGGCATATAACGGAATCGAAGATCCGTATACAATTTATCCGGATATGGAGCTGAAAATTCCTACGGATATGCTGAATGCAGATACCTCAGAAGCGCAGCAGGCTGCAGAGGAAGCCCTGCAGAGCTTTGAGGAGGCGCTGTCCGGCTCTGAAAGCCAGGCTGAAATAACGACAGAGGGCGTGCAGATAACGCTCGGAGAGGTGGAAGTCGATGGTCAGAGCGCCCTTGAACAGATCGCTGCCGCGGTAAATATGGAGGCAGATGAACTGGCACAGGCGAACGGATATGAGACTGCTGCTGAGGTAGCAATGGGGGCAACAATCACTGTTCCGGAAGACGCCATTACCTTTGATATGTCTGCGCTGGAAAGCGCTGCGGAAAATGCAGCGGCGGACGCAGAAAACCCGACGATGGAGCAAGATGCAGACGTAAATTTAGGTGCAGGTGATGTAGATGCATCCCAGGCGCGCGAAGAGGCGGAAGCGCAGACAGAGGATGAATTTGCTGAACCTCTTCCGGCAGACGCAGATGTGGACATGACCATGACGCACAATAACAGCGCGGGTGAGATCTCCAGAGTCTACAGCGAGGTAAATTCAGAGGTACAGGGGAAATTTGTGGCTGGATTTAGCGCTAGTGCAGATGTGGCTGTTACACTTGACTGGCACATCACAAATCCGTCAGCCAGCATCAATGTATCAGCGGTTGGAGGAAGTGCATTTGCGACGATAGCAGGGGCAGCTGCATCAGCAGAAGGACGTTACGTTGACGGACCATTATTGTCATGGATCGGCGAGGACGGACCGGAGTTTGTAATTCCGGTGGGCGCAAAGCGAAGAGAACGCGGAATCGAGCTGTGGGAGCAGGCAGGACGCGCGCTTGGAGTGGCGGCTTACGCAGACGGCGGAATCGTTGGAAAATACAGCAGCATCGCTTATCCGGACGGAGCAGCAGGAGAAGGAAGCGCTGAAGCGGATAAGACAGATATACCGGTGAATACCGAAAAAGAGAATATCCAGATACAGCTGAATTTCAGCCCGTCCTTTGAGATCAGCCGGGATAACCCGCAGACGATCGCGCAGATGATCAAAGCGCAGTTAAGGGAATCGTCGGACGATCTGATCAACGAGGTTGCGGAGCGCGTCGCGGAACATTTTGCAAATATGCCGGTATAGGAGGGAGCCAGGGTGGATATTTATCTGAAGGAAAAGGAAAATACAAAATCATCCCTGCGTTTTCCATCCATGCCGGAAAGCATAAAGGTAAAAGGGGATGCAAAGTACCAGGAATATGACATTATCCGGGACGGCACCTATGCATTCCCGTCCGGCGCGGACCTGCAGACAGTCCAGTGGACAGGAACATTCTGGGGCGAAGCAAGAAAAGACGCGGCGTGGCTGAACCGTTTATGGCTGGATCCGGCAGACTGTATCAATAAGATAGAGCAGTGGAGAGACGGCGGGACGGTTCTGAACCTTATCGTTTCCGGTGGAAATATCAATAAGGATGTGACGATAAAATCATTTGAATACGAACAGTCTGGCGGGAACGGGGATTATGAGTATTCAATTGTTTTTGTGGTGTACCGGGAAAACAAGGTGACAACGATTAAGGAAGCTGCATCCACAGACAGCACAAAGAAAAAGACGGTACCGCGAAAGTCGGAGAAGAAAGAGAAAAAAAGGTATACGGTAAAATCCGGCGATACCCTCTGGGCTATTGCAAGGAAGTTTTACGGCGGAAGCGGGTCAGACTGGAAGAAGATATATGATGCAAATAAAAGCACGATAGAGAGCACGGCAAAGAAATACGGATATGGATCCAGCGACAGCGGGCACTGGATCTTTCCGGGATGCGTGCTTACTATTCCGTAGGCGGAGGTGGTCAGATGGATATAAACCCGTTCCGGTACCGGTACCAGGTGATCCTTGTTACGGAAAAAGGGGAACAGATTGATATAACCGCTCTGATCGAAGATCTTGGGTGGGAGGAACAGGAAAAAGAACTGGCGGCAAGGATATCTTTTTCAGCAAAGAATGACGGGATATCAAGAGGGAAGCTTTCTTCAAGCGCAAAGCCGGGATGCTATGTGGTTCTGCGGTATTCATACGATGGAAAGAACGCACAGGAGGCTGTCCGGGGAAAAATCGATGAATGGTCGCTGGGCGCAAAACTGTCTTCAGAGACACTGAAAATAAAAGCGTATGATGAGCTGAGGGATCTGCAGGAATCAAAAGATAATGTGTATTATTCGTCGGGCATTAAAACAAAATCAGCGGTTTCAAAAATTTTCTCAAAATGGAAAATACCGCTTCAAACCTACACCGGTCCGGATGTAACGCACGGCAAAATGAAATACAATAACGAAAAGCTGGGATCTATTATTACCAAGATTCTGGATGAAGCAGAGAAGAAGGGCGGGGGAAAAGGATTTCTCCGCGCGGTAAAGGGAAAAGTCCAGGTGCTCAGATATGGAGGAAACGAGACCGTTTACCATTTTGAGGAGGATAAAAATTTTACGTCTGTGTCTTATAAGGTGAATCTTTCTGGAATGGTTACAAGAGTTAAGGTTTTTGGGGAAGCTGGTGACAATGACAGACGTCCGCTCGAAGCTACTGTGGATGGAAAAACGGAATATGGAATACGCCAGGAAATTTATAACAGGGGCAATGACGAAAGTCTGGGCGAGGCAAAAAAGGCTGCGAAGGAGATTCTGAAAGAAAAAGGGGATCCGGAAAAAGAGATAAAGATAAAGGCGGTAGATCTGCCTTCGGTGAGAAAGGGAGATGTTATCCACATAAAATCTCCGCTGATAGGCACTGGTTATTATCACGTGATGAGTATTGTCCACGACTGTGAGAGTATGGAAATGACAATGACTGTAAAAGCAGCCAGGGAATAAATGCAGAATCATGCAGGAAGGGAAGCGGCTGGAGGAGGCAACATGGACAACAATGGAAATTCGGGAGCGGCGAAGTTTGCGGCTGTTATGGATGCGAGGATGAAGGAGCATATACCTTCGGATTTGAAAATCGATTTTGCGGAAATAACGGCGGGGAACGGGCTGAAATGCAATACTTTTCCGGAAATTATACCGGCTGCTGACTATATGGTCTGCAGGCAGCTTGCACTCGGAAACACAGGGGACAGACTGGCTGAGGTTAAAACAACGGAGGACTCCGGTTTTGCTTTTGTTCCGGAAAAAATGAGAAAGATAAAGCCGGGAGACCATGTCGTGGTAACCTGGGTGCAGGATACAGCGGTCGTAATTGATATTGTCATGAGGGCTGACGGGATCTGAGGTGAGAAGAATGGGTGAAGAGACAGGACTGTTTCCGGTGGTGGATATCCAGATACCGGAAGAAAACGAGGAGGAATATGACAGGGAATATAAGCCGTCTCCTGCATGGGATCTGGAAAAAGGCGATTTTGTGAGGGATGCTGTAAACCGGATTGTCATGAATGACGGACAGGAAGCCTACCGCATCTGGTGCGTCAAGGCTGTTTCCACGGCACGGTACAGCTGCGCTTCTTACAGCAACGATATCGGCTCTGAAATAGATGACGCGCTCAAGGAGAATGACGAAAATGCGGTAGAACTGGCAATAGAGCGGACGATAAAGGAAACTCTTGCGGCAAATCCGCGAACGGAAACGGTGGAGGGATTTTCGTTTATGTGGCAGGGTGATTCGGTAAAGGTTTCGTTTCTGGTCCGCGGCATTGAATGGGAGCAGTTCCCTCTGGCAATTGTGATTAAAGCGGATGGGAGGTGAGGAAGATGCGGGAGTTTGTATACCCGGATTTTGTGCAGGACAATGACGCTGATATAATCCATGAACGTATGATGCAGAATCTTCCGATGGACATCAGTGCAATGCCGGGAGATTTTGCGTATGATATTACTTATCCGGCAGCACTGGAGAAATCAGAACTTGTGCAGTACCATATAGTACGGACGCTGATGCTGATGTTTCCGCAATATGCGTGGGGAGAGTGGCTTGACCTCCATGGAGAACAGGCGGGTCTGACACGGAAGCCGGCCGGATACGCATATGGGAAGCTTGAGATCACTGCGCAGCCGGGAACCAGAATCGAAGGGCAGAGTATATTCTGCACTGCCGCTGCGGATACGGGCGCTTCTATTGAATTTGTATCCGAAGAACCGGTAGAGATACCGGAATCCGGTGTTGCGGTCGTGGAAATCGTCGCACTGGAAAGCGGTACTGGGTCGAATGTGGCTGCCGGAACTATAACTCTTGCCATGAATCCGATGGAGAAAGTGACAAAGATCTGGAATCCGGAGGCGGTTACCGGAGGAAGCGAAGAGGAGTCTGACGAAGACTACCGGGACAGAATACTGGAATATTACCAGAGTGGGGTTTCATTTGTCGGAAATGATGCGGACTATATCCGGTGGGCAAAAGAGGTAGTTGGTGTTGGCGCGGCGTCGGTGATTCCGGAATGGAATGGACCGGGAACGGTAAAGCTGATTCTGATTGATTCCAATGGCCGTCCCGCAAATGAGCATATTTGCGATGAAGTGTATACGTATATCATGCACCCGGAAGACAGGATACAGAGAAAGGCTCCGATCGGGGCGATTCTTACGGTAAGCGCGCCGGATCTGGTTACGGTTACGTATACAGCAACGGTGGAACCGGAAGCAGGATATACGCTGGAGGCGATCCGCGCAGAATTTGAAAAGAATCTTCTGAAATATTACGATGAAGCACTGGCAGACGGGGAGGTTAAATATACAAGAGCCGCGTCTGTGCTGTCAGAAACGGATGGGGTAAATGACTATACCGATTTCCGGATGAATGGGGATGTGCGAAATATCGGGATACACACAAATGAATTTCCGATAACGGAAAGCGTCACATTTGCAAGCGGGGTGGTGGAATGAATCTGGAAAATTTCCCAACGAACCGGATTGCGAAAAAAATGATAGGAACGGTGACAAAAGGATGGTACGAGAATTCCTATGTTGGAAAATGGCTGTACCAGGTGACCGGTGAGGAATATGAGGATGCGGAGAGGCTGGTAACGGAACTTCCGTTGCAGGTTTTTCCGGAAACAGCAACATGGGGCCTCATGTATCATGAGATCCTGTATGGAATACCCGTGGATTCCACAAAGAGCCTGGAGGAGCGCAGAAGAGAAATTTTTCTGAGAAGAAATATGCGGGCGCCTCTGAATCCGGACAGGCTGGAGGAATGGATCTATCTGGCTACCGGAGTGAAAGTAGAGATTACAGAAAATGTGAAACCGTATACGTTTAAGGTGCGGTTTGAGGATCTGGACTTTACCTATTCATTAAGCGATCTTTTTCAGAAAATCCGCAGTATGAAACCGTCTCATCTCTCTTTTATGTATGGGATCGGAACCACCGTGGAAAACAGAAATGACATGCTGCTTAGTAAAATAAGAATACGTTTTTGTGTACCGTGGGCTACTGGGGTTTATTACCTTGATGGCTCTTTTTTGTTGGATGGTTCCGTGCTTCTGGCTTATCCGGATTTAAATCCGATGAACATGGTGATCCGGGGAGATGTGAATCTGAGGGAAACATTTGCTGGAAAGATCACGGTTTATAAGGACTGGTGGCTTCTCGATGGAGCGCATCGTCTTGACGGAAGTAAAAATATTGATGCAGAAAAAACAGAGGAGGTGATGTGAGGATGTCAAAAAGTATTGTAACGACGATCGGGATCAGAAAGATGCTGGAAGCAAGAGCGGGAATCGCGCCGCTGCCATGCATAACGGGTTTTGCGTTCGGGGATGGCGCTGTATCGGACGGTATCATCCGGATGCCGGATCCGGATGAACCTTATCTCAGAAACGAACTTTACCGTCAGAAGATCGATGGATTTCAGATCATGTCAGATACCTGCATACGATACACCTGTACTCTGGCAAAAGGGACGCTGAAAGGGATACAGATCAATGAAATGGCATTATATGACGCGGACGGGGATCTGGTGGCAATCAAATCATTTATGGACAAGGGGAAAGATGAAGATATAGAAATGGCATTTGAAATTGACGACATTTTTTATAAGGAGGGATCCGTAGATGGCTAATTTTGAAATTCCTGCTCATCTGGAATTTGTGGAAGAGCTGAGAAAATTTGAAACGACAGATCCGGCGCATGCAGATCTGTTCAATGCGGTTGTGCAGGTACTCCTTAATAATGAAGTGTATCTTTTACGGGCGATGCAGTCCGGAGGCAGTGGCAGCAAAGTCCTGGTCGGTCCGGAGGATACGATCCTCGGGAACGGCGACACGCTGTTTATCGTGGATGGAATGCCGGGAGTTTTCCGTGCAGCGTCATTTTCAAATATGTCTTTCGGAGATACGCCGCCGGCAGGCGCACAGTACTGGGCTGGCACGGAAGCCGGAGGCGGCGCATCCGGAGCAGCAGAAGCCGGGTCAATAATTAACGGCAGACTGGCAGTGTCGCAGGAGCAGGATGCTCCGGAAGGCACTGTCTTTTTAGCAAAATTATAAAAAAGAAAGAGAGGACAAAAAAGGATGGCAAAAGAAAGAGTGTTTATGTTCCGGAACACCGGGACGGAAGAGGCTCCCGTATGGGAGAAATGGTTTGCGAAAACCGTTGCGGACGCAGTCATGATGAGCGATGCGGACGGCGAGGAGCAGACTGTGGTTGATTACGTAAACGCGAAGATCGGGGATCTGATCGGCGGCGCGCCGGAAACGTATGATACCTTAAAGGAGATCGCGGATTATATCGCATCCCACAAGGATGTGGCGGATGCCCTGGATGCGGCGGTCGGGAACAAGGTGGACAAGGTAGCCGGGAAAGGCCTGTCCACGAACGATTATACAAGTGAGGAAAAAGAAAAGCTGGAAGGGGTCGAGGAAGGAGCGACGGCGAACGACACGCTATATAAAAACCAGACGCCGTCCACGGTTGCTGTCGGCGGTATCCCGAAGGGCTATGTGCCGCCCACAGATGGCGTGGAAGCGATCGATATGATCGACAGGCTCCTGCATCCGTATGTGGCGCCGACCGTATCCGCAGCGATGAAGCCGGCAAACGGCGGCGTTGTTGAGGCTGGAACCTCCCAGAGCGTAACTGCTGTGGATGTGACAATCACGATGGGATCCGCGGCTATCTCAAAAATCGAGGTGTTTGACGGAGCAGCCTCCCTCGGGGTGCTGACAAGCGGCATCAAGGCTGGTGTGAACACCGTGACTCTTACTGCTCCGCTGACGGTAACGGCAAACAAGCAGCTCTCCGTCACGGTAACGGATGCGGATAATAAGACGGTAACAGCAAAGACAGGCACATATACGTTTGTCAGCCCGTACTACTATGGCAGTATCGCGGTGGATGCGGCGGTAAATGAGGCACTGGTCAAAGCAGCAACCAAGTCAGTCACTGCCAAAGGCAACAAGACATTTACGTTTACCTGCAGCAACCAGCGGATGCTGTTTGCTTATCCGAAGTCTTACGGAAACCTTGCAAAGATTCTGGATGCAAACAGCTTTGACGTAACCGGTACATTTGCAAAATCCGAGGTGACGGTAGACGGCGTAGCTTATAACGTCTATGTAAACGATCCGTCAACGGTATCTGCATTCAAGATGACATTCAATTATTAAGGGGAGGTAGAAAAGGTATGAGTTTTGCGGAGAAAAAAGGAATTACGGTTGCCAGCGGCTTTAAGCTGCAGGCGGAAGCGCCGATTGATGCAAGGTATGTGGTTGACACCATTGCAGAGCGTGATGAGCTTGTCACGATCAGGGCGGCGTATGATGGTCTGGATGTCTTTGTAAAGGAAACAGGCAAAAAATACATGTGGGATGGCAGCCAGTGGGAGGAGAATGTCACAGGCACGGCATATACCCATCCGACCACACCCGGATACCAGCATCTTCCGGCAGGAGGCACGGCAGGGCAGGTGCTGAAAAACAACGGAAACGGAACAGGCCAGTGGGCGGACGAGACGGATTATACGGAAGAGTTTAATGGAAAAGTGCCGGTGAGCCGGAAGGTAAACGGGAAAGCACTGACAGCAGACATCACGCTTTCCGCGGCGGATACAGGTGCCATTCCGGCAACCAGCAAAGGTTCGGCAGGAGGTGTTGCGGAACTTGACAACACCGGAAAGGTTCCGGCCGCGCAGCTGCCGTCCTATGTGGACGATGTTATTGAAGGCTATCTGAACGCAGGAAAATTCTATAAAGAGGCTGCGCACACCACGGAAATTGCCGGAGAATCCGGGAAGATCTATGTAGACCTGCAGACGGAAAAGACGTACCGCTGGTCCGGTACCACATATGTCGTGATCTCGGATACGATCGCGCTTGGCGAGACAGCATCCTCGGCTTACAGAGGTGACCGTGGAAAAACCGCATATGACCACAGCCAGGCAGCACATGCTCCGGCAAACGCGGAGCCGAACGTACAGAGTGACTGGAATGTGAATGATACATCCAGCGACGCCTATATCAAGAACAAACCGGAAAGCCTGCCTGCAGACGGCGGTAACGCGGATACGGTAGGCGGTCATACGGTGGAGGCTGACGTTCCGGCAGGCGCCAAGTTTACGGATACCGTCTACCAGCATCCGGCATCCCACGCAGCGTCCATGATCACGCAGGATGCCACGCACCGGTTTGTGAGTGACGCCGAAAAAACAGCGTGGAGCGGAAAGGCAAATGTTTATTTCGGCTCAGACCTTCCGGATACTGCCCCGGCAGGCTCCCTGTGTTTCCTGGTAGTCTGATGATAAAAATGGAGGCTCCCCCATGCTGCGGGGAGTCGTCCGGGAAGGAGAGATAAAAGATGGTCACAAAACAGATTAAGCACAAGCAGGATGACGGGCAGGAAGTCGTGCTCGATATCGGCGCAAAGGCGGAAAACGTGGAAACGGACGAAGAACGCCAGTTTGTGACGGCAGCGGAAAAGGCAGCCCTGCAGTCAGCGTCGGAAGGAGTGCAGACTTTATCCGGCAAGGTAGGTGCGACTGGGGATACCGGAGGCAGCGCGACGGCAGGCACGGTGTTCGGGAAGCTGAATAAGCTGATTGCGGATCTTGCAACCCACATGGGGAGATGGACGGAGGCGCGCGCAGGCTACATTGATACCATCAAGACAGAGGTGTCTGAAATCAAAACCAGTACAGATAAAAACAACACGGGGAGTGCCAGCGGTACGCTCAGCCAGAAGCTGTCGCACATCATTGGTCTGCTGACAGACGGGGAGATAGGCACAAAGCTGGATGAGGTTGCGGCAAAAGGGGTGGTAAAGAGTGTGCAGAGGGGTACGGCAAGAACAACCACTAATACGGAAGGCGTTTGTGGCGAATATGCGGTCAGTATCCCTATAGCCACGGTGGATCCGGATAGATGTATTGTTATTATTTTGAGCGGCGATGAGGTTGCGGCTGGATGCGATAGCTTGACCGCTGATACGCTGACAATTAGTAACAATGTTGCCGTCTACTATATGAGCTGGCAGGTAATCGAGTTTTATTAAGGAGGAGCAGAAATGTACAGATATGCGTTTATTGATGTGGAATCCGGCATGGTAATTGGTGACAGCCATCTGAGCGGGGAAGTGGAGCGCCCGGATCTCATCCCGGTTTCCGGTGATTTTGATCTGACAGACAAAAAATATGTAAACGGGGAGTGGGTGGAATATACCCCGGAACCGGTGGAAGAAAAACCGACAGAGCAGGAAACCATCAATGCGGAGATCCTGCTCACACAGGCAGAGATACTGGGCAGCCAGAATGCAGTGGAGGAAGCACTGGCAGCCATATTATTAAACCAGACAGGAGGGCAGGCAGATGTTTGAGATCATAAAAAGGTACTATAACAAGGGACTGTATTCGGACGGAAATCTTGCCGTGTTTGTGACGGCTGGAAAGATCACTGCGGAACAGTACGCAGAGATTACCGGGAAAGAGTACACGCCGGAAATACAGCCGGACACCAGAACCGGCATGCAGCTCCTGCAGGAACAGATTTCCGAGCTCAGACAGAACCAGGAAGCGCTGCTGGCAGGAGCAAATCTTTTAACAGGAGGTGCGGAAGATGAATAAAACAGAGATGATGCGCCAGCTTGGCGCGGGCATTGCGATGTCTGTCAGAAAAGCGGCTCTGACAGATGCGGAAGCGCTGCAGGTAAAAGGTCTGCACGAAGAGTGGACACCGGGACAGGCTGTCAAGACAGGCGACCGCCGCCAGTATAACGGGCGGCTTTACAGATGCCGGCAGGACCACACCACACAGGCAGACTGGACACCGGACGTTTTTGCAGCCGGATGGACGGTTATTAACGAGACAAACGCCGGGACAGTGGATGATCCGGTCCCGTGGGTAACCGGAATGCAGCCGGAGGCTGGAAAGTATTACGTTGAGGGTAATCTTCTGGCGCTGTGCATTGAGGATCCCGGACAGGCGATCTATGGTACACTGTCCGCCCTGTGCCCGGGCAGATACTTTGAGGCGTATACCGCGTAAAAAGGCAGGAGGACAGGACAATGGAAAACAATTACGTTGGCAGGGAGGAGCACAAGGAATTCTGCAGGCGCATGGAAGATGAACACGTGCGCCAGAACCGGCGTATCGCGCTGCTGGAGGAGACCACCAGACAGATCGGGGAGATTGCCATATCGGTCGAAAAAATGGCGGTATCCCTGCAGAGCATGGTGAAAGAACAGGAACAGCAGGGGCTGCGTCTGGAAGCCCTGGAATCCCGCGACGGGGAGATGTGGAGAAAAATCACCGGATATATCGCCACAGCCGTGGCAGGCATCGTGATCGGATATATCTTTAAACAGATCGGAATGTAAAGAAAGGAGAAATATCATGAGAGACTGGAAGAAATGGGTAAAAGCAGCAGGAGTAAGAGCGGTAAAGACCGTGGCACAGACCGCAGTGGCAACAATCGGCTCATCCGTGGCAATGGGGGAGGTCAACTGGGTACTGGTGGCATCCTCTTCGGCGCTGGCAGGGGTGGTATCACTGCTTACATCGGTGGCGGGGCTGCCGGAGCTGGAGGAATAAAAGAATTTCCCGTTGAAATAAAAAATACAAAATGATAATATAAGAGCAGGACAACCGTGTTACAGGGTGGCAGCCTCCCGGACTTGCAGAAGAGGGGAGGTGGTGCGGATGGAAATGTTTTCATTCCAGGACATGATCCTGTTTGCAACATTTTTAATTACACTGCTTGCCTACATAGATAGGAACAACAAGCGAAAATAAATAAGCCTACCTTGTCACTTGGCCGGTGAAGGTAGGCTTACTGTTTACCAACGGGGCTAACCACTTTGTGGGCGGTTGCTCCTCTCTGCTTTCACTATAACACCATTTTAACGGAAATGCAAGAAAAAACAAAGGGCGGGCGACCGTCCTCTTTTGTTGCGCAAAAATGCAGAAAGGAACGGAAACAATATAAATTACCGCTTGACTTTTGAGCGTGCATTTAATATAATTTATGTGTGCTTGAAAGTGAGGTGATTGTATGAGTCCGCGCACGGGGCGTCCAAAAGTAGAGAATCCAATAAATATAAGGACAAGTGTTCGTCTGGATAAAGAAACAGATGATAAGTTGAACGAATATTGCTTAAAAAAGGGAATAACCAAGGGAGAAGCAATAAGAAAAGGCGTGCACCTTCTTTTGGAGGATGAAAGTAAAAAATAGGAAACAGGTTGCAGACTACCAATCAAACAAACCTGTTTCCAGCCGAGGAACATCCTCTAAAAATATTATAACATTTAGAAGATGTTCCTTGCAATCAAAACTTGAAAGTGAGGAAAATAAAATGCAATTACCCAAAATAGCAGAATATTACGGAATAAGAATATTAACAACAAGCCAGCTTGCGGAGATGTATGGAACAGATACCAAAACTATTTCATATAATTTTTCTTACAACAAGAAGAAATATTTGGAAGGAAAGCATTATATCAAACTGGAAGGAGCTGAATTAAGAGCTTTTAAAGCCAGTCGGGAAATTCCCGACTGCCATAAATTCAGTGCGCACCTTTATCTCTGGACAGAAAAAGGTGCCCTTCTCCATGCAAAGTCCCTTAACACAGACAAGGCATGGGAGGTATACGATTATCTGGTAGACTTTTACTTCCGGGCAAAGGAGCCGGAGAAGAAGGAGATTGTTCCGACAAAGCAGAGTACGCGTCCTGTGCAAGAGATGATTGAAGATGGCAAGGAAAAGACGCCGGAGGTATTTCTCAAAGGCATGAGGGTGGCACGCGGTGCAGTGGTCGATATACCGGAAAATAAAGAAGCGCAGAAGCTGATAATGGAAGCCAGAAAATATATTACAGCACTGGATGCATTACTTGATACTTACAGTATGTACCGCAGTGAGGATGAATTTAAGAAAATTGCATATGCTGTCATGGCGATAGGAGGCAAAATTTCTCGCACAACGCTGTTTCTGTACGATGTAAAACCAGGAGTGGTTGAAAAATGTCTGTAAAGATTACAATGTTTTAAAAGGAAAGGACTGGTATCATGAACGAGATTATGAAGAGTACGATTACTTCAATGGAAGTGGCGGAGATGGTAGATAAGAAGCATTGTGACTTATTGAAAGATATTCGAAGATACATGAAGCAGCTAGGAGAAGGAAAGATTCCTTCCTCCGATTTCTTTACAGAATCAACGTATATTTCGGAACAGAATAAAACAGTTCCCTGTTATCTTGTCACCAAGAAAGGCTGTGAATTTATTGCCCACAAGCTTACAGGGCAGAAGGGCACGGAATTTACAGCAAGATATATAAACAGATTCCATGAAATGGAAGAGGGGATAGGTATCATATCAGCAGAGAAAATTCCTGTAGGAGAAGTTGCGAAGCTTGCAAATGTCATGGACAGGATTGCAGTGAGACAAAATCTTTCCCCACACCGGATTGCCGCGAATTTCAAAGCAATTTGCGAGCAGTTTGGTATCCGGCTGACAGATGATTTTGTGAAAGCGCCGGAATATGAGCAATTGCAGTTAATAATCAAATAAAAAGATAATGTACGGGAGAGTGGGTGACCACTCTCCTTTATTGCGCAAAAGCGCGGAAAGGAGTACGTATGAACATCAATAAGGATTATATCTCAGACCAGAACACCTATGCCGGAAACAATCCGGTAAACATCGTTATCCACAACACGGACAACTTTGACAAAGACGCCGACGCGAAAGCCCACGCAAAAGCACAGCATGACGGAAACTTTGACGGGATGTCTGCACATATTTATGTGGATGATAAGAGTGCATACCTCGCGGCACCGTACAACCGCGGCACATGGCATGTGGGCGTAAACTATGGAGGAAAGCTGTTCGGCACGGTGAATAACCGTAACAGCGTAGCCATTGAGATGTGCGTAAATGCAGGGTATGATTACGAAAAAGCATTCCGGAACACCGTGGAAATCACAAAGCAGGTAATGGCAGAACTGGGCATTCCGGCAGACCGGGTATATACCCACTATGACGTCTGCGCGAAAAACTGCCCGTCACAGATCCGCGCGCGTGGTGACTGGGAGCGCTTTAAAAATCTGATCGGCGGTACCACCGGTACAGACATCAAAGACGTGGCGATCGGGGACAGCAGCGTGGAAGCCATTGCAAGAGTCGTTTATGGCGAGGCAGGCGTGATCGCAAGCCGGAACGGGTTCCTTGGCGTTGCCCAGTGTATCCACGACATGCTGGAAGATGGCGGGTACGGAAAGACCGTCACGGAAGTCATGCGGAAAAACTACTCTGCTTACGGAGCCAAAGTAACATCCGATGCCGCGCGGCAGGCAGTCTACGACGTATTTAAAAAAGGAGTGCGCCGCTTTGGGGATGCCGTGATCCTGCAGTTTCGCAGCTTTACAAACTACTCTGATGGAAATGGGAAAATTGACAGGGATAAATGCGCAGCGCTGCTTGCAGAGTACCAGTATCTCGGCAGTGACTCCAGCAGCAACAGATGGGGGCATCTGTACTTCGGGCACAAGACGGAGATGCGGCCGGAACCGCTCAACAAGCAGAACAGGGTACAGTGCGGCAGCTTCTCAAAGAAAGAAAATGCCGAAAAGCTTGTCACGCAGCTTAAAGCAGCCGGCTTTGCTGCCATCATCAAAACAGAGGATGATCAGTACAAAGTACAGGCAGGAGCTTATGATATCCCTGCGAATGCGCAGAAGCATGTAAAGAGGCTGAAGGCAGCAGGATTTGATGCGATAATCAAATAGGCGCGTGGGCGGCAGGCACTATTCTGCCGCCTGTCCATTCCTGTTCCAATGGAGTGATTCCTCCATGATCAGAATGTCATTGCGAGAATTTTTTCTGCCATCTTTATCTGATACGTAAGCTCTCCTCTAAGAAACATTCTCCTGCTCTTCAGATCAACAAACCCGTCACCTCTGCGGCTTCCGCCGTTAATGTAAATCCTGTCATAACCGCCCTTTGTCCATCTGCTCAGAGTGCGGGTCATTCCATCGACAGTTATTGTCATCCCGTCTGTAAATTTGTCCGGAACAAGACTGTTCTGGTATTCTGTTTTTGCCATGTCCCATGCTCTTTTCAGACACTGGGCAAAACTCAGCGCCCTGCAGGAATAGCTCTTTTTCATTTCCCATGCCATTTTCATGATTTTTGATAAGTTGTATTTTTTCATTTTTTATATCCCCCATCTGTGTTTTGCTTTTCTTTATCTTATAGTGCTATTATATAACTAAATAAAGTTACTGTCAAGCGTTTTTGCAACTTTTTTTAGTTATTTTTATATTGACTTTTTAGAGTCTGTAAGTTATCATGTAGATACAGAAGGGAGTGACATGTATAATATGATAAAATATAAATTTGATGTGGGAAAAGCTCTTGAAACTGCCGGAATGACTGCATATAAAGCGCAGAAAACAGGTGTCCTGTCACAGGATACCTGGCGCAAAATAAAGCATGGGAACGCCAATATAAGCATGGAATCTTTAAACAGGATATGCGCAATACTCCATATGCAGCCGGAACATCTCATATATTATGAGAGCAACGGGAATGAGGAGAAAGAAATTTTAGAAAAATTTGGAAAATAAAAATTGACATTATAACTAAAATAAGTTATACTATAATTGTCAAGAGGGAAACCAAATGACAATAACCGGGCAAGCGGGGAAAGGAGAACGACATGGACGAAGAAATGAATTTAGGCGAAATGCTCCGGGAACTGGCAGAAGAAAACCAGACAAGAAAAATTCTTGAAATCCTTGAAACTTGCAAAGATATTGAGGAGGCTAAAGAAAAAATAAAAGCTCTGCTGAACAAGTAAGCAGAGCGGGAAACAAGGGAGGGCGGGCTTGCCACCGCTCCCCATCAAAAATAGAATAACAGAATATCAAGAATAAATCAATATAAAAATTTGGATTAAATGGAGGAAGATGCAATGAAAAAAATAGCAAGCACACAGCTTATCAACGAGAACGAAGAAATATTTTTTAATGAATACGAAGATGGAAGCTATGAAAAAGTGATAGATGAGGTTGCAGAAGAAAGCAGTCTGGAAGAACTCCAGGGCCTTATTGATACCGGAAAATACCGGACACATGAAATGACATGGTAAGCGGAAAGACACTGAGAGCATGTCAGAGCTGCGGTAAACCATTTTACGGCGCACGCGACCGTAATTACTGCCCGGAGTGTGCAAAACAGAAAAAACTGGATACAGTCGTTAAAATCCGTGTCTGCGCTGACTGCGGAAGAGAATTTCCGGGCGGACCGCGTGCAAAGCGCTGCCCGGAATGTTCATACAGATCGCAGCTTGAGAAGAACAGGCAGCGTAAAAAAATGGGCGTAAAACGACCGATCGGCAGTATTGATAGATGCGAGGTGTGCGGCGCTGAGTACAGTGTTATATCCGGACGCCAGAAATACTGCTCAGACGCCTGTCAGCGTGAGGCACTGTTAAAATGGCAGAGAGAGCACAAAAAGGGCTACAGCTGGAAATCCGGGCAGGACATCAGTAAAAAAGAGCGCAGGGCGGCAGTAAAAAAGATCTGCGTTTACTGCCTGCGGGAGTTTGTGAGCGATAAACCAGTAAACCTCTGCTCTGACTACTGCCGCGCCGAACATAAAAGATTACAGCAGTGCGAAGCTGACATAAAGAGGGGATATAACAGGGATATCGGGAAATACCAGAAGAAAAGGGATGAGTACAGGAAAAAAGTGCAGGATAGCATAAACGATTAGGGCGGCAGATGGATTCTGCCGCCCTATACAACAATCCATTTAGCGTTGACAATGTCTACTATTTGTCAACTTCGAGTAAATTGCAATAAATTTTTACATATTAAAATAAATGGCAATAAAATAATTTCTTTCAAAAATATTGCAGATTAATTATAATTGCAGGTGATTGCAGATGAAATTAAAACACTGGTAAAAATTATTAATCGATAAACATATCATGTGGAAACAGTCGCTCTGCTGACGAGAAAAGTCCAGTAAATCAAAGGTTTTCGCCGATTTGGAGCAAAAATGGATGTGTGTATCTGTTTCCGCAGAATGGCAATGCGGAAACAGATTTACCCCAGGGGATAGGAATTCGGAACGGATGATATACATTTTGGCAAAAGGGATACCTTTTCGCAAAAGAGAAAGAGGAAAACGTGGATAAAAAATTAGAGTATGCTGAGCAATGGGAAGTAAGTTCAAAATATTTTTATGACAAGAAATATTATAATTGGATGCAGAAGAAGATAGAAAAGTACGACATTATTTTGGAAGTGGGATGTGGTACTGGTTATAGCACGTTAGCATTATTAGAAAACGGTCATAAAGTAATTGCACTTGATAAGAATAACGAATGTATTGAAAAGGCAAAAAAATTACTGCAGCAAAAAGGGTATTCTATTGGAGCAATGCCAGATGCAGATGTATGTTTTATTGAAAATGATGTTGTTACTAGAGAATTTTATTCGGAAGTGTTAAGTGATCTGCAATTTGATGCAGTTATATGTTGGAATGTAGGAAGTTATTGGGATAAAGAGAATGTTCAGTTCTACGTTCCCTATATGCTTGAGTATGGATTAAATATAGATCAGATTAAGGAAAATGTGGAGTCATCATATGGAGAGTTGATTTTGTGGAATGCGTGCAAGATTGCAACTATGAGAAAGGTGCCAATGCATATAGTTGAACGTACAGGTGAGATTATTAGTGAATCGAACTGTGAGTATTATCAAATCTTGAGCACAGAGTTCGGTTTTGCAGAAGTGGAATTTGATAATTTACCAGCGGATTCTATCTCTGGTGGTGGACGGGTATTGGTTACAAATGGCACTATCAATATGGAGAGAATCGTAAATGTGATTTTGGTATCTATTTTAATGACGTTTTAAGCATAGGAATAATCAAATGGAGTGTAAAGCAGTTACCCCACCCAATATGTGCGGGGTGTAGTTTCGCTATGTAGTATAAAATAAAAGTTTAGGGGAATATTGAAACGGTTCTGTCTGCTGCTGATAAGAAAAGCCCCGTAAATCAAAGGTTTCTGCCAGTTGGGGCCGTGTGTTTTATTGAAATTTGAAATGTAGATATGTTTCCGAAGTGGGGACGGGGTTATGCGAAATGGTTAAATAGCAGAGTTATGCGAAATTGTATGAATATGGAACTGTAAAACAAACCGCTGGAGCATGGGGATTTTCCATGTACCAGCGGTTTGTTGCTGACTCAGCTTATCGTGGCAGTGGCATACTGCCTGTGAGTTTGTAGACCTTTTTCTTAGAGCCGCAGATGGCAAGACCAAAGTATTGCAGAGTGCTTTCTGACACGTTCCCCATTTTAGAAATAAATTCATCATAGGTTTTACAGTCCTGTGCCAGATTGCTAAAGTCAACTACGGTCAAGTCCTGAAAGTCTGGTTGATAGAGCTTCTCACGGATTGCTTTGATGATTTCCGGTGAGCCTTTCAAAATTGGTACGGGGAACTCAATGATGCCAAGATGCTCATTTCCGCTTTGGTCTGTAGCATTTGCACCGACCACTTCCGGCATCTCTTTTCCCAGGGTGATTCCCATGATAGCCGCCGTATTTGCAATAATGCCAAGCGGCAGATTTTCGTCAATGACCATGACGCATTTTTCATTCTGTAAATCCATTTCAGATTGCCTCCTGTTTTTGTGTTTTTCCTCTGTATTCGGAATGGCAATGCCGATTAGTAATTACGCTGTTGTGGGAAGCAAATATATCTCCATTGTATGTACTTTGGTGCCTGGAGTTATAGGGAGCATTGTTCTTAATTTGATTTCCAGCTTTATATATGGCCATTGGGATTTGACACTTTATGTCCTGTCTATGGCAATGTCGGTTCTCATTCCTGCTTTTTGGGCTGCAATTTGTTTGCTCTTGACTTATTGGTTTGGATTTCGTTCAGCACAAATGATGTCTATTCTTTGCATATTTCCAATATTCTATATGGTTAAGATGCTTGAAGATGAAACAGGATGGAAAGCCTTGCCCGACACTATGACACCCTATGTTTTGATATTTTGCGTTATATGCGCTGTGCTTTTTGTCTTTTCGTATTTTTTAAGCGTTGTTGGATATTCAAGGAAAGAATAGTGAGTGCCCTATTGATGCAGACAGGAGACATTGGTTATTGAGTATTAAAATGGTGGGTGGTGATGTTGGTTGGAACGATAGAAATTGTGATGAGGAAGATTGTTCCCTCCGGGAGCGTTTCAGAAACCGTCTTGGTTTCATTGCCGGGTGCGGAACCCCAGAAAGCCCCCATAGTTCCGACATCCTCACATTCCCCAGTCTGGAAATCCGCATCAACGAACAGACCGTCTATCACAATGGCATTCCATCCCTCTCACTCACCATGAGTTCTTTACCTTACTCTATTTAGCCCAACATCCCTCCTGGGTTCTATCCAAAGAGCAGATCTATGAAGCGGTCTGGAAAGCGGACCCGGAGCATTGCGGGGCGGCGGTGGCGAATGTGGTGTATTCCCTCAGACGGAAAATCGGAGAAGGGTATATAAAAACGGTGGTCGGGAGTGGGTATAGGTTTGTGGGTGTAAATACCGATAGCAATTTTACTATTGCTATCGGCTTTTTGTAAAGTAGAAATTATTCTTTGATAAGATTGTGAACGGTATGTGATATATAGATTTTTCCTTTTTCTATAATACTAAATGAATTATTTGAGAAACACCATGTTGCCATTAACCCACGGACAATACTTTCAAAATATACAAATAGATCATCGCAAGAAAAATCTGTGTGGATATTTTTTATTGCAGATGAAATCTCATTATATAAAATTTTACTAAATGTTCGCTTTTCAAAATGTTCTGATGGTCCCGGAATGCATGCACCTAAATTAAGAGAATATGCCAAACAGGTAAGTTCATATCCGGCATATACTGCAAATTCAAGTTCTAAATTTAGAAAGCGGATAATTCGGGCGGCAGGAGAACTTTCGGGATGTTGTTTTAAGTAATC